>DATAAM010000220.1:0-20909 GCA_036260075.1 Acidimicrobiales bacterium
GGCATCAAGTTCTTCTTCAAGGAGGACCTGATCCCCGACCGCAGCAACCGGGCCGTGTTCCGCTTGGCGCCGTACCTCGCCATCGTGCCCGCGTTCCTCAGCTTCGCCGTCGTGCCCTTCGGCGGCACGATCTCGATCGCGGGGCACACCACGAGGTTGCAGCTCGCCGACCCGCCCGTCGGCATCCTGCTGCTGCTGGCCATGTCGTCGCTGGCGGTGTACGGCGTGATGCTGGCGGGCTGGTCGTCGGGCTCGAAGTACCCGCTGCTCGGCTCCGTACGGGCGACGGCCCAGATGATCAGCTACGAGGCCGCGCTCGGCCTGTCCGTCGCGACCGTGGTGCTCGTCGCCGGCTCGCTCTACACGAGCGAGATCGTGGCGTCGCAGGCCGACTCGCTCATCGACTGGAACCTGATCCGCACGGGGTTCGTGCCGTTCGCCATCTTCTGCATCGCCGCCACCGCCGAGCTCAACCGGCCGCCGTTCGACTTGGTCGAGGCGGAGCAGGAGCTCGTCGGCGGCTTCCACACCGAGTACTCCTCCATCCGCTTCGCCCTGTTCTTCCAGGCCGAGTTCATGAACGTCGTCACCATGTCGGCCGTCATCGTGACGTTGTTCCTGGGCGGACCGCAGGGTCCCCTGCTGTTCGGACCGGACTGGATCTGGCCGATCTTCTGGTTCTTCCTGAAGCTGTTCGAGTTCTCCTTCACCAACCGCCGCGACGCCGTCTACACCAAGGACGAGCTGCTCGTCGGCGACGACGGCAAGCCGCAGCGGCTCCCGTGGGAGGACTGGCGGGAAGGCGACGACGCGCACACGTCGGCCTGGATGCGGGCCACGTCGCCGTCCGGCGCCGCGGAGTACGAGGACACGGTCCAGTGGTCGGGCGAGCTGGGCTACGGCGTGCGCGAGCCGGAGAAGGGGCAGGCCGCCGAATGAGCCCTGCGCTGCTGGCTGCGACCTCCAAGGTCGACGCGGTCGTCTTCGCGGTGGCGGCCGTGCTCGTCTTGGCGGGTGCCGTGGGCGTGGTGTTCTCGCGCAACGCCGTGCACGCTGCGCTCTCCCTGGTGGGCACTCTCTTCGGCGTCGCCGTGCTGTTCGTGGCCCAGCAGGCCCACTTCCTCGCGGCCGTGCAGGTGATCGTGTACGCGGGCGCCATCGTGGTGCTGTTCCTGTTCGTGATCATGCTGTTGGGCGTCGACCGCGAGGAAGACGTCGACGTCGAGCAGCTGAAGGGGCAGCGGCCCGCCGCTGCCGTCATCGCCGTGCTGCTTCTGGCCGAGGTCGTGCTGCTGGGCCGCACCGAGTGGGTGACCGGTGCCCGGTCGGTCGCAGGCCAGGCCACAGGCGAGGGCGAGAACATCGAGAAGCTGGCCGAGTCGATCTTCACCCGCTACCTCCTCGCCTTCGAGATCACCTCGGTGCTGCTCGTCATCGCCGTGGTCGGTGCCGTGGTGCTGGCTCGTCGGCCGACACGTCAAGGAGGTGAGGGCGAATGACCGTGGAGCCGCAGTGGTACCTCATGCTGGCGGCCGGGCTGTTCACCATCGGCGCCGTGGGCCTGTTGGTCCGCCGCAACGTCCTCGTGATGTTCATGTGCATCGAGCTCATGCTCAACGCCGTGAACCTCTCGTTCGTCACCTTCGCCCGTGAGCTCGACGACATCGGCGGCCAGTCGCTCGTGTTCTTCGTGCTGGTGGTGGCCGCGGCCGAGGTGGTCGTCGGCCTCGGCATCATCGTCTCGATCTTCCGCCGCCGGTCCGGCACCACTGCCGACGACCTCCATCTCCTCAAGGGCTGAGAGTGCTCGACGCCGCCTATCTGATCCCCGCCTTTCCGCTGGCCGGCTTCTTGCTGCTGGTCGCCTTCGGTCGTCGCCTGGGCGATCCCGGTGCGGGCCGGCTGGCCACCGTGGCCATGGCCGGCTCGTTCGCCTCGGCCGTCGTCACGTTCCTCTCGCTGGCCGAACGCGACCACGAGCACCGGCACGTCACCAAGAGCCTCTTCACGTGGGTGTCCTCGGGCAGCCTCGACGTGGAGGCGGCGCTCCTGGTCGACCCGTTGTCGGTGACGATGGCGCTCTTCGTCACCGGGGTGGGCCTGCTCATCCACCTCTACTCCATCGGCTACATGCACGGCGACGAGCGCTACCCGCGCTTCTTCGTCTACCTCAACCTGTTCGCCTTCTCGATGCTCGTGCTGGTGCTGGGCGACTCCATGCTCCTCACGTTCCTCGGGTGGGAGGGCGTGGGCGCCTGCTCGTACCTCCTCATCTCGTTCTGGTTCGAGCGGGAGTCGGCGGCGGTGGCGGGCAAGAAGGCGTTCGTCACCAACCGGGTGGGCGACTTCGGCTTCATGCTGGCGATGTTCCTCGTGTTCGCCGCCACCGGCTCGCTGACGTACGAGACGATCTTCGAGCGGATCGACGGCATGGCCGAGGTCACGGCGGGCGCCGTCGGCCTCCTGCTCCTCCTCGGCGCGGCCGGGAAGTCGGCCCAGCTCCCGCTGCACGTGTGGCTGCCCGACGCCATGGAGGGCCCCACGCCGGTCTCCGCTCTCATCCACGCGGCCACCATGGTCACCGCGGGCGTGTACCTGCTGGCCCGCATGAACCCCGTCCTCGACGTCGGCCCCGAGTGGGTGCCGACGATCGTGGCCGTGGTGGGCGCGGCCACTGCCCTCTTCGCCGCCACCGTGGCCTGCGCCCAGGACGACATCAAGCGGGTGCTCGCCTACTCCACCGTCTCGCAGTTGGGCTTCATGTTCCTCGCCATCGGCAGCGGCGCCTACGTGGCGGCGGTCTTCCACATGGTCACGCACGCCTTCTTCAAGGCGCTGCTGTTCCTCGGAGCGGGGTCGGTGATCCACGGGCTGCACGACGAGCAGGACCTGAAGCGGATGGGCGCCCTGCGCAAGCTGATGCCGATCACGTCGGCCACGTTCATCGTGGGCTGGCTGGCGATCGCGGGCATCCCGCCGTTCGCGGGCTTCTGGTCGAAGGACGAGATCCTCATCGCCGCCTGGGACAAGAGCCCGGCGCTGTGGGCAGTGGGCGCGGTGGCTGCCCTGCTCACCGCGTACTACATGACGAGGCAGGTCGTCCTCGTGTTCTTCGGGCAGTCGCGGTGGGACGACAAGCGCGTCCACCCGCACGAGTCGCCGTGGACGATGACGGTGCCGCTCGTGGTGCTGGCCGTCCTCTCGGTCGTCGGCGGGGTGCTGAACCTGCCCACACGAGGGTGGCTCCTGCTCGACGAGTGGCTGGAGCCTGTCATCGGCGCCCACCACGCCGCCGCCGTCACCACGGGGGAGAAGTGGGCGCTGGCCATGACCGTCCTGGTGACGTCGGTGGTCGGCGTGCTGCTGGCCCGCGCCCTGTGGCTGCGGCGGGCCGATCGCGCCGGCCTCGAGCCCGCCGTGCTGCGCAACGCCTGGGGCATCGACTCCCTGTTCGCCTTCGTCTTCGGCAGTGGCGGCCGCCTGGTGGCGGCGGGATCGGCCGCCTTCGACAAGCAGGTCGTCGACGGCGGCGTCAACGGCCTCGGCAGCCTCGTCCGGCTCGGCGGCGCCCACCTGCGCAAGGTGCAGACCGGGTACGTGCGCAACTACGCGTTGGGGATCGCCGCGGGCAGCGTGCTGCTGCTGGGCTGGGCACTGGTGAGGGTGAACGGCTGATGCACGACCCGGGCTTCCCGCTCCTGACCTTCACCGTCGTGCTGCCGCTGCTGACGGCGGTCGTCGTCGCTCTGCTGCCTCGCACCCGGCCCGAGGTCGTGAAGCTCACGGGCCTGCTCGGCGCCGTCGGCACCGGGCTGCTGGCCGTCGTCGTGCTCGTCCAGTTCGATCGCAGCGAGGCGGGCTTCCAGTTCGTCAGTGAGCACACGTGGATCCGCGACTTCGGCATCGAGTGGAAGCTGGGCGTCGACGGCATCTCCCTCTTCCTCGTGCTGCTCACGGCGCTGTTGTTCCCGGTGGCGCTGGCCGGCCCCGAGGTGCGCAGGGACGTGAAGTCCTACACGGCCTGGATGCTGGTGCTGGAGACCGGTTGCCTCGGGTCGTTCCTCGCCCTCGACCTGTTCCTCTTCTTCCTGTTCTTCGAGCTCACCCTGGTGCCGATGTACTTCCTCATCGGCGGGTGGGGCTACGAGAACCGGGTGTACGCGTCCCTCAAGTTCTTCGTCTACACGCTGTTCGGCTCGGCGTTCATGCTCGTCGGCATGCTGACGCTGGTGCTGCTCAGCGCGGGCGGCGACCAGCCGGTCACCTTCGACGTGGTCGACCTCGCACAGCGACAGTCGCTGGCAGCCGACACCGCCCGATGGGTGTTCCTCTCGTTTGCCCTGGCCTTCGCGGTGAAGGTGCCGCTCTTCCCCGTGCACACCTGGCTCCCCGACGCGCACACGGAGGCGCCCACGGCCGGGTCCGTCATCCTGGCCGGGGTGCTGCTGAAGCTGGGCACGTACGGCATCGTGCGCTTCGGGCTGTACCTGTTCCCGCAGGCGTCCGTCGACTTGGCGCCATTGCTGCTCACGCTGGCTGTGATCGGCATCGTGTACGGCGCGCTGGTGGCGGCCGTGCAGAAGGACCTCAAGCGGTTGGTGGCCTACTCGTCGGTGGCCCACCTCGGCTTCATCGTGCTCGGCACCTTCGCGTTCACCACCACCGGCCTGTCGGGCGGAGTGCTCCAGATGGTGAACCACGGCCTGTCGACCGGGGCGCTGTTCCTGCTCGTCGGCATGATCTACGAGCGCCGGCACACCCGCCTGATCGCCGAGCTCAACGGCCTGCAGAAGCCGATGCCCGTCCTGGCCGCCGTGTTCACCGTGGTCATGCTGTCGTCGATCGGGCTGCCTGCGCTCAACGGGTTCGTGGGCGAGTTCCTCATCCTCATCGGCACCTTCGTGACGCGCCGGTGGTGGGCGGTGGTCGGCACGGCGGGCGTGATCCTGGCGGCCGTCTACCTGCTCTGGGCCTACCAGCGCGTGTTCCACGGCACCCCCGACGAGGCCAACGCCGACCTGCCCGACATGACGTGGAAGGAGCGGGCCGTCATGGTGCCGCTGCTCCTCGGCATCGTGTTCCTCGGCGTGTACCCCAAGCCGGTGCTCGACCGCATCGACCCGTCGGTCGACCGGCTGCTGGAGCACGTCCAGGAGCACAGCGACGTCCGGGTCCCGGAGGTGGCGGCACCATGACGACGACGGGTCCTTCGTTCTGGGCACGGTTTCCCGCGCTATGGGCAGAAAAGCGTGCCCAAAACCGGGGGGTGCGCCGGTGACACCGATCGAAACCCCGAACGTCGAGTACTCCGCGCTGGTGCCGGTGCTGGCGCCCATCGTGGGTGCACTGCTCATGCTCCTCGTCAGCTCGCTGCTCCGGCCGCGGCCGCCAAAGGGGCTGTACGCGCTGGTGGCGGTGGCGAGCGGGGCCGTCTCGCTGGTGGCGTCCTGGCGGCTGTGGTTCGACGTGCGCAACGGCGGCTACCAGGCCGTGGCCAACGCGGTCGTCATCGACGGCTTCGCCGTGTTCCTCCTCGTCACCATCGGGGCCGCCGCCGTGCTGAGCGCACTGATCGCCGATCCGTACCTGCGACGGGAGGGCCTCGACGGCCCGGAGTACCACGTCCTCATGCTGCTCTCCGCCTCGGGCGGCATGACGATGGCGATCGCCAACGACCTCATCGTGCTGTTCCTCGGCCTGGAGATCCTCTCGATCGCGCTGTACGTCCTGGCCGGGTTCCACCGCGGCCGCAACGAGTCGCGGGAAGCGGCCATCAAGTACTTCGTCCTCGGGTCGTTCAGCTCGGCCCTGTTCCTGTACGGGGTCGCGCTCACCTACGGCGCCACCGGCTCGACGCAGCTGCCCGAGGTGGCCCGGTTCCTCGCCGAGAACGTCGCCGTCGGCAACGGCGTGCTGCTGGCGGGCATGGCGCTGCTGCTCGTCGGGCTCGGGTTCAAGGTGGCGGCGGTGCCGTTCCACGCGTGGACGCCCGACGTGTACCAGGGCTCCCCCACGCCCGTCACCGGCTTCATGGCGGCGGTCGCCAAGGCGGCGGGGTTCGCGGGCCTGCTCCGCCTGTTCTTCTCGACGTTCGCCACCCTGCGGGTCGACTGGCAGCCGGTGGTGTGGGTCCTCGCCGTGCTGACGCTCCTCGTCGGCTCCGTGCTCGCCATCGTCCAGACAGACGTGAAGCGCATGCTGGCCTACTCCTCGGTGAGCCACGCGGGCTACGTGCTGATCGGCTTGCAGGCCGCCAACGACGAGGGGATCGCCGGGGCGCTGTTCTACCTGCTCGCCTACACGTTCATGGTGCTGGGCAGCTTCGCCGTCGTCACCGTGGTGGGCCGCCGGGGCGACGCCGCCCACGACCTTGACTCCTATCGTGGGCTGGCGGCGCGGCGCCCGGGCCTGGCGCTCGCCTTCACGGTGCTGCTGCTGGCGCAGGCGGGCATCCCGTTCACGTCGGGCTTCCTGGCCAAGTTCTACGTCATCGCCGCCGCGGTGGAGGCCCATTCCTACGCCATCGCGATCATCGGGATGCTGGCGGCTGTGGTCGCCGCCTTCTTCTACCTGCGGGTGACGGTGCTGATGTACATGGCGGTGCCGCCGGAGACCGAGGAGGAAGAGCCGCCCCGGCTGACCGTCCCCGCCGGGATCGGCATCGCGCTGGCCGTCACCTTGGCGTTCACGCTGGCCGTGGGCGTGCTGCCGCAGCCGGTGATCCGCTTCGCCGAGCGGGCGGGCTTCCTCTTCTGAGCCGGTTCGCTCAGCCGGGCCGCCCGGCTGCCGAAGAGAGGACATGGCCGACCAGAACGGCGCAACCCGCTCGCGAGCGCTCGTGGCACTGCCCGACGCGCCCGGCACCCTGGCCGAGGAGCGCGCTCGGCTTGAGCTCCGCAAGCTCGACCTCGAGACACAGCGGGCCGAGGTGGAGCTGAGCGCCCTCCGACGCCAGGAGCGGGAGCAGGCGGCCGACCACCGGGCGGCGCAGGTCTACACCTTCTACAGCGCGGTCGACGGCGACAGCGTGCAGCAGTGCATGGCCGAGCTGGGCCGGTGGTCGCGCCGCGACCCGGGGGCGCCGATCACGGTGATCTTCAACTCGCCCGGCGGCAACGTGCTCGACGGCCTGGCGCTGTTCGACTACCTGCGGCAGCTGCGGTCGGTCGGGCACCGCGTCACCACCATCGCCTTGGGCCGGGCCGCCAGCATGGGCGCCGTCCTGTTGCAGGCGGGCGACCATCGGGTGGTGGGGGAGAACGCCTTCCTCCTCGTCCACGAGGTGTCCAACGCCAGCATCGGGAAGGTGAGCGAGCTGGAGGACGGGATGGAGTTCACCAAGCGGCTGCAGAAGCGGCTGCTGGCCATCCTGTCGGAGCGCTCGACGCTGTCCGATCGGGAGATCCAGCGGCGCTGGGCCCGCAAGGAGTGGTGGCTCGATGCCGCCGAGGCCGTGGAGCTGGGCCTGGCCGACGCCCTCCTGTAACTTCGTTGCACTTCATGTGATCCGGGTGCTACACTGCACTCGATGCGTTGCAGCTCTGCCTCGCCTCGCTGCCCACGGCTCGGGAGCCGCCGTCCGGCACCTTCTCCGGTCCACGCCACCTCGGGAGGACGCCACCAGCCATGGCTCTCGACAGCACCGAACGCCTCGCCCTGCACCAAGGCCTCGTCGACGGGCTCGGCCCGCAGACGGCCGACCGCCTGATGGCCGCCCTGCCCGACATCGACTGGTCGCAGCTGTCGACCAAGCAGGACCTCCAGCACCTGGAGGAGCGGATCGACCACCGGTTCGCGCTGGTCGACGAACGCTTCGCCCGCATCGACGAGCGCTTCGCCCGCATCGACGAACGCTTCGCCCGCCTCGACGACCGGTTCGACGGCATCGAGCCGATGATCGACAGCAGGCTGTCGAAGCACACACGCGAGATGTACATGGCCATGATGGGCCTGTTGATCTCCATGGCCGGCGTCACAGCGTCGGTCGTCGGCATCCTGGGGCTCGCCGACTGACCGCCTTCACTCCCGGGGCAGCCAGCTGGTCGGGTAGTCGGGATCGTCCCACCGCTCGGCGGCGGCCGTCAGTGTCAGCGGCCGGAACGTGTCGAGCATGACCGCCAGCTCGTCGGTGTGCGTCCTGCCGATCGAGGCCTCCGCCACGCCCGGCGCGGGGCCGTGGGGGATGCCGCGGGGGTGGAACGTGAGCGCGCCCTCCTCGATGCCACGCCTGCTGAAGAACGACCCGCTCACGTAATAGAGGACCTCGTCGGAGTCGAGGTTGGCGTGGTTGTAGGGCGCCGTCACCACGTCGGGGCCGTCGTCGAGGCGGCGGGGGCAGAACGAGCACAGCACAGCACCGTCGAGCTCGAACGTCTGGTGCACGGGCGGCGGCTGATGCTGGCGCCCGCTGATCGGCTCGAAGTCGTGGACGGAGAAGGCGTACGGGTACAGGTGGCCGTCCCAGCCCACGACGTCGAGCGGGTTGTGGTCCAGCGTGTAGACGGCAGTGGCGTCGCCCACCCGCACCCACACGTCGGTGGGGGAGGGGTCGTCGAGGGCCAGGAGCTCGGTCGGCCGGCGGAAGTCGCGCTCCCAGTACGGCGCGTGCTCGAGCAGCTGGCCTTCGGCGTTCTGGTAGCGGCGGGGGAGGCGCACGGCCCCTGGCGTCTCCACCACCAGGTGGCGGTTGTCGGAGCCCGACGGCACCCAGCGATGCGTGGTGCCCTTGGGGATCACCACGTAGTCGCCCGCCCGGTACTCCAGCGCGCCGAACACCGATTCGAGGCGGCCGCCGCCCCGGTGCACGAAGTGGCACTCGTCGGCGCCGCCGTTGCGCACGAAGCGGCCGGGGCCGTCCTCGAAGGCGGACAGGCCGACTCGCACGTCGGCGTTGAACAGCACCCAGTCGCGCCCGGAGAGCTCGTCGGGCCCGGCGTCCAGCGCGTCGCCCGGGCGCAACAGGTGGTGGCGCAGCGTGCCGTCGCTCGCCGGTCGGGGCGGAGCGGGCACCGGGTCGGTCTCGGCCACCTTCACCACCCGGGTCGGTGCGTAGCGGTGGTAGAGGATCGAGTAGCGGCCCGAGAACCCCTCCAGGCCCACCACCTCTTCGGCGTACAGCGAGCCGTCGGGCGCCCGGAAGGCAACGTGGCGCTTCTGCGGCACGTCACCCAGGCGGTGGTAGCTGGGCGCCATGCCCCGAGTCTACGACCGCCCCCCGGCGGGTCGATCGCGCCGAATCCGGTCCCCGTGGACCGGTCGGAACCTCGAACCTGACGGGTTTTGGCGCCTCGTGAATGCGCTCACTAGGCTCGCCCGCCGATGTCGGACTTCCTCCGCAGCTACTTCACCGTGCTCGTGTTCGGTGGGGCGGCCGTCGCCATGGTGGCGGCCATGCTGGGAGCCGGCTCCCTCCTCCGCCCCAAGCGGCCCCAGCCGCAGAAGTACATCTCCTACGAGTCGGGCGTCGACCCCGTGGGCAGCGGGTGGTCGCAGAGCCAGATCCGCTACTACGTGTTCGCCCTGCTGTTCGTCATGTTCGACGTCGAGGCGGTGTTCATCTTCCCGTGGGCCGTGCAGCTCGACACGCTCGCCCTCTTCGGGCTGATCGAGATGCTGGTCTTCATCGTCATCCTCGCCCTCGGGCTCGTGTACGCCTGGCGCAAGGGGGTGCTGCGGTGGGTCTAGTGGAGCGCGGCAAGGTCCCCAAGCCGCTCACCCACCTGCTCAACGCCGCCCGCAAGTACAGCCTCTGGGTGTACCAGTGGGGCCTGGCCTGCTGCGCCATCGAGATGGGCGCCGCGTTCGGATCGCCGCGCTACGACGTCATGCGGCTGGGCGTCATCCCCTTCCCGGCCAGCGCCCGCCAGGCCGACCTCGTCGTCATCTCCGGAACCGTCACCGACAAGATGGCCGTTCCCATCCGCCGCCTCTACGAGCAGATGCCCGACCCCAAGTACGTCATCTCCATGGGGTCGTGCGCCAACTGCGGCGGGCCCTACTGGGACAGCTACTCCGTCACCAAGGGCGTCGACCAGATCATCCCCGTCGACGTGTACGTGCCGGGCTGCCCGCCGAGGCCCGAGGCGCTGCTCGAGGGCATCGTCCTGCTCCAGCAGCGCATCCAGAACGAGGACATGGCCGAGCGCTGGAGGGGTGAGCCGATTGTCGTCGGAGGGTAGCGCCGAGCGAGTCGGAGGGAGCGGAGCGACCGGAGTGCGAGACCAGGCGCCTGAGGCTCCCCCCGTCGAGGTCGACGAGCTGCGCGAGGGCCTCCTCGCCACACTGCGAGAGGCGCTGGGCGAGGCCGTGGTCGGCTCGGAGGTGGCGGGCGGCGACATCTGCGTGCGCGTCGACCGCACCGCATGGAAGCGGGCCGCCGAGGTGTGCCGCGACCGCCTCCACATGGACTACTTCTGCTTCCTCTCGGGCATCGACTGGCTGCCCGCGCCGGGCCTCTCCGGAGAGAAGGTCTTCGACCCCGACGCGCCCACCGAAGGCGGCGACGAGGAGCCCACCGGCATGGAGACGGGCGTGGCCGGCGGCGACACCCGCTTCCAGGTGTTCGCCCGGCTGTACTCCACACGGCGGAAGGTCGGCATCACCCTGAAGGCCGACCTCGACGACGCCGACCCCGCCGTCGAGTCCTGGACAGAGCTGTTCCGGGGCGCCGACTGGCACGAGCGGGAGACGTGGGAGATGTACGGCTTCCGCTTCGACGGCCACCCGCGGCTGAGCCACATCTACCTGCCCGGCGAGTTCGAGGGGTACCCGCTGCGCAAGGACTTCCCGTTGCTGGCCCGCGAGGTGAAGCCGTGGCCGGGGCTGGTCGACGTGGAGCCGATGCCGGGCGAGCCCGAAGGCGACGGCGAGGAGGCGGCGGCAGAATGACGGTCACGACCGACTGGCGCCAGGCCGCCTACGTGGCGGGCCAGGCGGCCGACGCCCGGGTGAACGTCGAGCTCGAGACCGAGGGGATGACGCTCAACCTCGGGCCGCAGCACCCCGCCACCCACGGCACCCTGCGCATCGTCGCCCGCCTCGACGGCGAGCAGGTGGTCTGGGCCGACCCCGTGTGCGGCTACATGCACCGCGGCTACGAGAAGCTCTGCGAGGTCCGCACCTATCCGCAGGTGACGACCCTGATCAACCGCATCGACTGGCTGGGCCACTTCGCCAACGAGGTGCCGTTCATCCTGGCCGCCGAGAAGCTCATGGGGGTCGAGGCCCCGCCCCGGGCCCAGTGGCTGCGCACGATCTTCTTCGAGATGGCCCGCATCGCCAACATCTCGCTGTTCCTCGGCGACATGGGCGTGCAGCTGGGCGCCATCACCCCGGTCTTCTACGCCTTCCGCGACCGGGAGCACGTGCTCAACCTCATGGAGTCGGTCACCGGCGGCCGCTTCCACCCCAACTTCGACCGCATCGGCGGCCTGAAGGAGGATCTCCCCAAGGGGTGGATCGACGAGACCAAAGCAGTCATGAAGCGGGTCCGCACGTTCTGCGACGAGATGGAAGACCTGCTCATGGGCAACGAGATCTTCCAGACCCGCACCCGCGGCATCGGCGTCATCCCGCCCGCCGTGGGCCTGGAGTACGGGCTCTCCGGCGCCAACATCCGGGCCAGCGGCGTCGACTGGGACCTCCGCCGCGACGAGGAGTCGCCGCTGGCGTGGAAGGAGGTCGACTTCAAGGTCTGGACACACCCCGACGGCGACTCGTTCGCCCGCTACTGGGTGCGGCTGCAGGAGGTGCGCGAGGCCAGCCTGATCATCGAGAAGCTGGTCGACGGGCTGCCCTCCGGGTCGATCCAGGCCAAGGTGCCCCGCATCATCAAGGTGCCCGCGGGCGAGGCGTGGGTGCACACCGAGAACCCGTTGGGCGAGATGGGCTACTACGTGATCTCGAAGGGTGGGCTGGGGCCGTTCCGCTGCAAGATCCGCACGCCCAGCTTCAACAACATCTCCATCCTGCCGTGGGTCCTGCGCGGCACCTACGTGCCCGACGTCATCACCATCCTCGCCTCGCTCTACTTCATCCTCGGGGACATCGACCGATGACCCCCACCCCCCCGCTCGTTTTGGGATGCGAACACCGCGCTACAGCGCGGCATGAGGGCCCCAGAAGCGACCGGCTCGCCGACAGGGACCGGCAGTGGTAGCGGTGGAGCTGGCGTACTGGACAGAGACGGCCGTGAAGGTCGGCGTGGTGCTGGCGATCATCCCCGCCGGCGCGCTGATCCTCGGCTACGTCTTCCTTCTCAAGATGATGAGCCACATGCAGAGCCGGCTCGGCCCCATGGAGGCCGGCCCGCACGGCGTGCTTCAGCTGGTGGCCGACGGCGTGAAGTTCCTCCAGAAGGAGGACATCTTCCCGGCCAAGGCCGACCGCCGCGTGTTCGCGCTGGCGCCCGTCGTCGTCCTGCTGTCGACCTTCCTGCTCTACATCGTCGTGCCCGCCGGGCCCGACCTCGTCGTCGAAGACCTCGACACCGGCATCTTCTTCGCGCTGGCGGTGTCGTCGCTCAGCGTCCTCGGCATCCTCATGGCGGGCTGGGCCTCGGCCAACAAGTACTCGCTCATCGGCGCCCTGCGCGCCGCAGGCCAGCTCATCGCCTACGAGCTGCCGCTCGTGCTCGCCGTCGTCGGGGTCGTCATGCAGGCGGGCACGATGAGCCTCCAGGGCATCGTCCACGCCCAAGCCGAAGGCGAGATCTTCGGCTGGGCCGGCATCGGCAACCCGTTCATCCTCACGCAGCTCGTCGGCTTCCTGCTCTTCCTCGTCGCCGCCCAGGCCGAGCTCACCCAGACCCCCTTCGACATGCCCGTTGCCGAGTCGGAGCTGGTGGCGGGCTACATGACCGAGTACACCGGGTTCCGCTTCCTCTTCTTCTTCATGGGCGAGTTCGGCAGCGCCTTCGCCCTCGCCGCCATCGGAGCCACGCTCTTCCTGGGCGGCTGGGCCGTGCCCGGCGTCGACCCCGGAAGCGACCTGGCCAACCTCGTGGGGCCGCTGGCGTTGGGCGCCAAGGTCATGTTCGTCGCCTTCCTCATCTTCTGGTTCCGCTTCAGCTACCCCCGCCTTCGCGAAGACCAGCTCCAGGCGATCGCCTGGAAGTACCTCATCCCCCTGTCGCTGGTGAACATCGCCGCCACCGGCGCTCTGAAGGTGGCCTTCTGATGCTGGGCAAGGGACTGGCCAAGGGCCTCGGCGTCACCCTCAAGACGATGCTCAAGCCTGCGGTGACCGTGCAGTACCCGCACGAGAAGGAGGCGCCGCCCACCCGGGCCCGCGGCGTGATCGCCCTGAAGGAGGAGAACTGCACCGTCTGCATGCTGTGCGCCCGCAGCTGTCCCGACTGGTGCATCTACATCGAGGGCCACAAGGACAAGGCCCCGCCCCGCCGCGAGGGGGGCAAGCCGCGCACGGTGCAGAAGCTCGACCGCTTCGACATCGACTACGGGCTCTGCATGTACTGCGGCATCTGCGTGGAGGTGTGCCCGTTCGACGCCCTCTTCTGGAGCCCCGAGTACGAGTACTCGGAGGCGAAGATCGCCGACCTGCTCCACGACAAGGACCGCCTCGGCGACTGGATGAAGACCGTGCCCGAGCCGCCGCCCCTCGAAGCGGGCGCGGAGACGAAGAAGAAGTAGGGACGGATCGATGCTCGCCCAGAACGTGATCTTCTACGCGGTCGCCGCCGCCATGGGCCTGGCCGCCATCCGCGTGGTCACCACGCAGAACGTCGTCCACGCCGCCCTCTACCTCGTCGTCGTGCTGGCAGGCGTGGCCGCGCAGTACATCCTGCTGGCCGCCGAGTTCACGGCCGTGGTGCAGGTGCTCGTCTACATCGGCGCCATCGTCGTGCTGTTCCTGTTCGGCATCATGCTCACGCGGGCGCCGATCGGGCGCACGGAGAACCTCGACAACGACCAGCGCTTCATGTCGCTCGTCGTCTCGCTCTTCCTGCTCGGCGTGCTGGGCGCCATCCTCTGGGACGCCTTCGAGGACACCAAGCTCGAGGGCACGCGCGTGCAGACCTCCGGCGAGGTGGGCCTGTCGATCTTCCGCGACTACGTGATCCCCTTCGAGGTCATCTCCGTGCTCCTGCTGGCCGCGCTCGTGGGCGCCGTCGTCATCGCGAGGCGAGATTGATGTTTCGCCTCGGATGCAGAGCCTCCTCGGCGAACTCGATCGTGCTCCGGCCGACCGGGAAACCCGGATCGGCCTCCGCGCTGCGGGGTGTTTCCTGATGTACCTCAACCAGTTCCTCCTGCTCGGCGCGTTCCTCTTCTGCGTGGGCGTGTACGGCGTGCTGGCCCGGCGCAACGGCGTGCTGGTGCTCATGTCGATCGAGCTGATCCTCAACGCCGTGAACATCAACCTGGTGGCCTTCGGCGCCTTCCGCGACACGGTGGCGGGGCAGGTCTTCGCCCTGTTCGTGATCGCGGTTGCCGCCGCCGAAGTCGGCGTGGGCCTCGCCATCGTGCTGCTCATCTACCGGAACCGACAGTCGATCGACCTCACCGAGGTCGACCTGATGAAGGGATAGGGCGGCGACCGTGCTCCGCAACGCCTGGATCATCCCCGTCGTCCCGGTCGTCTCGTTCTGGCTGATCCTCTTCTTCGGCAAGAAGCTGCCCAAGAAGGGCGGCGAGATCGGCGTCGCCACCCTGGGCCTGTGCCTCCTCCTCTCGCTGGTGCTGGCGGGGCAGTGGATCTCCCGGGAGGGCACCGTGCCCGTCGTGCACCACGGCGAGGAGGAGCACTCGGTCGTCGACGTCGACGAGCACGGGAAGGCGGTGGCACCCGACGACGCGCACGCCGAGGAGAAGGGCGACGACCACGGCACCACGGCCACCACCGAGGACCACCCCTTGACCGCCGACGAGCACGGAGGCGAGGTGCAGGGCGGCGGCGAGCACGGCGAAGACGCCGAGCTGAAGCGGGCGCCGGTGGAGCGCACGTTCACCTGGTGGCAGAACGGCCACGTGCGCGTCACGTTCGGCTCGCTGGTCGACGGGCTGTCGGTGGCAATCCTCCTGATGGTCAGCATCATCTCGCTGCTGGTGCACATCTTCTCGATGGCCTACATGCACGGCGACCGCCGGTTCACGCACTACTACGCGGCGCTCTCCCTCTTCACGTCGGGCATGTTCATCCTCGTCACGGCCCCGAGCACGCTCCAGATGCTCCTCGGGTGGGAGATCATGGGCCTCTGCTCGTTCATGCTCATCGGGCACTGGTGGGAGGAGCAGGAGAACTCCGACGCCGCGCTCAAGGCGTTCTTCACCACCCGCACCGGCGACATCGGCCTCCTCGTCGGCGTGTCGATGCTGTTCTTCCTGGCGGGCGAGAGCTTCGACGTGATGCACATCAACGAGGCGGCGCTCGCGGGCGACATGCCGAGCACGGCGCTCACCGTGGCCGCCGCCTGCCTCCTCCTGGCTGTCGTCGGCAAGAGCGCCCAGTTCCCGTTGCACACCTGGCTCCCCGACGCCATGGCCGGCCCCACCCCGGTGTCGGCCATGATCCACGCCGCCACCATGGTCGTGGCCGGGGTGTTCCTCGTCGCCCGGCTCTACGGCGTGTTCTGGGAGGGCTTCCACATCGGGGCAGGCGACGGCTACTCGCCGGTGGCCATGGTGGGCGGGCTCACGATCCTCATCGCCGCTGCCCTCGCCTTCGTGCAGGCCGACATCAAGAAGGTGCTGGCCTACTCGACCGTGAGCCAGCTGGGCTACATGGTGATGGCGCTCGGCGTGGGCGCCTGGACGGCGGCCGTCTTCCACGTCGTCACCCACGCCTTCTTCAAGGCCGGGCTGTTCCTCGGTGCCGGCTCGGTGGCGCACTCCGGCTCGCATCACAGCTTCGACATGAAGCAGGACATGGGCGGCCTGCGCAGGCACATGCCGGTCACCTTCGCCACGTTCCTCGTCTGCTCGCTGGCCCTGGCCGGCATCTTCCCGCTGGCGGGCTTCTGGTCCAAGGACGAGATCCTCCTCGGCGCGGGGGAGAACGGCTACGAGGCGTTCATGTACGTGGGCCTGGTCGGTGCCTTCATGACCGCCGCCTACATGACCCGCTGCATCTGGCTCACGTTCTTCGGCGAGCCGCGCGGCGCGGCCGCCCACCACCACCCCCACGAGTCGCCGAAGCTCATCACCGTCCCACTGGTGATCCTCGCCGCCCTTGCGGTGGTGAGCGGCTTCCTCAACGCCCCGGGTGTCCTCAAGTTCACCGAGTGGTTCGAGCCCGCCTTCGTGTCGAACGTGGTGACGCACCACGACTTCTCCGTCACGACCGCCATCGTCGGGTCCGCCGTCGGCCTGGCCGGGATCGCGGTCGCCTACCTCTGGTACTGGCGCAACGCGGGGCCGCAGGGCGTGACCGACCGCGTGGGCCCGCTGCGCGCCGGCTACAGGCTCCTCGCCAACCGCTACTACCTCGACCACCTCTACACCGGCGTGGTGGTCGGCTCGATCAAAGGACCGATCGCTCGGGCCGCCTACTGGACCAACCAGCGCATCCTCGACGGCCTCGTCAACGCCGCCGGCATCACCATGCGGGTGTTCGGCCGCTTCACGTACGAGTTCCTCGACCAAAAGGTCGTCGACGGCGTCGTCAACGGAGCCGGCGTCACCGCCGAGGAGAGCGGTGCCGCGCTCCGCACCATCCAGACCGGCCGCGTGCAGCAGTACGCCGCCGTCCTCTTCGGCGCGGTGGCCGTCCTCGGCCTCGCCCTCGTCCTCACCGCTTAGGAGAAGCTATGGACTTCGACTCGTGGGCCCTGTCGGCGGCGGTGTTCCTGCCGCTGGTCGGCGTGGCTCTCCTCGCGCTCGTCCCCCGGGAGAGCGAGGGCACGCTCAAGAGCCTGGCCCTCCTCACCACGCTGGCGACGGCGGCGGTGGGCGTCTACCTCCTCGTGCAGTTCGACTACTCGAACGTCGACGCCCGGCAGTTCGAGGTCGACAAGTCGTGGATCGAGGTGATCAACAGCCGGTACCACGTCTTCCTCGACGGGATCTCGCTGCCGCTGCTGGCGCTGTCGATGCTGATCACGGTGCTGTGCGTGATCTACAGCTGGGACCACTTCCCCGAGCCGCACAACCCGAAGGCCTTCCTCATGCTCATGCTCGTCCTCGAGACCGGCATGAACGGCACCTTCGTGGCCCAGGACCTGATCCTCTTCTTCGTCTTCTTCGAGCTCGTGCTGCTCCCGATGTACTTCATGATCGGCGTGTGGGGCGGCGAGAACCGGCAGTACGCCTCGATCAAGTTCTTCCTCTACACGCTGTTCGGCTCGGCGCTGATGATCCTGGCGTTCCTCGCCCTCTACTTCAAGGGCGGCGAGACGTTCGACATCCCGAGGCTGGTCGAGAACGGCGCCACGATCGCCCGCGACACGCAGATCCTCATCTTCGCCGGGCTGTTCATGGGCTTCGCCATCAAGGTGCCGATGTTTCCGTTCCACACCTGGCTGCCCGACGCCCACACCGAAGCTCCGACCGTCGGTTCGGTCATCCTGGCCGCCGTGCTCCTCAAGCTGGGCACCTACGGCTTCGTGCGCATCGCCCTGCCGGTCCTGCCGGAAGCAGCTGAGGCGTGGGCGCCGTGGATCGGGCTGCTGGCCGTCATCGGCATCATCTACGGCGCGCTCGGGTGCCTCGCCCAACGTGATCTCAAACGGCTCATCGCCTTCTCGTCGGTCGCCCACATGGGCTTCGTGATGCTGGGCATCGCCACGCTCACCGACTACGGCATCAACGCCGCCATCTTCGGCATGGTGGCCCACGGCCTCATCACCGGGATGCTGTTCTTCCTCGCGGGCTCGATCCACGAGCGCTACCACACCCGCGAGCTGTCGCGGCTGGGAGGGCTGCTAGTGCAGGCGCCTCGCCTCGGCTGGATCCTCGGGTTCTGCGCCATGGCCTCGCTGGGCCTCCCCGGGCTCGCAGGGTTCTGGGGCGAGTTCCCTGCCATCCTCTCGGCGTACAACCCGGCGCCGGGCTTGAGCGAGCCGGTCTTCCGCACCTACATGGCGGTGGCGGCCATCGGCACGGTGCTCGCCGCCGGCTACCTCCTCTGGATGTTCCAGCGCACCGCCTTCGGCACCCCGAAGGAGGAGTTCGCCGAGGCCCACATCCACGACGTCCACACGCCCGAGTGGATCGCGTGGGCGCCCCTGCTGGCGCTCATCGTGGCGCTCGGCGTCTACCCCCACATGCTGTTCCGGGTCACCGACGGCGCCGTGCAGGTCGTGACAGCGGCCCTGGGCGGCGGGAGCTAGCGCATGCCGTTCGAGGCCCCGTACCTCGACTACCACGCGCTGGCTCCCGAGCTCGTGCTGTCGGGCGTGCTCGTGCTCGTCCTGTTGGCCGACCTGGTGGTGGACGAGACCCGCAAGTTCGTCGTCACCCAGCTGGCGGGCGTCGGCCTGCTCGCCTCGCTGATCCCGATCGTCACGCTCGCCGTGGAGGGCACCGACCGGTCGATGTTCGGCGGGGCCTATGTGGTCGACGACTTCGCCCTCGTCCTCAAGGGGCTGTTCCTCGCCACGGGCTATGTCGTGCTGCTGCTCAGCGCCGACTACATCGAGGAGGGCGACTACCACAAGGGCGAGTTCTCGTTCCTCCTGCTGTCGTCGCTTCTCGGCATGGTGGTGATCTCGTCGTCGCGCGACCTCATCTCGATCTTCGTCGCCCTCGAGCTGCTGTCGATCCCCGCGTACATGCTGGCCGGGTGGCGCAAGCGCGACCTCCGGAGCAACGAGGCGTCGCTGAAGTACTACCTGCTGGGCGTGCTCGCCTCGGCGGTGATGCTCTACGGCATGTCGCTCGTCTTCGGCTTCACCGGCTCGACCGTGCTCACCGACATCGGCCGGGCCGTCGCCGTGGCCGGCGAGGGCGTGCACATCGTCACGCTGGGCATCTTCTTCATCGTCGTGGGCTTCGCGTTCAAGGTGTCGGCCGTGCCGTTCCACTTCTGGGCGCCCGACACGTACGAAGGCGCCCCCACGCCGGTCACCGCCTTCCTGTCGGTGGCGTCGAAGGCGGCGGGCTTCGTGGCCCTGCTGCAGCTCGTCTTCGTGGGCTTCCTCGGCCGCAACGACGTGTGGGCGCCGCTGTTCTGGGCGCTGTCGGCCGCCACGATGACCGTGGGAAACCTCATCGCCCTGCGGCAGACCAACATCGTGCGCATGCTCGCCTACTCGTCGGTGGCGCAGGCGGGCTACATCCTGCTGCCGTTCGCCGTGGCGGGCGAGAACGCCCGGGCGCTGACCTCGTCGCAGACGGCGGTCGTCGTCTACCTCCTCATGTACGCGGCGATGAACCTGGGCGCCTTCGCGGTGGTGATCGCCGTGGCCCGCAAGACCCGCTCAGGCGAGATCGCCTCGTACGGCGGGCTCTTCACCTACGCCCCGGTGCTGACCGTCGTGATGACGGTCTTCCTGTTCTCGCTGGCGGGCATCCCGCCCTTCGGCGGTTGGTTCGCCAAGCTGCTCGTGTTCCGGGCCGCACTCGACGCGGGCGGCGGCGCCGCGGTCACGTTGGCCGTCATCGCGGGCGTGAACTCGGTGATCGCGCTCTTCTACTACGCGGGCGTGGCCCGCCAGATGTGGATGAACCCGGTGCCCGACGAGGACCGCACGCCGGTGCGGGTGCCGCCCGCCCTCGGTGCCGCGTTGGCGATCACGGCGGTGGCAGTGGTCGTCATGGGCGTGGCGCCGCAGACGTTCGCCCGCTTGGGAGACCTCGCATCGCTGGTGCGGTAGACGCCCTCGTCGAGCGCATCCATCGGCTCGGCCCCATCTCGTTCGCCGACTTCGCCGGCTTCGCCCTCGACGCCTTCTTCGGGAGCGGGGCGGGCGCGGGCCGCGGGCGCGACTTCCTCACCAGCCCCGAGGTCGGCCCCCTGTTCGGCGCCGTCCTGGCCCGGGCGCTCGACTCCTGGTGGGAGGAGATGGGCCGGCCCGACCCCTTCGTGGTGGTGGAGGCCGGTGCCGGATCGGGCGCGCTGGCCCGCGCCGTGGCGGACGCCGCGCCTGCCTGCTCGCCCGCGCTCCGCTACGTGCTGGTGGAGCGGTCGGAGGCGCTCCGCGAGCAGCAGGCGGGCACGGTTCCCCTGGAGCCGCCCCATTGGGCCATCGGGCCCACGGAGCACGAGGAGGACGAGGTGCGGCCGATGGCCGGCGTGGGGCCGCTGTTCACCTCGTTGGCGGACATGCCCGCCCAGCCGTTCACCGGGGTGGTGCTGGCCAACGAGCTGCTCGACGACCTGCCGCCGATCCTGCTGGAGCGGACGACCGACGGATGGGCCGAGGTGCGCGTCACGCACGACGGCGAACGCTTCGCCGAGCTGCTGGTGCCCGCTGCTCCCGAGCTCGCCGAGGAGGCGGTGCGACTGGCTCCCGACGCGCCGGTCGCCGGCCGCATCCCGTTGCAGCACGCCGCCCGCGACTGGTTGCGGCGGGTGCTGACCGTGGTGGAGCGCGGGCGCGTCGTCGTCGTCGACTATGCCGACGCCACGCCGTCGATGGCCCGGCGGCCGTGGCAGGAGTGGCTGCGCACGTACCGGGCGCACGGCCGCGGCGCCCACCCGCTGGAGGCTCCCGGGTCCCAAGACATCACGTGCGAGGTGGCCGTCGACCAACTGGCCCGGGTGCGAACGCCCGCCGCCGACCGTTCGCAGGCCGAGTTCCTGCGCGCCCACGGCATCGAGGCGCTGGCGGCCGAGGCCCGGGCCCGGTGGCAGGAGCGCGCCCACATCGGCGACCTCGAAGCGGTGCGGTGGCGCAGCCGCGCCTCCGAGGCCGACGCCCTGCTCGACCCCGCGGGCCTGGGCGCCTTCCGCGTCCTCGAGTGGCGCGTCCCCTGATCGGGGTCGTTCTGGTGGGGGATCAGGGCGCTGTA
>DATAAM010000221.1:0-18287 GCA_036260075.1 Acidimicrobiales bacterium
CCCGCCCGGATGGCGTCGTCGTTGCCGGGGATCACGTAGTCGATGACGTCGGGGTCGCAGTTGGTGTCGACCACCGCCACGATCGGGACGCCGAGCTTGTTCGCCTCGGTGACGGCGATGTGCTCCTTCTTGGTGTCGATCACGAACACGGCCTCGGGGAGGCGGCTCATCCCGCGGATGCCGCCGAGGTTGCGCTGCAACTTCTCGAGCTCGCGGCTGAGGATGAGCGCCTCCTTCTTCGGCATGGCCTCGAAGTCGCCCGCCGCCCGCATGCGCTCGTACTCCTGCATCTTCTTCACGCGGCCGCTGATGGTGGCGAAGTTGGTGAGCATGCCGCCCAGCCAACGCTCGTTGATGTACGGCATCCCGCACTGGGCGGCGTACCGGGCGACCGGGTCCTGGGTCTGCTTCTTGGTGCCGACGAACAGGATGGTGCCGCCGTCGGCGACGAGGTCGCGGACGAAGGCGTAGGCCTTCTCGATCCCCTGCAGCGTCTGGTGGAGATCGATGATGTAGATGCCGTTGCGCTCGCCGAAGATGAAGCGCTTCATCTTCGGGTTCCAGCGCCGGGTCTGGTGGCCGAAGTGGACGCCGGCCTCCAGCAGCTGCTTCATGGTGACGACGGCCATGCCGTTCCTCCCATCGGTTGTGCCACCGGCGCCGCGCCTCCGAGGAGGCGACCGTGGGTGTGCGCCGGTGCGGGTTCGGATCGAGTCGGGTCGAGGCTCGGCGGGCGCCGGGCCGGGCGCCAGTGTAGTGGGGGCTCACCGGGCGGGCCGCAACGGCAGGCCGAGGCGCAGCGCCGGGCCGGCCAGCCGTTGCTCGTGGAGGACGGCCCGCCCCGCCAGGGCGTCGACGGCGGCGTCGGCGCGGGAACGGCACGTCGGGGGCAGCCGGGCCACCGCCAGCGCGATCTCCCGTTGGGCCGCAGGCGAGCCCGGCAGGGCGGCGTGGTCGTGCACGCCGCCGACGGTGACGACGACGTTGTCGGCGCCGGGGAGGCGGCTCCGTGGCGAGGCCACCACCACATCGGCCCGGGCCGCCACCGAGGTGACCTGCACGTGGGGCGGGAGCGGGCGATGTGCGAGGTCGCGCAGGAAGGCCGAGCCGGGCACCAGTTGGCCAAGGGCCGGGGCGTCGCCGTCGAGCTCCGTCAGCCGAAGCGACCGGACGAGGTCCTCGCCCGCCCGTCCCGTGCGGCCGCCGCGCGCCAGCAGCACGCTGGCGGCCAAGTCGGCGCCTTGGTGCGGCGTGCCCAGGGTGACGAGCGTGCGCACCGCCGCGGGGGCGCGGGCGCGCACCAGCGCGGCGCGCGCCACCAGGCCGCCCTGCGAGTGGGCCACCACGTCGATGGGGACGCCGGGGTGCTCCGCGGCCAGGCGCCCGAGCAGGCGAGCGAGCCGGCGTCCCGCCTCGGCCAAGTCGTTGCCGCTGTCGCGGGCCCGATAGGCGCGCTCGGCCACCGTGCCTCCCCGATAGGAGAAGCGATGGACGTCGGACCGTGCGTACCCGAGCGCCTGGGCGTCGACGGCGTCGACGCCGGCGGAGGCGCTGGAGGAGCCCAGCCCGCCGACCAGCACGAGCAGTCGCCTGCCCGCCACCGGAGGCGGCGCCCGTTCCGAGGGGGTGCACGGCGTGGTGCTCTCGGGTCGAGCCAGCTCGACGCCCAGCTGCACCCATGCAGCGGGCGACAGCTCGCCGACGTAGGCCAGCCACTCGGCCAGCTCCCGGTGGCCGCGGGCGAGCCGGCCCACCTCCTGCCTGGCCGCATCGGCCGCCACGTCGACGGCGGCCCTGGCGCCGACGGCCGCCGCGTGGCCAAGGCGACGCAGGAGATCGCGCACGAGGCGCTGCTCGGTGGCGAGGGCGGCCGGGCGAAGCTCGTGGTCGGGCACCAGCCGCGCCCGCCCCCGGCCGCCCGCGAAGAGCGACCGCGGGTCGACGTACTCGTCGCCCACACGGGCGCCGAGGTGGAGCAGCTCGCCCGTCTCGCCGAGGACATGGCCCTGCTCGACGCGCTCCCCGCGTCGCACGGCGACGGAGCGGAGGAACGAGTAGGTGGTGCGCACCCCGTCGGGGTGGAGGACGGTCACGTGCAGCCCGCCGCCCACCTGGCCCGCGAAGGCGACCACGCCCCGGGCCGCCGCCCGCACCGGCGTGCCCGGCTCGGTGGCGTAGTCGAGGCCCCGGTTGCCGGGGCCGTACCGGTGAGGCGGCGGCCGGAAGGGGTCGACGACCTCGGCGTCGACCGGTGGCAGGTAGCCGAGGGGTTCCGTGGTGTCGTGCTTGCCGCGGGCGGCGGCGAGCGCAGGCGGCGGGAGCGCCGCGGCGACCACGTGGACGGCCACGATGGTCAACACAGCGCGTACGAGCCAGAGCCGAGGCACGGACACTCCCGAAGACGAACGGACGACGCGGGGAAGCGGGGGCCTGCCTCACCGGGCGGGCACCGGGCTCGGGCACCGGAGCCGGCAGCGGGCGATCGGGGACGAAGGGGGGCACCCGTGCGGGCGCCGAGCGGTCAGGCGCTGACGGTCAAGCCGTCGTCAGCCGGCGGCGGTCGGACGGTCGTGAGTCCGCGGCGGTCAGAGGGGTGGCGGGCGGGCGGCGGGCTCAGGCCGGCTCGCGCTCGGGCTCGGCCATCTTCGACCGGAGCTGGAGCACGGCCTTGGTGTGGATCTGGCAGACCCGGCTCTCGGTGACGCCGAGCACCTCGCCGATCTCCGCCAGGGTCAGGCCTTCGTAGTAGTAGAGGGTGAGGACGATCTTCTCGCGGTCGCCCAGGCGGTTGATGGCGGAGGCGAGGATCTGCTTCATCTCCTCGACCTCGAAGGCGGCGACCGGGCCCTCCCCCTTGTCGGGGATGGTGTCGCCCAGGGTGGTGGACTCCCCTCGCTCGCCGCCCACCGACAGCATCTCGTCGAGGGCGATCAAGCCCACGAAGGAGATCTGGTTGAAGATGCCCTGCAGCTCCTGCTCGGAGATCCCCATCTCGGTGGCGACCTCGGTGTCGGTGGGCGTGCGCAGGAGCGACGCCTCGAGCTTGGCGTAGGCCTTCTCCACCGCCCGGGCCTTCGCCCGCACCGAGCGGGGAACCCAGTCGATGGAACGCAGCTCGTCGATGATCGCCCCCTTGATGCGGGCGATGGCATACGTCTCGAACTTGATGGCCCGACCGGGATCGAACTTGTCGATGGCGTCGATCAACCCGAAGATGCCGTAGCTCACGAGGTCGGCCTGCTCGATGTTCTGAGGCAGGCCCACCGAGACGCGTCCCGCCACGTACTTCACCAGCGGCGAGTAGTGGACGATCAGCCGGTCTCTGGCGTCGCGCGAGCCGCTGGCCTTGTAGTCGGCCCACAGCTGATCGATGGCCCCGCGGTCCTCTTCGTCCAAAGCGTGTCCTCGGCCCGGCAGTAAGGGCAGGTGCTTGGGCAAGTGTAGACAACTAGCTGCTCCTTTCGATGCGTTCCCACCACCCGGCGTCGTCACGAACCCACGCGGCGTGTTCGAGCCGACGCAATGCCAGGGCCACGGACATCGGCGTGAGTCCGGTGCGGACGAGGATCGTCTCGACCGCGGTGGGCTCCCAGTCGACGGCGGCGAGCACGGTGGCCTCCACCCCAGTCGGCACGGGGCGGGGCGGGGCGGGCGGCCCGGCTCCCGCGGTGGCGAGGCCGAGCGCGCTGAGCACGTCGTCGGCGTCGAGTGCAGGGCCGTGGCCGTCGAAGAGCAGCCGGTTGGTGCCCTTGGACGCCGGGCTGCGGACCGGCCCCGGCACCGCAAGGACCGTGCGGCCCCGACGGTCGGCCGCCTCGACCGTGTGCATCGAGCCGCCCGCGGCATGTGATTCGACCACCACGAGCACGTCGCTGAGGGCGGCGATGATGCGGTTGCGCGCCGGGAAGCGCCAAGCGTCGGGCCTGGTGCCGAGCGGCCACTCGGACAGGAGGACGCCTGCCTGGGCCACCCGTTGCCACAGCCGCTCGTGGCGCCGTGGGTAGACGACGTCGAGCCCGCTCGCCACCACCCCGACGGGCCGGGCCCCTTCCACTTCGAGCGCCCCCTCGTGGGCGGCGCCGTCGATGCCGACAGCCAGACCGGACACCACTCCGACGCCTGCGGCGGCCACGGCCCGAGCGAGCTCGCGGGCGACGTCCCGCCCCGCCCTGGTGCACCGCCGCGTGCCCACGATGCCCACCAGAGGCGAGCGCACCAGGGCAAGGTCGCCGGTGGCGAAGAGCACGGCAGGTGCCTCCGGGTCGTCGGCCAGGCGGGGCGGGTAGTCGGGACCGTCGAGCACGTGCACCGTGACCTGCGCCTCGGCATGTGCCTTCGCCAGCCCGTCCGGATCGAGGTGGTCGGCCGCCCGCTGACGGCAGGCGCCCTCGTGCCCGTGGCGGACCCGGCGCCACGCTTCCGTCGGGGGATGGGCTTCCAGCAGCGCCCGGAGGCGGCCGGGGCCCATGCCTGGCAGGGATGCGAGCGCGATGGCGCAGCCGACGTGGGCGGCGGTCGTCACGACGCCAGCCCCAGCTCGTGCTGCTCGAGCCGGAGCTCGAGGGCGGCACACACGTGCGCCTCCTCCACCACCTCGACGGGCCCGTCGAGGTCGGCCAGGGTGCGGGCCACCCGGCGCACCCGGTGCAGGCCCCGAGCGCTGAGCAGTCCCGCATGCAGCCGCCGCTCGAGGACCGCCCAGGCCGCCGGGGTGAGCGGTGCGGCCTCGTCGAGACGCTCTGAGGGGAGCTGGGCGTTGCAGCGCGCGCCGCGGTCGGCGGCCATCGCCCGCACCCGAGCGACCCGTTCGGCCACGGTGGCCGTCGGCTCGAGGGCCGGGCCGCTGCGCAAGTGGGCGGGATCCGGTCGGGCCACCGGGATGCGCAGGTCGAAGCGGTCGAGGAGCGGGCCGGACAGGCGCCGGGCGTACCGAGCCCGTGCTCGGTCGCTGCAGCGGCAGGTGCCCGGGGGCCCCGCCTGGCCGCACGGGCAGGGGTTCATGGCCGCCACCAACAGGAAGCGAGCCGGGAAGGTGACCGTGGCCTTGGCCCGGGCCACCGTGATGGCACCCTCCTCCAGCGGCTCTCGTAGGCAGTCGAGCACGCCTGCGTGGAACTCGCCCAGCTCGTCGAGGAAGAGGACGCCGTTGTGCGCCATCGATGCTTCGCCCGGGCGCATGAAGGCGGTGCCTCCGCCCACCAGCGCCACCGCCGAAGCGCCGTGGTGCGGCGCCCGGAACGGCGGGCGCGTGACCAGGCCGTCGGGGGGCAGGGGCAGCCCCGCTGCCGAGTGCACACGCGTGGTCTCGACCGCCTCCTCCGAGGTGAGCGGCGGCAGGAGGCCGGGCAGGCGACGGGCGAGCATCGTCTTGCCCGCGCCCGGCGGGCCGGTGAGGAGGAGGTGGTGCCCGCCCGCCGCCGCGATCTCCAGCGCCCAGCGGGCCAGCCGTTGGCCTCGCACGTCGGCCAGGTCGGGCGACTGCTCCTCGCTTCGGCCGTGCTCGCTCGGGGCGTCGGAGTGCTCGGGCCACGGCCCGTCGCCCCGGAGGGCGTCGACCAGCTCCCGCAGCGTGCCCGCCGTCCGCACCCGGTGACGGCCGACGAGCGCGGCCTCCCTGCGGCACTGGGGGGCCACCACGACCGTCTCGCACCGGAGCACGTCGACCAGCGAGAGGATGCCGGGGACGCCGCGGATCGAGCCGTCGAGGCCGAGCTCGCCGACGAACGCGGTGCCGGCCACGGGCTCCGCAGGCAGCTCGCCCGCCGCCAGGAGGAGCGCGACGGCGATGGGCAGGTCGAGGCCGGACCCCGCCTTGCGCATCCCCGAAGGCGCCAGGTTGATCGTGACCCGGCGCATGGGCCACGGCAGGCCGCTGGAGAGGAGGGCGGCGCGCACGCGGTCGCGGGACTCGCGACAGGCGGCGTCGGGCAGTCCGACGACGTGGAACCCGGGCAGCCCGTTGGAGACGTGGGCTTCGACGGCGACGGGGCGGCCGTCGACGCCGAGGAGCGTGGCGGACGGGACAACGGCGATCACGGGCAACTCCCTGCTGCGATCTGACGATTCGGAGCAGGGCTGTGTCGCCGGCCCAGGAGCGGCCGCCAATCGCGGCTGTCCCGAAGCGTACTCCGTGGGTGAGACAGTCACGTCGCCCCGCGTAACTGTCACACCCCCCTTGCAGAATGGCGACCATGCGACCGATGGCGATCCTGGCGCTGGGAGCGGGAGGACTCCTGCTCGTCGCGTCGGCCGCGCTGCTCGTCCTGGTCGTCGGTCGCGGCGACGGTTCGGCCGACGAGGCGCTCGCCGCCCTGGGCGGGATGGCAGGGCCGCGACCGAGCCCGCGGCGTCGCCCCCCTGCCTCGCCCTCGCTAGCGGGTCACCGGCCGCGGAACTCCGGCGACCTCTTGTCGAGGAACGCGCGCAGGGCTTCGGCGACGTCCTCCGTGCTGAAGTTGAGCGCCTGCGTGGCGGCCTCCACGTCGAGTGCCTGCTCGAAGGAAGGACCCACCGAGTTGTTCAGCATGAGCTTGGTGGACGACAGGGCGAGCGGCGGGCCTGCCGCCAGGTGGCGGGCCCAGTCGTCCACGAACGCGTCCAGCTCGTCGGCGGGCACCACCCGGTTGAGGATGCCGAAGCGTTCCGCGTCCTCGGCCGACAGCACCTCGGCGAAGAAGGCGAGCTCCTTCGCCTTGTGGAGGCCGATCAGGCGGGGCAGCAGCCACGAGCCCCCGAAGTCGAGCGACAGGCCCCGGGTGGAGAAGATCTCGGAGAACCGGGCCCGGTCGGACGCCACGATGAGGTCGCAGCCGAGGGCGAGGTTGCACCCGGCACCCGCCGCCACGCCGTTCACCTTGGCGATCACCGGCTTGGGCAGGCGGTGGAGGGCGGCCGCCGCCTGGTCGATGAGTCGCATGCGCACGAGGCCGTGCATGTCGAGAGCGGTCACATCGGTGAGGTCGGCGCCCGAGCAGAAAGCGTCGCCCGCGCCGGTGAGCACCACCACGCGGTCCTCCGTGCGGCGGCCGATCTCGGTGAAGAGGTCCCCCATGGCCCGCCACATCTCGGTGGTCACGGCGTTCTTCTTCTCCGGCCTGTTGAGGGTGACCGTGACGATCCCGCCGTCGCGCTCCACGATGAGGCTGTCCATGGCGGGCGACGATACTGGCGGCCATGGGTTTCAACCCGTTCCGGCAGCAGAAGCGGCGCAGGTCCGACTACCTCTTCGTCGCCGCCGCCTTCGTGCTGGTGGCCGCGCTCCTCCTCTGGGCGCTGCTGCCCCGGTGAGCCACGACCACGAGCATGTCGAGGTTCGCCGCGTCCAGCCCTACCAGGCCCGCAAGGAGTACGTCTGCCCGGGCTGCAACCAGGAGATCGGCGTGGGCGTCGGCCATGTTGTCGTCGTGCCCACAGCGGCACCCGACCTGCGCCGCCACTGGCACCACCCGTGCTGGGCCAACCGGGCCCGGCGAGCACCCGGGAGGAGCTAGAACGCGCCCTCGAGCACCTCGATGTCGTCGCCGAGCACGGCGGCGACGTCGAAGCGGATCTCGCGCGGGCGAACGGGGGCGTCGTCCTCCAGCCAGCGGGCGGCCAGCCGCCGGAGCCGAAGCTGCTTGTCGCGGGTCACCGCCTCGGCGGGTACGCCGAAGGCGTCGCTGCTGCGCGTCTTCACCTCGCAGAACACGAACGAGCGGCCCTGGCGCACCACCAAGTCGAGCTCACCCTCCCGGCAGCACCAGTTGCGGGCCACCACCTCGTACCCGCGCGCCTGGTACCAGGAGGCAACGGCGTCCTCGCCGCGGGTGCCCAGTGCCCGCCGACGGTCGGGCACCGTGCTTAGAGCTCCTTCTCCGGGAGCTCTTCGACGTTCACGTCCTTGAACGTCACCACTCGGACGGAGGAGACGAAGCGAGCGGGCCGGTACATGTCCCACACCCACGCGTCGCCCAGCTCGATCTCGAAGAACGTGCGGCCGTCCTGGTTGCGCGCCTCCATCTTCACCTCGTTGGCCAGGTAGAAGCGGCGCTCGGTCTCGACCACGTACCGGAACATGGGCAGGACGGCCCGGTACTCCTGGTACAGCTGCAGCTCGATCTCGGTCTCGTACCGTTCGAGGTCCTCGGCGCTCATCGGAGCCCCTCTGCGTTCATGGGGTGGGTGGGGCCCGCAGGCCACGGCGGGCGGCGGGCGGCGGGCCGGGAGGCGCCCCGCCCGTGCGGCGGGGACGCCGACGTGGGAGCCCGCCCGGGCAGCACCGGGAGTCCGTGCATGGTGCCATCGTACGACCGGCGGCGGCGGTCGGAGTTCAGCCGCTCAGAGGAACGACGCCCGGCTGGGCGGCCACACCCGCACGACGGCCCGGCCGACCACCGTGTCCTGCTTGATCGGCCCGAAGACCCGGCTGTCCACCGAGTTGCCCCGATTGTCCCCCATGACCCACAACGTCCCGTCGGGGACGGTGACCGGCGCAAACGGGGTGGTGACCGCCCCTTGGGGCAGGTACGGCTCCTCCAGCAGCCGGCCGTTGACGAGGATGCGACCGTCGCGGCCCTCCACGGTCTCGCCCGGCAGCGCCACCACCCGCTTGATGAACTCGTCGGTGGACGGCTGCACGATGCCGACCCGCTCGCCGACGTAGTGGAGCAGGTCCCCGACCGGTCCCCGGTCGGGCGCCTGGCGCCCGAAGCGCGCGCTCGGGGCGTCGAACACCACGATGTCGCCGCGGTGGGGGTCGTGGAGCTTGTAGGCCAGCTTGGAGACGACCACGCGGTCGTAGAGCTGCAGTTGCGGGAGCATCGAGCCCGACGGGATGTAGAACGCCTGCGCCAGGAACGTCTTGACCAGGAAGGCGATCGTCAGCGCCACGAGGAAGAGGACAGGCAGCTCCCGAAGCGTGCGCGAGGCAGTCGAGCGCTCACGCTCCCGCGGCGGCGCGTGACCGGCGGGGTCGCCTGAGCCCTCGTCGCCGGTGCCCTCGCCTCGTTCGCCCCCCGAAGCGACAGTGGCCGTGGACGGAGCGTCCGTGACCGGCGGCGCCACCGTCACCGAGCGGCTCGCTTCTCCTTGATCTTCGCCGCCTTCCCCTGCAGGTCGCGGAGGTAGTACAGCTTCGCCCGCCGCACGTCGCCCTGCCGCATCACTTCGATCTTGGCGATGATCGGCGAGTGCACGGGGAACGTGCGCTCCACGCCGACGCCGAAGCTCACCTTGCGAACGGTGAACGTCTCCCGCACGCCGGAGCCCTGGCGTCGGATCACGTCGCCCTCGAACACCTGGATGCGCTCGCGGTTGCCCTCCACCACCCGGACGTGGACCTTGAGGTGATCGCCGGGCGCGAACTGCGGCACGTCGTCGCGCAGGCTGCTGCGGTCGACAAGATCGGTGGGGTTCATGGCGCGGACGGCTCCTCGGTGACGTTCCCGGGGGACGACTCAGGATAGCCATGCTCACGGAGCAGGTGCACCTCGTCGTCGGTCAGCCCCCCTCGCGCGTCGATCAGGTCGGGGCGCCGCTCGCGCGTGCGAGCCAGCGCCTGCGCCCGACGCCACCGGGCGATGCGGCCGTGGTCGCCCGAGCGCAACACCTCGGGCACCACCCATCCCCGGAAGTCGGCGGGCCGCGTGTACTGCGGGTACTCCAACAGCCCCTCGGCGAACGACTCCTCGCCCGCCGACGCCTCGTTGCCCATCACGCCCGGCACCAGCCGAGCCACGGCCTCGACCACGACGAGCGCGGCGACCTCCCCGCCCGCCAGCACGTAGTCGCCGATCGACAGCTCGCCGTCCACGAGGTGGTCGACGACCCGCTGGTCGACGCCCTCGTAGCGACCGCACAGCAGCGAGAACCCCGGCTCGGCGGCGGCAAGCTCGCGGGCCACCCCTTGGTCGAAGCGCCGGCCGCCCGGCGACAGCAGCAGCAGCGGCCGCACCGGCTGCACCTTCTCCACCGCGCCGAAGATCGGCTCCGGCGCCAGCACCATGCCCGCCCCGCCGCCGAACGGCGTGTCGTCCACCGAACGATGCGGGTCGACGGCCGCCGAGCGGAGGTCGTGCACCCGCAGGTCGAGCAGCCCGGCCCGACGGGCCTTGCCGATGAGGCTCTCGGAGAGGAAGCCCTCCACCATCGCCGGGAAGATGGTGAAGACCTCGATGCGCAGCGTCACGCGGCGCCGACCCGCACGACCACCTTGCCGTGCGTGCCGCGGCTCCCCAGCGCGACCAGCGCGGCGGGCGCGTCCTCGAACGGCACCACCTGCGAGACCAGCGGGTCGATCAGGCGGTCGGCCCACAGGCGGCACAGCTCGTCGTGGATGCGGCGGGGCACGTCCGGCCGCATCCGGTTGTACAGGCCCCAGTGGACACCCACCACCGAGTAGTTCTTGACGAGCACGTGGTTGGCTCGGGCCTCGGGGATGCGGCCGCTGGTGAAGCCGACGACGAGGATGCGTCCCTCGAAGGCCACGCACTTGGTGGACCGGTCGAAGGTGTCGCCGCCGACGGGGTCGTAGACCACGTCGGCGCCTCGGCCCCCGGTGAAGTCCTTCACGGCGGCCACGAAGTCGTCCGACCGGTAGTCGACGGCGAGGTCGACGCCCAGCTCCTCGAGGACCTTCACCTTCTCCGGCCCGCCCGCGGTGGCGACCACCCGAGCGCCCGCCGCCTTGCCCAGCTGGACGGCTGCCGAGCCCACGCCACCCGCGCCCGCGTGCACCAGCAACGTCTCCCCCGGCTGCAAGCCGGCGCGTGTGTGCAGGGCGAGGTACCCCGTCTGGTACGTGATGTGCAGGGCGGCGGCCGCCTCGTCGGGCATGTCGTCGGGTACCGGGAACAGCGCCGACTCCGGTGCGACGGTGTGCTCGGCCAGCGCGCCCGCGCCCAGCGTCGGGTTGCCCAGCACCCGCTTGCCGTCCACTGTCCCCGACAGCTCCAACCCCGGTGTGAACGGCAGCTCCGGCCTGTCCTGGTACTCGCCGCGGCACAGGAGGATGTCGGGGAAGTTGAGGGCGGCGGCAGCCACCTGCACCGCCACCTCGCCCGGCCTCGGCGCGGGCGGCTCGACGTCCTCCAGCCGCAGCACCGCCGCCGGCTCCCCCAGCTCGCGCACACGCCAGGCCCGCATGGCGCTAGACCGTACGGCGTGGCCGAGGACGTCTGCTACCTGACGACGACGGGACGACGCACGGGAAAGCCGCACGGCATCGAGATCTGGTTCGGTCGCGACGGCGACACCCTCTACCTCCTGTCGGGTGGCGGCGACCAAGCCGACTGGGTGCGCAACGGGCTCGCGCACTCCGAGGTCACCGTGCGCATAGGCGAGACCGAGCATGCCGCCCGCTTCCGTCTCGTCGACGACGAACGGGAGGACGCGCTGGCCCGCCGACTGCTCCTCGAGAAGTACTTCGGCGGCGGCACCAACGAGTGGGGCCGCACCGCCCTGGCTGTGGCGCTCGACCTTCAGCCCTGATCGGCGTCGAGCAACCCGACGGGCGGGTCGACCACGACGCGCCCCTCGCCGTGCGAGACGACGAACCGCAGCGGCACCAGTCCGCCGCCCTCCAACACCAGCAGGTCGCTGGCCGGGTTGGCCTCCACCGCCACCACCCGCCCGTGGGCTGCGCCGTCGACCCCCACCACCTCGGCCCCCACCAGCTCGTGGACCCACAGGGCGTCGGGATCCTCCAACGGCTCGGCCGACAGCACCACGCCTCGCAGTGATTCGGCGGTGTCGACGTCGCCCACGCCTTCGAAGCGCACGATCCAGCGTCCCTGGTGGGGCGACGAGCGCTCCACCACCAGCGGGCCCCGCTCAGTCGACAGCGACGTGCCCGGGGCCACCCGCTCGGTGCGGTTGGTGAACAGCTCCACGATCACCTCGCCGCGCAGGCCGTGGGGCTTGACGATACGCCCCACCTCCAGCGTCGTCACCGCCGACGTGCCCCGGGGTCGTCGGCGCGGAGGCGACGAGCCTCCGGGCGAACAGCCAACGGATCAGTCGACGATGTCGACGGTGGCCTCGACGCCCTCGCGGGCGCCCGCCGCCCGCACCACGGTGCGGATGGCCTGGGCCACCCGGCCGCGCTTGCCGATGACCTTGCCCATGTCGTCGGGGGCCACGTGCAGACGCAAGGTGACGCCCCGCCGGTCGTTGCGCCGCTCCACCACCACGGCGTCGGGATCGTCGACGATCTGGCGGGCGACGTACTCCAGCACCCGCGAGGCGGTGGCGCCCTCGACCCGGTTGGCGTCGCCCTCTTCGTACTCGACGTCGGTGTCGGTCACGACGAGACGCCTGCGCCCTTGTACTGCTCCCAGGCGCCCGAGATCTTGAGCAGCTTCTCAACCGTCTCGGTGGGCTTGGCGCCCTTGGCCAGCCAACCCACGGCCTTGTCGTTGTCGATCTTCACCACCGACGGCTCGGCACGCGGCTCGTAGGTGCCGATGATCTCGATGAACCGGCCGTCGCGAGGCGAACGGCTGTCGGCGGCCACGACCCGGTAGGTCGGCTGCTTCTTCTTCCCCATCCGCATGAGGCGGAGCTTCACTGCCACGTGCCTGTCCTGTCTTCTCTCATCGGGAGGGCGCCGTCACGCGGCCGCCCTTCTTGCCCTTCTTGCCCTTCTTCTTCAGGCCCGGGATGCCCCCGAGCCCCTTCATCATCCGCTGCATCTCCTTGAACTGCTTCAGGAGCAGGTTCACCTCCGAGGTGGTGACCCCGCTCCCGTTGGCGATGCGCAGCCGGCGGGAACCGTTGATCACCTCGGGGTTGCGACGCTCCTCGAGCGTCATCGAGTGGATGATCGCCTCCACCCGAGCAAGCTCCCGATCATCGATCTGGGCCTGCTTCATCTCCTTCGGGACGCCGGGAAGCATACCGATGATGTTCTGGAGCGGCCCCATCTTCTTGATCTGCTGCATCTGGTCGAGGAAGTCCTCCAGCGTGAACTTCCCCTCCAGCAGCGCCGCGGCTGCCTTCTCCGCCTGCTCCTTCTCGAACGCCTCCTCGGCCTTCTCGATGAGCGTGAGCACGTCGCCCATCCCGAGGATGCGGCTCGCCATCCGGTCGGGGTGGAACACGTCGAAGTCGGCGAGCTTCTCGCCCGTCGAGGCGAAGGCGATGGGCCGGCCCACGACCTCCTTCACCGACAGCGCGGCACCGCCGCGGGCATCGCCGTCGAGCTTGGTGAGGATCACGCCGTCGAGCTCGAGCGTCTGGTGGAACGCCTCGGCCGTGGTCACCGCGTCCTGGCCGATCATGGCGTCGACCACGAGGAACGTGTAGTGCGGGTCGACCTTCTCCGAGATGCGGCGGACCTGCTCCATCATCTCGGCGTCGATCGTGAGGCGCCCCGCCGTGTCGACGATCACCACGTCCTTGCCCACGCGCTGCGCCTCCGCCACGCCGCCCGCCGCCACCTCGACGGGACCGGTGGGCTCGCTGAACACCGGAACGCCCACCTGCTGCCCGAGCACCCGCAGCTGCTCGACGGCGGCAGGGCGCTGGAGGTCGGCGCCCACCAACAGCGGGTTGCGGCCCTGCTGCTTGAACCAGCGGGCCAGCTTCCCGGCGGCCGTCGTCTTGCCGGATCCCTGCAAGCCGGCCAGCAGCACGACCGTGGGCGGCTTGGAGGCGTAGGAGACCTTGAGCGTCTCGCCGCCGAGGATGCCGACCAGCTCCTCGTGCACCGCCTTGATCACCTGCTGGGCCGGGCTGAGCGACTGCGACAGCTCGACGCCGACCAGCCGCTCCTTCACCCGGGCGACGAAGCCCTTGACCACGAGGAAGTTGACGTCGGCCTCGAGCAGGGCGACGCGGATCTCGCGCAGGACCTCGTCGACATCGGCCTCGCCCAGGCGCCCCCGGCCGCGCAGGCGCGTGAAGATGCCCTCGAAGCGGTCGGAGAGGGACTCGAACATGCGGGTGACCATGGTAGGGCACCCGCCGGAAGCGCTACCTCACGACGATCGTGTGCGTCGCCTCGCCCTGGCTCGAGCCCTTGGTGCAGAGCGCCGACCGGAACCGGAAGCGGGCTGTGAACGTGCCCGGCCTCTCGTACGCGTGCCGGAAGGTGCGGGCCAACCGGCCGGGCTTGCCTTCCTTCAGCGGGGCGGCGCACGCGGGCATGCAGTCGCCCGGCACGACCCCCTCCTCGTCGCCGAACAGCGCGTGAGGCGCCCCGCACCCCGACTCGACGATCTCGGCGTCGGGATCGGACGCCGTCACCGCGAAAGCCACCTCCTCCCCGACTGCGGCGGTGCTCGCCCCGCACACCTGCACGGTCAGCGGCTGGTCGCCGGAGGGCGCTGCACCACCCGTCCCGCTGCACGCCCCGCCGTCGGGCTCGGGCCGAGGGGCGGGCTCGGGCTCGGGCTGCACCTCGTCGAGGAAGCGGTCGGCCACGGCGACCACCACGGGGCCGTCGCCGTCGGCCACGTCGAAGAAGAACGAGGGCACCAGATGGCCCTCCACCAGCTGGAGGCCGAGCCGCACGCCGGTGAGCACGACCTCCTGGGCGTCCGTGCCCTCCGGGCATGCGCCCGCTTCGGGGCACAGGCCCTCCTGCTGCACCTCGGCCCGCAGTGTGCGAGGACCGGCGCCCTTGCGCAGCCGGTCGAGCGCCTCGTCGACGTCCACCAGCGGGTAGTCGCCCAGGCGCTCCGGCCGACCCAGCCACCCGTAGGCCCCGATGGGGATCCCTTCGAGCCCGAGTGACAGGTGGTGCTCGTAGCCCCGTGTGGGCAGGCCGTCGACCGTGGGCCGGATCGTGACCTCGACGGACACCGGGGTCTGCCGCACCTCGGCCTCGCCGCCGGTCACGCCGAGGCGGCCGAGGATCTCTCGGGCCCGGCGCTCGGCCGCCTCGTCGGACAGGAGGCCCGGCGCCCGCGGCACCGGCTCGCACGTGGGGCAGGGCGGCCCGCTCTGGATCGGAGTGTCGCGAGCCATGTTGACCTGCCACGGCGCCCCCGGCCCGTCGGCCACCGAGACGCCGTCGGCCTCCTTGCCCAGGGCGGCGGCGACGGCGGCCCGGGCGCCCCCGGGGTCGCCGACCCGCAGTGCGTAGGCGGGGCCGCGGTCGGGCCCGTCGGGCAGCTCGCCCTCCACCCGGTGGACGACCGGCGCCACGGCGGCGTCGACGGGGGCCGCCGCCCGCTCCCCGCTCGCGGCAACCGGCAGCTTCGGCAACGTCTCCTCCGTGCCGCAGCCGGCCACCACCAGGGCGACGACTGCGAACCACGCCAATCGGTCCCGCATGTCGCTTCGACGCATTCGCCGCCTCCGTCGGTTCCCCCGCCTACGAGAACAGGGCTTCGACGAACTCGTCGGGGTCGAACTCCACGAGGTCGTCGGCCGTCTCGCCCAGGCCCACGAGCTTGATGGGCAGCCCCAGCTCCGTGCGGATGGCCACGGCGATGCCGCCCTTGGCCGTGCCGTCGAGCTTGGTGAGGACCACGCCGGTGACACCCACCGCCTCGGTGAACTGCTTGGCCTGCACCAACCCGTTCTGGCCGGTGGTGGCGTCGATCACCAGCAGGACCTCGGTGAGCTTGCCGGGCGGCCGCTCGGCGATCCGACGCACCTTCTTCAGCTCCTCCATGAGGTTGACCTTGGTGTGCAGGCGGCCCGCCGTGTCGGCCAGCACGAGGTCGGCGCCCCGGGCGGCGGCCCGCTCCACTGCGTCGAAGACCACCGAGCCGGGATCGGCGCCCTCGGCCCCGCGCACGAGGTCGGCGTTGACCCGAGTGGCCCACAGCTCGAGCTGCTCGGCCGCCGCCGCCCGGAAGGTGTCGCCTGCCGCCATCACCACCTGTCGGCCCGCCGACGCCTCCCGCCGGCCGAGCTTCCCGATGGTGGTGGTCTTGCCCACGCCGTTGACGCCCACGAACAGCCACACGTTGGGCCCCTCGGCTTCGCGGTGCAGGGCCAGGTCGCCCTCGGCCAGCCGGGCCTTGAGCTCGTGCTTGAGCGCGTCGACCAACGCCTGCGGCTCCGAGATGCCCTCCTCCTTCACGCGGGTGCGCAGGCCGTCGAGCAGGGCTGTGGTGGTGACTACGCCCACGTCGGCCCGGATGAGGGCCTCCTCCAGCTCGTCCCACGTGTCGTCGTCGATCTTCGACCGCGACAGCACCGAGCCCATGTAGCCCGCCAGCAGGCTGCGGGCCTTGCCCAGTCGGTCGCGGAAGCGGGGCTTGACCGGCGGTGCAGGCGGCGCCTCGACGGGAGCGACGGCAGGCGCGGGCTCCTCCTCCACGAGGACCGGTGCCTCGGCCGCCGCCTCGGCCAGCGCCTCCTCGATCTCCGCCACCTGCTCGGGGGTGAGCTCCTCGACGGGCGGCGGCGGAGCGGGCGACTCCAGCTCGGGGCCGCGCCCGCGACGACGGGCAACGGCCACGCCCGCCACCGAGGCGAGCAGCAGCACCACGACAAGGACGAGGACGATCTCCATGGCGCCGGGCAGCCTACCGACCCGCCACACCCGTTCTGGTGGGAGGAATGGACGGCCGGCGGTCCATTCCTCCCACCAGAACGGCGCGGGGGTCGTGTGACAGGAAACCGCGTGCGCCCGCCCGGTGCGGTCGACAACACTCCGGCCATGGGGACGCGGTTCGAGCAGCAGATGCTGTTGGAGGCAGACGAGCGGCCGGGGCGGTACCGGGTGGATGTCGACGAGGCGTGGAACTGCCCGATCGTGCCGCACGGGGGGCTCGTCACCGCCATCGCCGCCAGGGCCATGGCCATGGAGCTCGACACCCCCGAGCAGCCGCTGCGCTCGGTCAACGCGGTGTTCGCCGACCAGGTGCGGCCGGGGCCGGCCACCGTCGACGTCACCGTCCTGCGGCGGGGGCGCTCCATCTCGCAGCTCTCCGCCACCATCCGCAGCGACGGCCAGGACGCGGGCCTCACAGCGATCGGCGTGTTCGGCGCCCCCCGCCCCGGCTTCGACTTCGTCGACGTCGCCCCGCCCCGCGACGTGCCCCCGCCCGAGCAGTGCCGATCGTGGCGCCAACGGCTCACGCCCGTGCGCCAGGCGTTCGCGTTCAACTTCTGGGAGCACGTGGAGAACCGGCTGGCCGCCGGCCACTTCCCCGACGAGGAGTGGGAGCCGACCGACTCCGAGCGCCTCCAGTGGTACCGCTTCGAGGAGCCGCCCCTCGACGAGGAGGGCTTCTGGGACCCGCTGGCCATCCTGACGATGGGCGACACCATGCCCGGCGCCGTGGGCGAGAAGACAGGCCCGGGCCATCCGATGTGGCTGCCGCCGAGCTGCGACCTCACCGTCCACCTGTTCGGCACCACCCGGGCCGAGTGGATCCTCGGCCGCAACCGCGCCCGCTGGGCCGGCGACGGCTACGCGTCGGTCGACATGGAGCTGTGGGACCCCGACGGGCGCCTGCTGGCATACGCCACGCAGGTCATGTTCCTCGTCTTCCCCGAGGGGCTCACGCCCCCGCCCGCACCCGCTCGCTGACGATCTTGGTCGAGCCGCCCGGCGGCATGGTGACGCCGTAGAGGCAGTCGGCCGCCTCCATCGTGCGCTTCTGGTGCGACACGATCAGCAGCTGCGCCTCCTGGCGGAACTCGTTGATGAGGTCGATGAACCGGTGCAGGTTCACGTCGTCGAGCGCGGCCTCGACCTCGTCCATGAGGTAGAAGGGCGACGGCCGGCTGCGGAACACGGCGAACAGGAACGCCAGCGCGGTGAGCGAACGCTCCCCGCCCGACAGCAGCGACAGCTTCTTCACGTTCTTGCCCGAGGGCCGGGCCTCGACCTCGATGCCGGTCTCCAGGAGGTTCTCGGGATCGGTGAGGCGCAGGCGGCCGGTGCCGCCGGGGAAGAGCGTGCCGAACAGGCGGGCGAAGTTCTCCGACACGTCGGCGAACGCGGCGGTGAACACCTCCACGATCTCGCCGTCGATGGCCTTGATCACCTTGGCCAGCTCCCGCCGCCCCGACTTCACGTCCTCCAACTGGGCTTCGAGGAACTGGTGCCGCTCCTGGAGGGCGGTGAACTCCTCCAGCGCCAGCGGGTTGATCGGCCCCATGAGGCGCAGCTCGCGCTCGAGCTCGCGCACGCGGTTCGGAGCCGTCGTGCCCGGCGGTAGCTCGGGGCACTGGGCGACGACCGCAACCTCGGGCTCGCAGTCGAACTCGTGGCGGAGCGCTTCGACCGCCGTCTCGAGCCGCACCTTCACCTCGGCGTCGTCGATCTGGTTCCGCTGCGCGCGCTCCCGCAGCTCGGCGAGCTGGCGCTCGGCGGTCGACCGCTCGCGGCGGAGCAACTCGAG
>DATAAM010000222.1:0-7337 GCA_036260075.1 Acidimicrobiales bacterium
GGTCCTCGCTGCTGCCCTCAAAGCCGCCGACGACGACTGATCCAGCCCGTTCTGGGAGGTCAGCGGCGGGGGAGGAGGCCGATGGCGTCCTTGGCCCGGGCCAGGGTGGCGGCGGCCACTTCCTGGGCCTTGTCTGCGCCCTTGTCGAGCACGGCCCACACGCCCTCGGGGTCGGCCGCCAGCTCGTGGTACCGCTCCCGTAGCGGCCGCAGGAACTCGACGACCGCAGCGGCGGCGTCGGCCTTGAGCGGCCCGTACTGCGAGTAGCCCTCGGCTACTTCGACCGGGGAGCGGCCGGTGGATACGGCCAGCATCTCGAGCAGGTTGGACACGCCCGGCTTGGCCGCCGGGTCGTACCGCACCTCCGTCTCGGTGTCGGTGACGGCCCGCTTGATCTTCTTCTCGATCGAGGCCGGCTCCTCGAGCACGAGGATGGTGCCCTGGGGCGAGTCGGCCGACTTCGACATCTTCTTGGTCGGCTCCTGGAGGTCCATCACCCGCCCGCCCACCTTGGGGATGGCCGCCTCGGGGACGGTGAAGACCTCGCCGTAGCGGGTGTTGAACCGCTGCGCGACGTCGCGGCACAACTCCAGGTGCTGGCGCTGGTCCTCGCCCACCGGCACCCGGTCGGCGTCGTACAGGAGGATGTCCGCGGCTTGGAGCACGGGATAGGTGAACAAGCCCACCCGGGCCTCGCCCTCGCCGCCTTTGGCCGACTTGTCCTTGAACTGGGTCATGCGCCGCAGCTCGCCCATCGAGGCCGTGCACTCCAGCAGCCACGCCAGCTCGGCGTGCTCGTGCACGTGGCCCTGCACGAACAGGGTGGCCACGTCGGGGTCGATGCCCGCCGCCAGCAGCAGCGTGGCCAGCTCCTGCGTCTTGGCCCGCAGCTCGCCCGGGTCGCGGGGCACGGTCAGGGCGTGGAGATCGACGACGCAGATGAACGAGTCGTGCTCGTGCTGCTCGGCCACCCAGTGCCGCACCGCGCCCAGGTAGTTGCCCAGGTGGATGTCGCCCGTGGGCTGGATGCCCGACAGCACTCTCGTCACGGCGAGGCATTCTGACAGGCTGGCTAGCGAGGCCTCCGTGACTTCCCGTGGCCCACGGCGGCGTTGATGCCGACGGCCGTCGTCAACAGGCCGAGCACGAACAGCGGCACGGCGATCGTGTTCGCCCGGTGGGCGGCGGCGTCCTGCTCCGCCGTCATGCCGCCGTAGCCGGGGAGCTGGAACCCGCCCAGGGCGAACCACAGGAGGACCGAGCCGACCACAACGAGCAGCCCGGTGGCGATGAGCAGCCGATGGCGTTCCATGCCGGAAGCGTTCCCTCAGGCGGGAGCGTGCATCCCTGGGCTACCTGTCGGCTCCCGGTATCCTCGACCCGATGGCATACGAGGTCCAGACCCCGGTGTTCGAGGGGCCGTTCGACCTGCTCCTGCACCTGATCACGCGTGAGCAGGTCGACCTCTACGAGGTCTCGATCAGCAACATCGTGACCGGGTACCTGGCCCATCTGGAGGCGATGGAGACACTCGACCTCGACGTGGCCACCGAGTTCCTGCTGATCGCCGCAATCCTCGTCGAGCTCAAGACCCGCCGCCTGCTGCCCGGCCAGGACGACGTCGACCTCGACGAGGAGCTGGCCTTGTGGGAGGAGCGCGACCTGCTCCTGGCCCGGCTGCTGGAGTGCAAGACGTTCAAGGACGCCGCCCAGGCCCTCTACGGCCTGGCCGAGCAGGCCGAGCGCAGCCTGCCCCGACGGGCGGGCATGGAGGAGCGGTTCTTCGGGCTGATGCCCGACGTGCTGGCGGGCATCAGCCCCGACGAGCTGAAGGCCGCCTTCCTGCGGGCGGTCACGCCCAAGCCGACGCCCCGAGTCGACATGGACCACGTGGCTCCCATCCGGGCCAGCGTGCGCGACGCGGTGGAGGAGCTGGTCGACGAGCTGCCCCGCGTGGGCGTCATCACCTTCCGCCACTTGACCCAGGAGCTGGCCGACCGCCTGTCGGTCATCGTGCGCTTCCTCGCCGTGCTGGAGCTGTTCAAGGAGGGCCTCGTCGACCTGGAGCAGCACGGCAACTTCGGCGACCTCACGATCACCTGGCTGGGCGACGACGCCGTCACGCTGGAGTCGCTCGCCGTCGAGGAGTACGCCGGCTAGGTGCAAGAAGAACTGCGCGCCATCGAGGCCATCCTCATGGTGGCCGAGGAGCCCATCGAACCGGGCCTGCTGGCCCAGCTGCTGGAGTGCACGCCCGCCCGCGTCGAGGAGATGTGCGCGGAGCTGGCCGCCCAGTACGAACGCGACCACCGGGGCTTCTCGCTGGTGCGGGTGGCGGGCGGCTTCCGCTTCCAGAGCCACCCCGACCTGGCCGCCTACATCGAGCGCTTCGTGCTGGAGGGCCAGACCGCCCGCCTGTCGGCCGCCGCCCTGGAGACGTTGGCCATCGTCGCCTACAAGCAGCCGGTGTCGAGGGCCCAGGTGAGCGCCATCCGCGGCGTCAACGTCGACGGCGTCATGCGCACGCTCCAACAGCGCGGCTACGTGGAGGAGGTGGCCCGCGACCCGGGGCCCGGCCAGGCCGTCCTCTACGGCACCACCCGGCTGTTCCTCGAGAAGCTGGGTGTCGACTCGCTCGACGACCTGCCCGCGCTGGGCGAGTTCGTCCCCGGTGCCGAGGTGGTCGAGGCGCTGGAGCAGGGCCTCCGCCCCGAGGCGTGAACGAGGACGGCGAGCGGCTCCAGAAGACCCTCGCCCGCCTGGGCTTCGGCAGTCGCCGGGTGTGCGAGGAGCTGATCGCCGACGGTCGGGTCACGGTCAACGGCGAGCCGGCCGTGCTGGGTCGCCGCATCGACTTGGAGGCCGACCGGGTGGAGGTCGACGGCGTGCCCGTCGGCGTGCGCCCGGGCCTCGTCCACTACCTGCTCAACAAGCCCCGGGGCGTGGTCACGACGGCCTCCGACACCCACGGCCGTCCCACCGTGGTCGATCTCGTGCCCGCCGAGCCCCGGGTGTTCCCGGTGGGCCGCCTGGACGCCGACACCGAAGGGTTGCTCGTCCTCACCAACGACGGCGACCTGGCCCACCGCCTCACCCACCCGAGCTTCGGGGTGGAGAAGGAGTACGTGGCCGAGGTGGAGGGGCGGCCCACGCCCGCGGCGGTGCGCCGGCTGCGCGAAGGGGTCGAGCTGGAAGACGGTCGCACCGCTCCCGCCAAGGTGGCGCTCACGCCGCCCAACGTCCTGCGCATCACGATCCACGAGGGGCGCAACCGACAGGTGCGGCGCATGTGCGAGACCATCGGGCATCCCGTGGTGCGGCTGGTGCGCACCCGCATCGGGCCCCTGGCCGACCGCAGCCTGAAGCCGGGGGCGTGGCGGCCGTTGACCACCGCCGAGGTGCGGGCGCTCGAGAGATCGGTGAGGGCCGACAACTAGAGTTGCCCCTCGTGCCCCCGGCCGTTCGAGCGCTGCGCGGCGCGACCACGGTCGACGCCGACACCACAGAGCAGGTGCACGAGCGCGTGCAGGCGCTGTTGGCCGCCATGCTCGACCGCAACGACGTGTCGAAGGACGACCTCGTCAGCATCGTGTTCACCGCCACCGACGACATCCACTCGATGTTCCCGGCGGCGGCCGCCCGGGCCATCGGCATGGGCGACGTGCCCCTGCTGTGCGCTCGGGAGCTCGACATCGAAGGCGGCACGCCGCTGTGCATCCGGGTGCTGATGCACGTGACCACCGAGCGCTCCCGGGGAGAGCTTCACCACGTGTACCTGGAGGGGGCGCGGGGGCTGCGGGATGACCTCCCCGAATAGGGCCGTCGTCGTCGGCATCGGCCTCATCGGCGGCTCCATCGGGATGGCGCTGCGGGCCCGGGGGTGGCACGTCACCGGGCGCGACCGCGACGAGGGCCGGGCCCGGCAGGCCGTCGCCCTGGGTGCGCTCGACGCTGTGGGCGACGACGCCGAGGCCGAGGTGGTGTTCGTGGCCACGCCGGTCTCGGTGGTGGCGGCCGAGGCGACGGCCGCCGTCTCCGCCGGGGCGGTGGTGACCGACGTCGGGAGCGTGAAGGCGCCGATCGTGCAGGCCGTGCGGGCGCCCCGGTTCGTCGGGGGCCACCCCATGGCCGGGTCCGAGCAGGAAGGCGTGGAGGGGGCCGACGGGGAGCTGTTCGAAGGCGCCACCTGGGTGCTCACGCCCACCGACGAGACCGACCCCGCCGCCTACGCCCGGGTGCACGAGGTGGTCGCCTCCTTCGGCGCCGAGGTGGTGGCCCTTCCCCCCGAGCGCCACGACGAGCTGGTGGCGGTGGTGTCGCACGTGCCCCACCTCGCGGCTGCCACCCTCATGCGGCTGGCCGCCGCCGGAGCCGCGGAGCACGCCGTGTTGCTGCGGCTGGCGGCGGGGGGCTTCCGCGACATGACCCGCATCGCCGCCGGGCACCCCGGCATCTGGCCCGACATCTGCGCGGAGAACCGGGAGGCCATCGTCGGCGTGCTCGACCGGCTCCTGGGCGCCCTGTCGGAGATGCGCAACGTCGTGGCCCACGGCGACCGGGCCGCGCTCCTCTCGCTGTTGGAGGCGGCCCGCGCCGCTCGCACCAACCTGCCGTCGCGGGTGGCCGGGCGACCGGAGGAGCTGGTGGAGATGCGGGTGCCCGTGCCCGACCGCCCCGGCGTGCTGGCCGAGGTCACCACCTTGGCGGGCGAGCTGTCCGTCAACATCCTCGACCTGGAGATCGCCCACTCCGCCGAGGGCGACCGCGGCGTACTCATCCTGGTGGTCGACGCCAAGGCGGCCGACGTGCTGCGCGGCGCGCTGGCGGCGCGGGCGTTCCGTCCCTCCGTGCACCCACTGGCATGAGGATCGAGCCGCTCGCCCGCCCGCCCGACGCCACCGTGAAGGTGCCCGGCTCGAAGTCGTACACCAACCGCGCGCTGCTGTGCGCGCTGTTGGCCGAGGGTACGTCCACGCTCACCGGCGCACTCGACTCGGACGACACGCGCGCCATGGCCCGAGCCGTCGAGGCGCTGGGCGCCCGGGTGCGGTGGGACGGCACCACCGTGACCGTGGAGGGCACCGGCGGCGCTCTGCGACCGGGGCCGCTGTCGCTCGACGTGCACCAGGCGGGCACGGCGGCCCGCTTCCTGGCGCCCGTGCTGGTGCTGGGACGGGGCGAGTACCGGCTCGACGGCGACGAGCAGCTGCGCCGACGGCCCATGGGGCCGATGATCGAAGCGCTGCGCTCGCTGGACGTCGAGGTGCGGGAGGAGGGTGAGCCCGGCCACCTGCCGATCGTGGTGGTGGGACAAGGCAGGCGCCCGCCCGGGCCGGTGAAGGTGGCGGCCGACGTGTCGAGCCAGTTCGTGTCGGGGCTCCTGCTGGCGGGCTTCGACGTCGAACCCGAAGGCGTCGTCGTGTCGGCGCCCTACATCCGCATGACCGAGCACGTGCGCACGACGTTCGGCCCCGCCTTCGCCGTGGAGCCCGACGCCAGCGCCGCCTCGTACTTCTGGGCGGCAGGCGCCCTGTTCGAGGGCGGGCGCGTGCGGGTCGAGGGCTTCGACGCTCCGTCGCTCCAGGGCGACCTGCGCCTGCTCGACCTACTCGGTGAGATGGGCGCCGTGGTGGACGGCACCGAGGTGCGGGGCGGGGGCCGCCTCACCGGCATCGACGTCGACATGTCCGACTGCCCCGACGTGGCGCCGACGTTGGCCGTCGTGGCCGCCTTCGCCGCAGGTGCGACGAGCGTGCGGGGCATCGGCTTCGTCCGCCACCACGAGACCGACCGGATCAAGGCCGTCGTCACGGAGCTGCGCCGCTGCGGCGTGGAGGCAGAGGAGCACGACGACGGCTTCACGGTGCGGGGCGGCACGCCGCACGGCGCCACGGTGTGCACCTACGGCGACCACCGCATGGCGATGAGCTTCGCCGTCCTCGGCCTGAAGGTCGAGGGCATCGAGCTCGACGACGCCGGTTGCGTCTCCAAGACGTTCCCCGACTTCTTCGACGTGCTGGAGGGCCTGCGGCGGTGAGAGTGATCGCGATCGACGGGCCTGCGGGTTCGGGCAAGTCCACCGTCGCCAAGCGGGTGGCGGAGAAGCTCGGCCTCGCCTACCTCGACACGGGGGCGATGTACCGGTCGGTGGCGTTCGCCGCCCTGCGGCGGGGCCTCGACGTGAGCGACGCCGAGGCCGTCGGCCGCCTGGCCCATCAGGTCGAGATGGAGATCGGGGCGACGGTGCGGGTGGACGGCGTCGACGCCACCGTCGAGATCCGGGGACCGGACGTCACGCGAGCGGTGAGCGTCGTGGCGGCCAACCCGGACGTGCGAGCGGAGATGGTGCGCCGCCAGCGCGACTGGGTGTCGATCCGCGACGGCGCCGTGGTGGAGGGTCGCGACATCGGCAGCGTGGTGTTCCCCAACGCCGAGCTGAAGGTCTTCCTCACCGCGGGCGACGAGGAGCGGGCCCGGCGGCGGTCGCAGGAGATGCTCGACCTCGACTACGACACGGTGGCGGCCGACATCGCCCGGCGCGACCTGCTCGACTCCACCAGGCAGACCTCGCCGCTGGTGGTGGCGGAAGACGCCGTGGTCATCGACACCACCGGGCGGTCGGTCGAGGAGATCGTGGAGGAGGTGCTGGCGCAGCTGTGAGGTGGGAGCTCGCTTTCTACCGAGCCGTGCGGGCCCTGGTCGCAGGCTTCTGCCGGCTGTTCTGGCGGTTGTCCGTCGAGGGCGTGGAGCACGTGCCCGTCGACGGGCCGTTCGTGGTGGCGCCCGTGCACCGCTCCAACATCGACACGCTGGTGGTCGCGGCCGTGACGAGGCGTCGGCTGCGGTTCATGGGCAAGGACTCGCTCTGGAAGTTCGCCCCGATCGGCAAGGTGCTCTCCGCGCTGGGCGGGTTCCCGGTGCACCGGGGCACGGCCGACCGGGAGGCGCTGCGGCGCTGCATCGAGGTGCTGCGCGGTGGCGAGCCGCTGGTGATCTTCCCCGAAGGCACCCGCCAGTCCGGTCCGCACGTGCAGCCGCTGTTCGAGGGCGCCGCCTACGTGGCCGCCCGCACGGGCGTGCCCATCGTGCCGGTGGGCATCGGCGGCTCCGAGGCGGCCATGCCCAAGGGATCGAAGCTCATCCGGCCGGTGAAGGTGCACGTCGTGGTGGGCGAGCCGCTGCACCCGGCGCCGCCGACCTCGTCGGGGCGCGCCCCCCGCAGCGCCGTCCACGACCTCACGGAGCAGTTGGCGGCGCGACTCCAGAAGCTGTTCGACCGGGCCCGAGCCCGTTCCTGAGCGTTCTGGTGGGGGATCAGCGCGCTATAGCGCGCTGAT
>DATAAM010000223.1:0-25490 GCA_036260075.1 Acidimicrobiales bacterium
GCCCTGCCTTTCGATGCCGACGCGGCACGGGCCTACGGGCTTTTGTACGCCACAGCAAGGGCGGCCGGACGCACAACCCGTACCCGGTTCGCCGATCTCTTGGTCGCGGCGACCACGGCCGCCAACGGGCTACCCCTCTACACCCGAAACCCGCACGACGCTCGAGGCATCGAGGCATCGAGGCATCGTGCCCGTCGTCACCCTCTGACCCGCCCTCGGGCGCGGACCTACGCAACCCGGGATCGCGGATCCGGCGCCAAGACAGAAGCGGAGAGGGAGGGATTTGAACCCTCGGACCCCGGTCAGGAGTCAACTCATTAGCAGTGAGTCCGATTCGGCCGCTCTCGCACCTCTCCCGGCGGCGACCAGTGTTGCACACGAGGCCCCGGCGAGCCGACGGAGTACACCTGCTGTAGCGATCACCGCGAAGCGGCGGAGGGGGTGGGATTCGAACCCACGGGGGGTCGCCCCCCAAGGCTTTTCAAGAGCCTCGCATTCGGCCGCTCTGCCACCCCTCCGGGAAGGCCCAGGCTACCGGCCGACCTGCTGCCGAAGTGACGTGATCCAGTCGTCGGCGGCCCGCCAGGCGGCGTCGGCGTCGCGCCGGATGGCGGCGCCGTGCTCGCCCGCGGCCGGGTAGGAGCCGAGGAACTTCACCGAAGCCAGCTGCGCGTGCAGGTCGCGCAGGCAGTCGGCCACCACCTCGTCGGCCACGTGCCCTTCCAGGTCGATGATGAAGCAGTAGTCGCCCAGGCCCTTCTTCGTGGGTCGCGACTCCAGCTTCGTGAGGTTGATGGCGCGGGCCGAGAACTGCCCGAGGATCGCGTGCAGGCTGCCCGGGTGGTCGCTGTGCTGGAAGCAGACGATGCTCGTCTTGTCGTGGCCGGTGGGCTTCGGGATCCCTCGGGCGGCCAGCAGCACGAAGCGCGTCTCGTTGTCGGGGTGGTCCTCGATGTCGGCGGCGATGACCTCCAGCCCGTAGAGCTTGGCTGCCAGCGCGGGGCCGACGGCCGCCGTGGCCGCCAGGCGTTGCTCGGCCACCTCCTGCACCGCCTCGGCCGTCGAGTTGGCGGCCACGATCGTGGCCTCCGGCAGCGAGTCGGCGAGGAACCCCCGGCACTGCGCGATCGCCTTCGGGAACGACACCACCCGTCGCACCTCGTCCAACGACGTGCCCGGTGGCGCGATCAGGTTGAGCTGCACGGGGATGACCACCTCGCGCTGGACGAGCAGCTCGTGCTCGAACACCAAGCCGTCCATCGACTCGTGCACGGTGCCGTCGATTGAGTTCTCGATGGCCACGAACCCGTAGTCGACCTCGCCCGCCGCGGTGGCGGCCAGCACCTCGGGCATGGTGCGCAACGCCACCAGCTCGGCCGACGCCAGGTCGGCCTGCGTGAAGAGCGCCTCTTCGGTGAACGTCCCGGGCGGGCCGAGGAAGGCGATGCGCGTCATCGAACGGGCAGGATAGTGAGGCCATGGACGAGCCCGCCCTGCGACAGCTGCTCGACGACGTGCGGTCGGGGGCCCTGTCGGCCGACGAGGCGGTGGCCCGGCTGCGCCGGCTGCCGTTCGCCGACCTCGGGTTCGCCCGAGTCGACCATCACCGCGCCCTGCGCCAGCGCCTGCCCGAGGCGGTCTACGCGCCGGGCAAGACGGCCGAGCAGTGCGCTGCCATCGTGGCCGAGCTGCTGGCCGAGCCGGCAGCCGGGCCGGTGCTGCTCACCCGGGCGTCCGACGAGCAGGCCGACGCCGCGCTCGCCGCCAACGCGGGCGGCGTCCGGACGGGCCACACGGTCTCGTGGCGGCACGCGCCCGAGCGAACCGGTCGCATCGCCGTGGTCACCGCGGGCACCGCCGACCTCCCGGTGGCCGAGGAGTGCGTGGCCACGTTGACGGCGTTCGGGTTCCGCCCCCAGCTCGTGGCCGACTGCGGCGTGGCGGGCGTGCACCGCCTGCTCGGTTCGCTCGACGATCTGGCCGAGGCCGACGCCGTGGTCGTGGTGGCGGGGATGGAGGGCGCGCTGGCCAGCGTGGTGGGCGGCATCACGCCCGCGCCCGTGGTCGCCGTGCCCACCAGCGTGGGGTACGGCGCCGCGCTCGAAGGCGTCACCGCCCTGCTGGCCATGCTGTCGTCGTGCGCCGCGGGCGTCACCGTCGTGGGCATCGACAACGGCTTCGGTGCCGCCTGCGCGGTCGCCCGCCTCCTTCCATGACGAACGTCGCCTGGTTCCACTGCTTCGCCGGCATCGCGGGCGACATGGCCCTCGGGTCGCTTCTCGACGCGGGAGCCGACGTGGAGGAGGTGGCCCGCCTGCTCGACCGCCTGCCGGTGTCGGGATGGTCGCTGGAGACCCGCCCGGTGCAGCGAAGCGGGATCGCCGCCACCCGCGTGGAGGTACGGGCGCGCGAGACGGGCGTGGTGCGCACGCACGCGCACATCGTGGGGCTGGTGGAGGAAGCGCGCCTGCCCGACCGGGTGCGCGACCGGGCGATCGCCGTCTTCGGTGCCTTGGCCGAGGTGGAGGGGCGGCTGCACCGCCGCCATCCCTCACAGGTGCACTTCCACGAAGTCGGCGGGCTCGACGCGATCGTCGACGTGGTCGGCTCGTGCGCGGCGCTCGAGGTGCTCGACGTCGACCGTGTCGAGGCCAGCCCGGTGGCGACCGGCACAGGGATGGTGCGGACCGCCCACGGCGTGCTGCCCAACCCGGCGCCCGCGGTGGTGGAGCTGTTGCAGGGCGCACCCACCTACGGCCGCGACGTGACGACCGAGCTCACCACGCCCACCGGCGCCGCCCTCCTCGCCGCGCTGGCATCGGGCTTCGGACCCCTGCCGCCGATGACGATCTCCTCCACCGGGTTCGGCGCGGGCAGCCGCGAGCTCGACGGGCTGCCCAACCTCACCCAGGTCGTGCTGGGCACGGCGGCCGACGATCCGGAGGCGTCGACGGGCGCGGGCCAGCCGGTCGTGGAGCTCTCGGCCAACGTCGACGACGCCACCGGGGAGACCCTGGCGCACGCGGTCGGCGCGCTGCTGGAGGCGGGTGCCCACGACGCCTGGGTGGTGCCCGCGCTGATGAAGAAGGGGCGGCCCGGCCACGTCGTGCACGCGCTGTGCGACGTGGCCCTCGTGGAGCAGGTGGCCCGGGCGCTCACGCGGGAGACGGGGTCGCTCGGCGTGCGGGGCCACGTGCTCGAGCGGTGGCCGTCCTCCCGGCGCACCGACGAGGTGGACGTGGAGGGCTTCCCCGTGCGGGTGAAGGTGAGCCCCGGGCGGGTGAAGGCCGAGCACGACGACGCCGCTCGGGTCGCCCGTCGCACCGGCCTCCCCCTGCGGGAGGTGGCGTTCCGGGCCGAGACGGCCTACCGCCGCCTCCATCCGCTGCCCGGCCCGGGCGACGAAGCCGGCTGACACCCTCGTTTTCTTCGCAGATCGCGGTCCTCCCACGCCTGCGTTTGCGGAGAAAACGCGAGGGGGGGGGTTGGGTCAGCGGAAGACGAGGGGCATGGGCAGGGTGTTGTCCTCCAAGCGGGCCTCGCCCTCGACGGGCCCGATCGTGACCGACAGGGTGCTGGCCGCTCCCGCCACCGGCCGCAGCCCGCCGAGCACCACGGTGGCCCGTTGGCCGGGTGCGAGATCCACGAAGTCGCGGGCACTGTCGCTCACCCCGTCGGCGGTGAGCGTGGCCACCACCGGCACCCGCTTCTCGGCTTCGTTGCCGACGTTGGCCACCACGATCTGCAACCGCAGCGACCGCACGGCGGGCAGCACGGAGGTGGCTCCCTCGCTGCCCACGGCCGCCGGGTCGGTGGTGACGAGGGCCACGGCGAGGTCGTGCACCGGAGCCAGCGACGCGCTCGCCCGCAGGGAGTGCACGAACGCGGCCAGCTCCCCGCCCGTCCAGCCCAGGCCCCCCGGCACCCACTCGGAGGGCGGCATCGCTCCCGCGGGCTTGCCGTCGACGCGGGGGATCGAGTCGAGGAACACCACGTACGTGCCGTCGCCGGTGGCGAGGTCGCGCCCGGCGCGCACGAGCGCGTCGACCGCCGGTTCCGGTGGATCGGTGCCAAGGGCGCGCGTGAGCGCCTCACGCACCTGCTCCGCCGCCCGCGCCCGGATGGCCATGGTGGCCACGAGGAGGTTGTGCGAGGTCTCCAACGACTCCGGCGGGTCGGCCTCGCGCACGAGGCGCAGCACCGAGCGGGCCTCGGCGGCAACCCGCTGCAGCCGCCGCCCCACGGCGGCGCGGCCCAGGCGGGCGGCCTCGTCGCGCACCCGCACGAGGTCGGCCCCCTGCTCGGTGGAGCGTTCGACGGCGGGCCGCACGCGGTCGAGGTAGGCGAGCTGGGCCAGGCGGACGGAGGGGCCGTCGGAGCCGCCGGAAGCGGCGTTGACCGCCAGGACGAGGAGCGTCAGGAGCGCGCCGAGCAGCAGCCAGCGGGGTCGCCGACGGCGAGGGGCGCGAGCCATCGGCGCCCGACGCTAGCGAACGTCACCGCCGCCGACGCCGGGGCCCGTAGCCATCGCCCGCCGCCGGCAGGCTCATCGCGAACGCCGCCCCGCCTCCCGGGTTGTCCGCGACCCACAGGTCGCCGCCCTGCTCGCGCATGAGCCGCGAGGCCACGTACAGCCCGAGTCCCGAGCCCTCGGTGCCCGCCGACGTGGATCCCCGACGGGCGCGCTCGAAGACGGTCCGCCGTTCGGCGACGGGCACGCCCGGGCCTTTGTCGGCCACCGTCACGACCACCCAGTCGTCGCGGACCTCCCCCCGCACCTCGACGGGGGTGCCGGGCGCGTAGCGGGCTGCGTTGTCGAGGAGGTTGCGCAGCACCTGCACCGTCTCGGTGGGCCGGCCGACGGCCACGAGGCGGTCGTCGACGTCGAGCGTGACATCGTGGCCGCTTGAGCGTTCGAGGAGCACGACCGGCTCGATCACCTCGCACACCGGGAACGGCCGCGGCTCCTCCCGCTCCCGCGCGGCCACCAGCTCCTGCAGCCGGCTGACCTCGGCTCCGAGCGCGTGCGTCAGCGCGTCGACCGTGCCCGCGTCGAGCTCGTCGTGGCTCCGACCGAGCAGGTCGGCCACGCCGCCTATGGCGAACAGAGCGGAGCGCACGTCGTGCTGTCGCTCTTCGAGCGCTTGGCGCTCCGCCTCGCGCTGTGCCTCGATGCTGCGCACGCGGGCCTGCGAGCGCCGGAGCGCGGTGGCCTGGCGAGCGTGCTGCTCGTGCAGGTCGCGGTTGACGCCCATGAGGGCGAACAGCACGCCTTCGAAGCGGAGGATGCGACTGGCGGCCAGCCACAGCGACCCCGCCGGGTAGGTGACGGCCAGGGCCATCCGGGCTTCGCCGAGGCCGAGCAGCATGAGCGCCAGCCACGCGTAGAGCGGGCGGTCGCGTGCGTCGGCGCACACCCAGAAGCGGACGGCGAGGAGCAGCACCACCCCGGCCACGAGCGCGTGTGCCACCGCCTGCCCCGCCGACGGCACCGTGCCCTCGCGCCGTCCGGCCAGGATCTCGGCGGTGGCGGGTGAGAGCACGAGCACCGTCGTGAGAACGGCCAACCCGAAGAGGGCCATCACCCCGGCGCGCGCCGGGGGGACCGTGCGCAGCCGGTCGCGCAGGCGTCCCGGAAGCGGGAAGACGGGCAGGGCCAGGACGAGCAGGCCGACCACGAAGCCGAGCGGCGGGACGAGCTCAACGAGTGTGTCGTCGCGCGCCCCCACGGGCAGGCGGGGGAGGACGAGCTCGTCGAAGCCCACGAACACGGCCCCGAGGATCACGAGGCCCACCCCGACGGCGATGTCGCGCCGTTCGCCCAGGAGCCGCCAGCGCAGCAGCACCAGCGCACCGACGACGACCGCGATCACCGTGGTCGAGGTGTCGAGGATGTCGTTCACGGAGGCCATGGCCTCGGTCGCCCCGTAGCCGCCCGCGTCGAGGGCTGCGAACACTCCCCAGGTCAGCCCGGTTATGGCCAGCGCCAAGAGCAGCGGCCCCGTGAACGGCCGGCGATCCGAGCCGCGCGGCCCGTCGGCTGCCTGGGCGCCGCCACCGCGCGCCGGGCGCGCCCACCGAGACCCCCCTTCCTCCGCTGCCATGCGGGCCCGCCACGGTCGTCCGAGCGGGACGCTTCCGCCCGCTGCTGAACCCATGTGCACGTCCTCGCGATCTCGGTCGCTGTCGGTGACGAGTCTTACTCGTCATGAGCGCCTTCGAGTTGAGGACCCGGTGCTACGGTCGCCGCTCGATGACCGTCGACGAGGCCCGAGAACGCCTGGTTTCGGTCCTGTCGCGAGGGATGAGCACGGCGGTCGGCGAGCCGTTCACGCTCAGCTCCGGAGCCCGCAGTTGGGTCGTGTTCGACTGCGCCGACGCCATCTGCGACGACGACACCCTCGGCTTCGTCGTCTCCTACCTGCTCGACCACGTCGACGTGGACTGCGACGCGGTGGGCGGGCCCGCCCTCGGTGCCGGGCCCCTCGTCTACGGCGCGGGCGCGGTGGCGGGACGGCGTTGCTTCCTGGTGCGAGAGGCGCAGAAGGGGCACGGGGTCGGAGGCTGGTTCAAAGGGCACTTCCGACCGGGCGACCGGGTGCTGGTGGTGGAGGACGTGGTGACCACCGGCGACTCGCTGCTCAAGGCCATGCGCGTGGTGCGCGACCAGGGCGGGGTCGTGGTCGGTGCGGCCACGCTGATCGACCGGGGCGATATCACCGCCGCCAAGGTCGCCGAGGAGTTCGGCGTGCCCTACGTGCCGATGACGACGTACCGCGACTACGGCGTGGACCCCGTGGAAGCGGTGCCGTCGGCCTGAGCCGAGGCGGTGGGCTACCGACAGAACTGTCCTGACGTGGGGTTACCCCAGCGTCTTGCGGATCGGTTCCCCCCTCTGCTGGGTCGCGTTCCCAACTACCCGCCGGGAACGGCTGCCTGGCGAGCCTTGGACTCAAGAGCTGCGAAGTCAGCATCACCGAGTTTGAGTACCGCGTTCAGGTTCAAACGGTGCTCATCGAGCTTCGTTCGTGCAGACCCTTCGCTTCGCTCAACGAAGACGAACGCTTCACGAACGATGAAGCCTGCCTCCCGCGCTCGACTCGCGGTCTCCACTAGAAGCTCTCCATCAGTTCCGACGTCGTCCAGCAAGAGTCCTCGGCCGTGGGTAACGGCCGACTCGACGTATTGGCCGTCGAGGGGCGAATCACGAATAACCACCGAAGGCAGCTTCAAGATCTGGGCAACGGTCAGTCCGAGGATGGGGTTACCGGATTTCGGCAAGATAAGAGCGTGGTAATTTTTGACGATAATGTTCTCATTAATACTTTCAGCCAGGATCTCGGCTAGTACCTTAAGATGTGCTTCTGTCAGTACCGCTTCTCTGAGATCTAGGGAGTAGCTAGCTTTTACAGCTCCACTTTTGCCCAACGTTTGAGGAGTGTCAGACTTCTTTAGATGAAGAAACATTACCCATTCAATGGGGCTCACTTCGTTTGGTGTGGGGAAACCTTCCTTTGCAACCTGTTCTGGCGCGACATCTACGAAGTGCGATTTCTTCTCCGCCGGTGATTCCTCGGCTGCTTCGACCGCAGGTGGAGACACATCGCCGGTCCTGCGTCCCTGCAGGACCCCGTATAGAAATGCCAGAGCCCCCAACAACAACGAACCGCCCGCTAGCAACGGTTGATCCTTGAGCATCACTGCGCCCAGGATCCCGCCGAGCGCGACGGGGAACGGGCCTCGCACCTTCTGCAACCATTGCCAGTCCATGGGGGTTCCTCGTTCTGCGCGACCTGCGGCGGTACGGAGGAAGTCTAGACGGCCGAGTGCTAGCAAAGGTGACCAGTGGGGGGGCGGATATGCTAAATCTGATTCTCAGGTCTCGAAAGGACCTCGTAAATTTCTTCTCGCAGAAGGCGAGCCAGTCCAGCGCCCTCTTGGGCCGTGTTTGCCTCAAGCACCGCTTGCAGATGGCGCCTGAAAACTTCATTCAGACTTGTAATTGCACCTTGTGGCAACGCCCCATGGCTGTCCCAGACGTCGCTGATGACGGCAAGCGCACGTGCAATCCCACTGTACCGAGCATCGCCAGAGTTGTCAGCTGCGTCCCAGCAGTAATTCTCCAGCTCCTGAACGGCCGGAGCAGACAGCAGGCCGTCAGTTATCAGTCGTTCAAGCGATGACGCGTCCATCCGGTACCGGTTCGATGCCCAAATCATCGTAGGTGATAAGTGGCTCATAGACGCGAACCCCTCGTTCGCGCAGACGTTGACGGGTCGTTTCTCCGCGGTCGACCAGCGTGACTGCCATGACTACGTCGACTTGGAACGGTTCAAGAGCATCAAGCGCGTCGAGAATCGAGCGACCAGTCGTAGCAACGTCATCAAGGAGCAGTACTGGAAGACCGGGCGTGAGCGTCGCGCCCACGATGCGCTGACGCTTTCCGTGTAGCTTCTCGTCCTTCAGCACGGAGAACCAGAGCTTCTGAGCTGTAAAGGCAACAGCGTGCGCCAACGGATCCGCTCCGAGGGTCATGCCTCCAGCTGCGTCGAACTCCACGCCAGCCTGCTGGGTGAGCTCAAGGATCGCCTCGCCAACTCGCTGAAGGCAAGTGCCGTGAGCGAGAGCGCGTTTGGCATCGACGTAGTCGTGACTGAGATAGCCGGACGATAGTTCGAACGGCTCTGCTCGTCGCTCGTACCCCCACTTCGCCACCATGGCGATGATCGAATCTCGCAACTCGGACACGCGACTCAACTCCCGAGGCCCGCTCGGGCCACGGCGATCAGTGTAGGAGTTCTCCGGTTCGGTGTGGACACCGCTGAATCCTTGCACAGTCCGCGCCTTCCTTCTCGGGCAGGGCCCGCCAGTTCGGACTCTCAGGTCCTTGACTCTGAACTCCAGACTTCAGAATCCGAAGTTCGAAGTTCAGAGTACGCTGGGCCCTGAGGAGGGAGGGTGGATGGTCGGAGCGAAGAGCCGGGACCAAGTCCAAGCTCTTTCGAAGAGCGCTTTGGGCCGCGACCATCGATTGACCCTTGCGCGTGCGATCCTCGCCAGGGGCGACGACCTTTTCGATCTTGCCACGCTCGAAGAAGCAACGGGGGTGCCAGACGCGACCGTCTTCAGGGAGGTGGCCGAACTTCACGATCTTGGAGTTCTGAACAGGGTTGAGGATCGGAATCGAGTCTTCTACCACAGAGTGGACAGTCCCTTCTGGGCCTGGTGCCAAGAACTCCTCGACCGTGTTACTGGAGCCGACTCGTCGGTTCGCTGAGTACATTGCACTTGGCGATGCCTGTCCCGCCACTCAACCGGCGTTTCGCTCTGCCCAGCGCACGATCTCCGAACGCAGCCAGAGCCTCGTACGACCGCCCCCACGCTCGACGACCGGGCGGGGCATGTCGGCGTAGCGCTTTTGGTACGTGGAGACGCTGTTGCGGTGCGACAGACCGAGGAGCTCAGCGACCTCTTGCGCGTCGATCAGGTCCTCCGTGTTCACCTTCGGCGCCACGCGGCCAGTCTACGAGCGTTGACAAACCTCGGGTGGATCCCTAGTCTACGAACGTAGACATACCAGGTGGCCGGGGCGCTGCGCGAACAGCCCCCGGCCTGGCCGATTCCTGCAAGGAGGAACCGACGTGGCCGAGGCTACGACAGCGAAGGCACCGTCCCACGCGACCCGCAAGACGATCGTGCATGCGACCGACAGGGGACTGGAGCTCGAACAGGAAGTGGAGGCGTTCGCCGTCCACGCCAGTGAGGCGTTGGAGGCGTTCACCGAGGACGTAGGACCGCTCAACCTCTCCGACAAGCGGTACGAGCTGGTCGCGGCTGCGTCCGGCCTGGCGGGCCTGTTCAACCTCGTGGAACGCATGAGGGAGACGCTGGACGGGGTGACGGCGGCATGACGAGGTATCCCGGCATCCACGTCTTCACCGCTCGCATGCCCGTCGGCGAGTACGAGGCACTGAAGGCATTCGCCTACTTCACCCGACGTCCGATCAACGACGTCGTCCTGACGGCTGTTCGGTCCTACCTGCGGCAGCAGGTGGCCGAGGACCACCTGAACGAAATGGTGGAGCAACTGCGAGCGACGCTCCACGAGACGTTCGAAGCCCTCGGAGAGCGGTGATGGCACGCGCCGCATCGCCAAGGTTGCCGATCGACCCCCTGCTCCGGCTCTGCGACGGCAACGTCGGTCTTCTTGCAGAGGCGCTCCGGCGACCTCGTCGGGTCATCACGCGGTGGAAGACCCTCGGGTTGCCGCTCGTCCAAGCGGACAGATGCGCCGTGGCGGTCGGGCACCACCCGGTCGATCTCTGGCCCGACTGGTACGAAGCGACCGAGGCTTGGGCCACACACCGGAGTCGACGGTGTCGGGCCGCGTAGTTCGGGGCGAGATCCCGAGGGCGTTCGCTCGACGAGCAGCGCGATCTGCTGGTCGGCCTCCGCGCCCTGCGGAACTACGGGCCTGAAGCCGCCGAGGCGGTCGAGGCTGTCATGGAGCTGGGTCTGATCCGGCGCCTGCTGCTGTCCTGGGAGTTGGCCGTCGAGCTGGCCGAGGCCGAGGGCAGGGATGGGCGGCAGGCCATGGTCGACCTGCTCGGTGCCGATGATGCCGAACTCATCGAGGCAGCGCTGTTCGACCCGGTTCCCCGGCTCGTCTGTCTCGACGGCGGGGCCGGATGACCCGCTCAGGCGACTCTGTGCTCGGCGAGGAACCGCTTGGCGGCGACGCGCAGGATGCCGACGATCGTGCGGTCCTCCGCCTCGGCGACAGCCCGAAGCTGGTCGTGCAGGTCGGCAGGCAGCCGAATAGTCATGGCTCGATCGGCTTGGTTCTTCTTCACCAATCGCGACGGTATCGCCGAGGCCCTACGGCAACGCGGATCCGCCACATGGCTCGTACCTGCCCGGCACCATGTGGTTGCCCGCGGTACCGCAGTCGTCTGCGAGGGTCGGAAAGCAGTAGGGGGCCGCCCGCTCCGGAGGTATCCGGAGAAAATGGCCAGGACCGGGATGGCGACGACGTCCCCGGGAGCTCGGGAGCCCCGCTCCTGCGCGACGGAACGTGTGAGTTGGTTTCGTCGCGCAGGAGGATCAGGTTGGCTTCGCAGATCGAGCAGTTGGTTCTCGAGGTGGAGAACCCGAGCCGATGCCCGCATCCATCCGCTGTCACATGCCGGGACCGGCATGGCGTCCGACTGTGGAGTCGTGTCCTTGGAAGCGCGACAGGCGCGTTTGCTCGCGATCGCAGTTCTCCGCGTTGGGATGCGGGAGAGCCGTGGCGGGACCGAGACACTGTGACACGCCGGATCAGCCGGTTCGTGCCGAGCAGTGTGCCGCCCGACGTCTGGGAGCGAATCGCTCCGTCCGTCCGACGAGCGGCCGAACGAGCCGGCTCTACGCCCTACAGCGCCACCGCTCTGGCTTCGGTCACCGCCCAGCTCCTCCACTGGTGCGACCGGGAGGGGCTCCCGCTGCGCGATGAGGTCGTGCTGCACCCCGACACGGTCGACCGCTTCATTGCGGCTGGGTGCGGTCATCTCCGGCACGGGACTCGCCTCAACTATCAGAGCCAGCTTCGCCGAGTGGGCGAGCTTCTCGTCGGTCCTCCGCTCTATCCGACCCGCAGATATTCGACCGGCTCCTCCGACCCGATCGCTCCGTACACGGAGGAGGAGGTCGCCGCCCTCCTCGGGTGGGCACGCGGGCTGAGCACGGCCCGCATGCGGCAGAACTCGCTCGTCCTCCTCTCCTTCGGACTCGGTGTGGGCCTGACCAGCCGGGAACTGAATGCGCTCGTCGGCACCGACGTCGCCTCGGACGATGACGGAGTCCTGGTGCACGTCGTCACAGGGCGTCGCCGCCGTGTCGTTCGCGTGCTTCGCAGGTGGGAAGAGCATGTCCACACGCACGCCGAACGAGTCGGCGGGAAGGGGTATTCCTGCCGGGCCGTGATCGTGTCGGCCGCAAGGACATCAGCCGCTTCGTGGAGGGTTGTCCTCGGTCGGATGCCCCGAAGCTGAGCGTCCAGCGTCTTCGAGTCACTTGGATCGTCGGCCATCTGTTGGCGGGTACGCCGTTGCCGGTTCTCGAAGCCGCGGCCGGGGCCACGGCGTCGCAACTGGCCGCCTACGCGGCGTACATCCCCGAACCCGACGAGGCCACGGCGAACCACTGGTTGCGGGAGGCGACCTCGCCGTGACCTTGCCCACCCTCGCGCCCATGGCAATGCCCTCGTACGAGGACTTGCCTCGGCGCGGCGGGTGGACATTCGACGACGACACCGTCCGTTGGGCGATGCGAGTGATCGACCGTTCTGGCTTGGTCGAGCAGTTGGACACATGGGCGGCTGACGCACGCCGGGGACCGGGAGGCCGACCTGAGACGTTTCCACGGCGGGCCTTGCTCGTTGCCATAGCACTGGCCGCTCGGGAAGGACTGGCGATGCAGGCATTGGTGTTCTGCAACGTCCTCTTCCGTCACATCGGGCCGACCATGCGCGCCGAGTTGCGGGTTCCCAATCCGCCGTCGGAATCCGATGGGCATGGCTGGAAGGCCGTGTATCGCAACGTCAGGACGCGCCTTCATGGGATCCTCGAACTGGTCGACCCTTCGCCGTACCCCAAGAACCGCCGACTGGACGCAGCGGCGTTCGCAGAGCGCACGAAGGATCTTTCGGCCGACGAGATCGCGGAGCGCATCGAGAAGCTCACGTGGCTGGCGAACCGGATCATCGAGGCAAGCCTGCGAGAGTGCCCGGCGGAGATCCTCGACAACTGGGACGGCTCGATCGGACTGGATGCCACCCCGATCCGACTGTACGCCCGTCCTGAGAGGAGAGCCCGCGGTCGGCGAGGCAAGCAGCTGGTGGAGGTTCATTCGTCCGATCCCGATGGGGCCTGGTACATGCGCGAGCACGATCACCGGGATCCCGATACGCAGCCCGACACGGGAGCGAAGAAGGGGAAGCAGGTCGCCAAGGCGTTCTGGGCGCAGGAGGCCACGATCGCCACGGCCAGTTCGAGCGATCCGCGAGCCAAGAGGAGCTTCCCCAAGCTGGCTGTCGGCATGGCTTCGCTTCACAAGCCGGGCCACCATCCCGACGAACACGGCATCCGTGCCTTGGCGAGCATCAAACAGCGCGGCCACCCCAGCGGCCTCCTTGCCGCCGATCGGGCCTACACCAACTCGAAGCCCGAGAACTTCCAACTGCCGGCTCGGGCCATGGGATACCGCCTGGTCCTCGACTACCGCGAGGATCAGCTCGGCATCCAGGGCTCGCATGCCGGAGCGCTCCAGATCGAAGGCGGATGGTCCTGTCCGTGCTTGCCGGAAGCGCTGGTGGATGCAACGGCCGACTTCCGTGCTGGTGGCATCACCGAAGACGTGTGGCGTCAACGGCTCAGGGCACGGACGGCGTACCGGCTCCGGGAGAAGGAGCGACCCGACGCTGAAGGTCACGTTCGCCTCCAGTGTCCTGCCGCGGGACCGGCACCTACCTGCCGCTGCCCGTTGAAGCCCGCGTCCGTCTCCGATGCCACGGCCGGCAAGCCCCTCGTCCTCGTCACCGACGACGTGGCCCAGAACCCGCCTGCCATCTGTCGGCAGCAATCGGTGACCTTCCCCCCGGACGCCGGTGCCAAGTACCTCCAAGCGCTGGAATACGAGTCGCCCGACTGGCGCCGGGCCTACCCGACCCTGAGGAACTCCATCGAGGGCACGAGCGGCACGGCCAAGGACGGGGCCTACGAAGCTCTCGGCATCGCCGACAGGCGACGGATCCGTGGCCAAGCGGCCCAAACCCTGTTCGTCGCCTTCCTGTTGTTCGGGACGAACCTGCGCATGATCGACAGCTTTCGGGCCCAGGCAAAGGCGGAGGAGGACGGCGTCATGCGCTTGCCCCGAAAGCGGCGACGGAAGACCCGGCCTCTGTCCGACCACCTGCCGACGACGATCTGAGCCTCACGAGCCGAGGTACCGGCCTTCAGAGGCGTCCTGTCGAGCAGGTCAGAACGGCCTTGAAGGTGCCTCTGGGCATCCTCCGACCAGATCAGGGGCCTGCTGGCCACCGATTCTCCGGGTTTTGTCGGCGGGAGCCGCCCGGTTGTGTCGGTAGCCCGCGGTGCGCGAGGAGGGACTTGAACCCTCACGTCCTTGCGGACACAGGAACCTGAATCCTGCGCGTCTGCCAATTCCGCCACTCGCGCGTGGAGCAAGAGAGAGTAGCCGAACTGCGGCCTCCGCCCGTCCGTCGAACCGGGGCGGGCCGGACCCGTGGGTAAGGTACGGCCCGACCATGGGACTCCAGCAGTTCGAGCGGCGCCTCGAACGCCTCGTCGAGGGCGTCTTCGCCAAGGCCTTTCGCAGCGGGCTCCAGCCCGTGGAGGTGGGTCGCCGTCTGACTCGGGAGATGGACCTGCACCGCACGGTCGGCGTGCGCGGCGTGCTCGTGCCCAACTGGTTCGAGATCGCGCTCGCCCCCGCCGACCACGAGCGGTTCGCCCCCTTCGAGGAGAGCCTGCTGCGCGACCTGGCCGACATGGCCCGCCAGCACGCCCGCGACGAGGGCTACTCGTTCGTCGGGCCCGTCGAGATCGCGCTCGAGCCGGATCCCTCGCTCACGCCCGGCATGTTCCTCGTCTCCTCCGAGGTGCGGGAGGGGGCGGGCGGCGGCGAGCCCGGGTCCCTCGTGCTGCCCGACGGCACCCGCGTGGAGGTCACCGGCGACCCCGTCACCATCGGCCGCCTGCCCGACTGCGACATCGTGCTCGACGACCGCAACGTGAGCCGTCGCCACGCCGAGGTGCGCCGCACGCCCAACGGCTTCACCGTGGTCGACCTCGACTCCACCAACGGCACGCGGGTCAACGGAGCGGGCGTCAAGGAGCGCCGCCTGGCCGACGGCGACAGCATCACGGTCGGGACCACCACCATTCGGTTCGAAGCCTCCTAGAGGGAGCGCGATGCCCGAGTCGCTGCTCACGATCCTGAAGTTCCTCTTCCTGGCCCTGGTGTGGCTGTTCTTCGCCCGCGTGCTGCGGGCGGTGTGGGCCGAGCTCTCGCCCGCCGCCGAGCCCGCCCCCGCCGTCGGCGGCGGCCGTGGCGGAGTGGCCCGCCTGAAGGTGGTCGAGCCCGCCGACAAGCGGGGCCTCGCCTTCGACGTGGGCGACGAGCTCACGGTGGGCCGGGCGGGTGGCTGCCAGATCGCGCTGGAGGACGACAAGACCGTCTCCCAGCTCCACGCCCGCGTCTTCAGGGGGGCGGAGGGGCGCGTCTACGTCGAGGATCTCGGGTCGACCAACGGCACCTACCTCAACGCCAAGAAGCTCACCGGTCCCGCCGCCCTCCACCGAGGCGACCGCCTCCAGGTCGGCCGCACGGTGCTGGAGGCCACCAAGTGACCCGCCTGCGCGCCGGCGCCGCCACCGACGTGGGGCGCGTGCGGAAGAACAACGAGGACAGCCTGCTCGTCTCCTCGCCGCTGTTCGCCGTCGCCGACGGCATGGGCGGCCATGCCGCGGGCGAGGTGGCCTCGAACATCGCGGTCGAGACGTTGGCCCAGCGCTTCGAGGCCGACCACAGCGCCAATGGCCTGGCCGAGGCCGTGCGCGCCGCCAACCGTGCGGTGTGGGAGCGGGCACAGGCCGACCACGGCCTTCGCGGCATGGGCACCACGATCACGGCCGTGGCGCTGGTGGAGGACGGCGACGACGAGGTGCTGGCCGTCGTCAACGTGGGCGACTCCCGCGCCTACCGCCTCCAGAACGGCGAGCTCGAACAGCTCACCGAAGACCACAGCCTCGTCGAGGAGCTGCGCCGCAGCGGCCGCATCACCGACGACGAGGCCCGGTCCCACCCGCAGAAGCACGTCGTGACTCGCGCGCTCGGCATCGAGCCCGACGTCGACGTCGACTGCTTCCGAGTCCTGCCCTACAAGGGCGACCGCTTCCTCCTGGCCAGCGACGGCCTGTTCGACGAGGTGGACGACCCCGCCATCGCGTCCACCCTGCGGCGCGTGGCCGATCCCGACGAAGCGGCCCGCACGCTCGTCGACATGGCCAAGTCGGCCGGGGGCTCCGACAACATCACCGTGGTGGTCGTCGACGTCACCGACGACGGCGACCGCGCCGCCAAGGCCTCGGCAGCCATCGAGGACGAGGACACACCGGCCGTCGTGCGGGCGTTGGCCCAGCGGGCCCGCGCCGTGAAGCGGCCCAGGCGGCTCACGCTCCGCGTGGCGCTCTTCGTCAGCGTCGTCCTGCTCGTGCTCCTCGGCGCCGTGGCCGCCGTGGGCGTGTTCGCCCGAGGCGCCTACTTCGTCGGCCTCGACGGCGACGAGGTGGTGATCTTCCGCGGTCGCCCCGGCGGGCTGCTGTGGTTCGACCCCACCGTGGAGGTGCGCACCGGCATCCCGGTCGAAGACGTGCCCGCCGCCCGCGTCGACGCCGTCCGGGCGGGCAAGGAGGAGCCCAGCCTGGGCGCCGCCCGGCGCTACGTCGAGAACCTGCAGGAACAGGCCCCCACGGCCACGACGACGACGTCGTCCACCGCACCCCCCACGTCGGCACCGTGAGGCGCGCCGCCCGTCGCGACACCGAGCTGGGGCTGCTCGTGATGGTCGCGCTCGTGACGGTGGGCGCCTACGCCCTGGCCAGCCTGGGCAAGAGCGCCTCCCTCCCGGTCGACATCGGTCCGTTCCTCGCCGTCATCCTCGGCCTCCTCCTGGCCGCCCACGTGGCCGTGCGCAGGCTGGCGCCGGGCGCCGACGCCGTGCTTCTGCCGCTGGCCGGGCTCCTCAACGGCATCGGCTATGTGTTCATCGCCCGCCTCGACAACGACCTCGCAGGCCTCCAGGCCACGTGGACCGCCCTGTCGGTGGTCGCGTTCGTCGGCACCCTGGTCGTGGTCCGGCGCGTGCGCGACCTGGAGCCGTACCGCTACACGTTCATGCTCCTGGGCATCGGCCTGCTGCTGCTCCCGCTGGCGCCCGGCATCGGCCGCGTCATCAACGGGGCCCGCCTGTGGGTGAGCCTCGGTCCGATCACCTTCCAGCCCGGCGAGCTCGCCAAGGTGGCGCTCGCCGTCTTCTTCGCCGCCTACCTGGTGGAGAAGCGGGAGCTGCTGGCCGAGCTGCGCCTGACCCGAGGCCGCCTCCCCAGCGTGCGCATCATCGGCCCGCTGCTCCTGGCGTGGGGCTTCTCGCTGCTCGTCATGACTGCCGAGCGCGACCTCGGCTCGTCGCTCCTCTTCTTCGCCCTGTTCATCGGGATGGTGTGGATCGCCACCGCCCGGGGCGAGTACCTGGCGCTCGGCGTGGTGCTCTTCGGGCTCGGGGCCACGTTCGCCTACACATCCTTCGGCCACGTGGCTGCCCGCGTGCAGGTGTGGATCGACCCGTGGTCCCGGGCCGCGGGCGCGGGCTACCAGCTCACGCAGAGCCTGTTCGCGCTCGGCACCGGCGGCTTCGGCGGCACCGGCATCGGCCTCGGCAGCCCGGGCCGCATCCCCGCCGCCACCACCGACTTCATCTTCGCCGCGGTCGGAGAAGAGCTCGGCTTCCTCGGCACCGCCGCGATGATCACCGCCTACCTGTTGATGGTGGGCGTGGGGCTGCGCATCGCCGTCCGCTCCGACCAGCCGTTCGAGAAGCTGCTCGCGGCCGGGCTCACCACCATCCTCGGCGTGCAGACGTTCATCATCGTGGGCGGCGTCACCCGCCTGGTCCCGCTGACCGGCATCACGCTGCCGTTCGTGTCCTACGGCGGCTCGTCGCTGGTGGCCAACTACGTGCTGCTGGCGCTGTTGCTGCGCATCTCCGACGACACCGCCCGCCGGGCCGTCAACCGGGCCACGGCCGAGGCGACGGCCTGATGGACCCCCAGATCCGCCGCCTGGGCATCGTGCTGATGGCGCTGTTCGTGGCCCTCTTCATCCAGCTCAACAACATCCAGGTGCTGCAGGCCGACAAGCTGGCCGACGACCCCCGCAACACGCGCAACGCCACCCGCGACTTCAGCCGCGACCGGGGCCAGGTCCTCAGCGCCGACGGAGCCGTGCTGGCCCGGTCGGTGCCCACCGACGGGCCCTTCGAGCGCCTGCGCCAGTACCCCGAGCACGACCTGTTCGCGCACGTCACCGGGTACTTCTCGTTCACCTTCGGCAGCGACGGCGTGGAGCGCACGTACAACAACGTGCTGGCCGGCCGCGACATGGAGATCCGCCGCCTGCGCGACATCCTCACAGACAGGGTGATCGTCAACGACGTCACACTGACGATCACCAAGCGCGTGCAGCAGGTCGCCCGCGACGCGCTGGGCGACCGCAAGGGCGCCGTCGTCGCCCTCGACCCGACCACGGGCGCCGTGCTGGCGCTGTGGAGCTTCCCCTCGTACGACCCCGAACGGCTGTCGGCCCACGACCAGCAGGCGGTGCAGCAGGCCTGGGACGAGCTCACTGCCGACCCCGACCGGCCGATGCTGCCCCGCACGTACCGGCGGGCCTATCCGCCGGGATCGACCTTCAAGGTGGTCACGTCGGCCGCCGCGCTCGAGCGGGCGCCGGAGCTGGTGACCAAGGACTACCCGCGCCTGCGCGCCCTCGACCTGCCGCAGACGAACAAGGACCTGCCCAACTTCGGCGGCTCGACCTGCGGCGGCCCCCTGCCCCAGCTCCTGCGGGTGTCGTGCAACACGGGATACGCGCAGATGGGCCTCGACCTCGGTGCCGACAAGCTCTCCGGCGAGGCCCACGAGTTCGGCTTCGGGCAGCGGCCGCCGTTCGACCTGCCCGCGGTGGCGAGGTCGGTCTTCCCGGAGGCGGAGGAGTTCGAGCGCGACCTCCCCGGCCTGGCCCAGTCGGCCATCGGCCAGCAGAACGTGGCCGCCACCCCGCTCGAGATGGCGCTGGTGGCGGCGGGCGTGGCCAACGGCGGCAAGATCATGAAGCCGCACGTGCTGGCCGACGTGCGCGACAGCGAGGGCAACGTGGTGCGCACCGCGCAGCCGGGCGAGTGGCTCACGGCCACGTCGCCGGAGGCCGCCGCCGCTCTGCGCGACATGATGGTCGCCGTCGTCAACGGCGGCACCGCCACCCGGGCCGCCGTGCCCGGCGTGCAGGTGGCGGCCAAGACCGGCACCGCCCAGACCACAGGCGACAACTCCCACGCGTGGATCGTGGCGTTCGCGCCCGCGGAGGCGCCGCGGGTGGCCGTCGCCGTCATCGTCGAGAGCCAGCCGGGCCTCGGCGACACCGTCACCGGCGGCCGCATCGCCGCCCCGATCGCCCGGGCCGTCATCCAAGCGGCACTGGCCGGCCCGTAGGCTGGTCGGAGGCCCATGGCACAACGCGCGCACGTCTTCAACGGCCGGTACGAGATCGTTCGACCCATCGCCCGAGGCGGCATGGCCGACGTGTTCCTCGCACGCGACCAGCTCCTCGACCGCCCGGTGGCGCTGAAGGTCCTGTTCCCCGAGCTGTCGGTCGACCGCTCGTTCGTGGAGCGGTTCCGGCGGGAGGCGCAGGCCGCCGCCAACCTCACGCACCCCAACGTGGTGTCCGTCTACGACTTCGGCGAGGAGGACGGCACCAGCTTCATCGTCATGGAGTACATCGACGGCCGCACCCTCACGTCGATCGTCCGGGCCGAGGGACCGCTGCTGGCCGATCGGGCCGCCGCCATCGGGGCCGACGTGGCCGCCGCGCTGGCCTTCGCCCATCGGCAGGGCGTCGTGCACCGCGACGTGAAGCCGGGCAACGTGCTGATCGACGGGTCGGGCCACGTGCGCGTCACCGACTTCGGCATCGCCCGCGCCGCCAACACCGAGGAGAACCTGACCCAGGCGGGCGCGGTGATGGGCACGGCGACGTACTTCTCGCCCGAGCAGGCCCAGGGCCACCGGGTCGACGGGCGGTCCGACGTCTACAGCCTCGGGGTGGTGCTCTACGAGATGGTCACCGGGCACCCGCCCTTCGCCGGCGACAACCCTGTCTCCATCGCCTACAAGCACGTGCGGGAGGATCCGCCCCTGCCGCGGTCGGTCAACCCGGCCGTGCCGCCCGCCTTCGAGGCGATCGTCATGCAGGCGATGGCCAAGGACCCGGCCCTGCGCTACCAGAGCGCCGACGACCTTCGGGCCGACCTGTTGCGGTTCCGCCAGGGTCGCGGCGTCATGGCGGGCCCGCCCACCCAGTCCGTGGCGGCCACCACCGTGCAACCCTCGGTGGCCGCCGACCGCACCCGCATGGTGAGCGCCACCGAGGTGGCACCCCCGCCCACGTCGCCCCGCCGCACCGGCGCCTACATCGCCCTGCTGTTCGTCATGCTGGCGGCGCTGGCGGTGCTGCTGTTCCTGCTGGGCCGCACACTGGGCCTGTTCGGCGGCGACTCGGCCCCGAAGCAGGTCGACGTGCCCAGCGTCATCGGCAAGACGGCCGACGAGGCCGACTCCGTCCTCACCGACCTGGGCCTGGTCGTCGAGCGCCAGTTCGAGAACAACGAGGCCGACGCCAACGTGGTGTTCGCCCAGGACCCGACGGCGGGCGAGCGGGTCGACACCGGCAGTCGCGTGATCATCAAGGTGAGCCAGGGCGAGGCGCCCGTGCGCGTGCCCAGCGTGGTGGGCGAGGACGTGGAGGAGGCCGTCGACACCTTGCGGGCCGCGGGCTTCGAGGTGCAGCAGACGAGCCAGGCCGACCCGGAGGCGCCCGAGGGGCGCGTGCTGTCGCAGGACCCGCGCGGAGGGCAGGAGGCACCCAAGGCCTCGGTGGTGCGCATCGTGGTGTCGAGCGGCAAGCCCAAGGTGGCGGTGCCCAACGTGGTCGGGAAGGACGAGACGCCGGCCAAGGACGAGATCCTCAACGCCGGGCTGAAGGTGCGCACCGTGGAGGAGGCGTCGACCACCGTGGCCGAGGGCAAGGTCATCCGCACCGACCCGCCCGGCGGCACCGAGGTCGACCAAGGCTCGACCGTGACGGTGGTGGTGTCGTCCGGCGTGGAGCGGCTGGAGGTGCCCGACGTGACCGGCCGCACGCAGGAGGACGCCGTCAACATCCTGCGCAACGCCGGGTTCCAGGTGCAGGTGCAGACGGAGAACGTGCAGGACGACGCCCAGGACGGCCGGGTGCTGCGCCAGACGCCGACCGGGGGCAGCTCGGCCGACCGGGGCTCGGTGGTCACCATCACGGTGGGCCGGAAGCGGGGGAACAGCTAGGAGTCGAGGCGGCGGGCGTGCCGGGCGAGCACGGCGGCGCCCGCGAACGTGGCTGCGTGCCCGGTGCCCATGTCGGCGATGAGGCGGGCGATCTCGGTGCTGTCGGCGAGCACCCAGCCGTTCACCTCGTAGAACCGGCCCACGGCCCGGCGGGCGATCTCCTCGTTGTCGAGGGCGAACGGGTGGAACGCCAGCAGCCCCTCGAGCAGCGCGGCAGCCAGCTGGTGGATGTTCGCCTCGAGGGTGCCGGGCTCGGCCTCGGCTGTGCGGCGCAGCGCCAGGTAGAGCGCCTCGCGGTCGACGTTGTCGACGCGGCCGAGCACATCGTGGGCGACGCGCAACACGTCGGTCGCAGACAAGTAGCGTACGGGGAAGTGAGCGCCACTCATTGACTGCGGACATCATGACATCATTCACACACTATGAGTGGTGATGCTCATAGGCAGCTAGGATCTCGCCCATGGCCCTCGACGACCACGCGTTCAAGGCGCGGCTCCCCGCCGACGTGTGGAGCGAGCTGCGCACCTACGCCTACCTCTCGAAGCTGAGCGTCAACGAGGTGGTGGTGAAGGCCGTCCGCTCGTTCCTGGCGCAGGAGGCGACGGCCCCCGAGGTGCGCGCCATGATCGAAGCCGAGGCGGCACGGTTGCGGCGCCTGCTCGAGGAGGAGGGCCGCGCGGGCGACCGCTAGGCCGGCAGCAGGCCGGCGGTGGCGAGGAAGTTGCGCAGGAGCGGCTTGCCCACCGACGTGAGGATCGACTCGGGGTGGAACTGGACGCCTTCCACCGGCAGCCCCCGGTGCCGCACCGCCATGATCACGCCGTCGGCGGTGGTCGCCGTGACCTCCAGCTCGTCGGGCACGGACGCGGGGTCGATCACCAGCGAGTGGTAGCGGGTGGCCTCGAAGGGATCGGGCAGCCCGGCCAGTACGCCGTCGCCCCGGTGGTGCACCGGCGAGGTCTTGCCGTGCATGATCTCAGGCGCCCGCACGATGCGAGCGCCGAACACCTGGCCGATGCACTGGTGCCCGAGGCACACGCCGAGCACGGGCACGCCCGCCCGGCCGAAGCGCTCCACCACCTCGTTGCTGATGCCCGCGTCCTCGGGCCGCCCGGGGCCGGGAGAGACGAGCACGGCGTCGGGCCGCAGCGCCTCCGCCTGGTCGACGGTGACGGCGTCGTTGCGGTGCACGACGGGCTCGGCGCCCAGCTCGCCCAGGTACTGCACGAGGTTGTAGACGAACGAGTCGTAGTTGTCGACGACGAGCACGCGGGGCACGGGGTCGAGGTTACGAGGACTGCCGCGCGTACTGCAGGTCGATTGCGCCCTTGTAGGCGGGCACCTCCACTGTCGACTCACGGGAGACGGAGAAGCGCAGCCCGAACGACTCGGCGTCGTCGTGCAGCCGGCGTACGAGCTTGTCGGCCTCGAAGCGGTCGCGGCCCGCGCCCACCGCCACCACTGTGTACGGCGGCGAGTGCACGGTGCCGTTGAGCAGGAGGGTGTTGCCGACGCAGAGCACGGCGCTGGTGCCCACCAGGCGCTGGCCGTTGATGGCGATCGCCTCGGCGCCCGCCCGCCACAGCGCGTTGACCACGGCCTGCACGTCCTGGGAGTGGACGACCAAGTCGTTGACGTTGCCGGACGCGGGCTCCTCCTCCTCGGAGTCGTCGAGGACGACGCGCAGCCCCGGGCCCCGCACCGCCACCAGCCCGGCGGCCAGCGTGGCGTCCCGCAGCTCCTCCTCCCGGGCGCCTGCGCCTTGGAGGAAGCCGGTTCGAGTGGTGCGCAGCCGGCTCACGCGGTTGCGCAGGTCGGCCACCTCGCTGCGGAGGGCGGCGGCCGTCCGCTGCTCGCGCTCGATGAGATCCGCGAGCCGGTAGCGCTGGGTCAGGCGGGCCTCGGGGTCGGCGGGCCGGGCGCGCAGGGCCGTGGCGAGGACGAAGCCGATGCCGAGGCAGGCCAGGACGAGCAGCGTGCGCGACCGTCGCATGGCTATCCTCCCCGCATGCCCATTCTGGGACGACGCTCGAAGGGGGCCGAGGCGGAGGCCGGCGAGGGCAAGGCCAAGCGGTCCGGCAGCGGCCGCGTGACGCCCAAAGGCACGGCCGGCGGCCGGTACACGCCGCCCACGCCCAAGGAGTACAAGGTCAGCCCGCGCTGGGTGCCCGTGCTCATGCTGGCGCTGCTGGTGAGCGGGATGCTGGTGATCATCAGCAACTACCTTCCCGACGCGGGCATCCTGCCCGGCGACACCAGCAACATCTGGCTGCTCGTGGGGCTCGGCCTCATCACCGGCGGCTTCATCACCGCCACCCGCTACCGCTGACCCCTCCGTTTTGGGCACGGTTTCCTGCGCTATAGGCAGAAAAACGTGCCCAAAACCGGCCAAGGGGTGGGCGGGAAGTTACAGGGCTGTAACTCTCCCCAGGGTCGTCCACAGGGTGGGGAGAAGTCATTCGACGGGGGCCACCAGCTGCATGTCCTCCATGCAGTGCCGGGGGGCCTCCGGGTCCTCCTCGGGGGCGGCCGTGACGCGCAGCTCGACCCCGCACACGGTGCAGCGGTAGCGCAGGTTGACCTTGCGCAGCTCGCCAGGCGGCGGCGGGGGCGGCACCGGGCGGGCCAGCGCCCGCAGCACGGCGATCCCCAGCCGCAGGATCACCAGGAAGAGCAGCACGCTCACGACGACCTTCAGCACCGGCGCCAGGCTAGGCCAGGCCCCGCCGTCCGGCTTTTGTTCCCCGGCAGCGCACTGTGGTGCGCCCCCGGGGAAACGAACGTCGTGACTACAGGCGCTCGATGACGGTGGCGTTGGCCATGCCGCCGCCCTCGCACATCGTGAGCAGGCCGTAGCGGCCGCCGGTGCGCTCCAACTCGTTGAGCAGCGTGGCCAACAGCTTGGTGCCCGAGGCGCCCAGCGGGTGACCGAGCGCGATGGCGCCGCCGTTCACGTTGACCTTGGCCATGTCGGGGTGGAGCTCCTTCTCCCACGCCAGGACGACCGAGGCGAAGGCCTCGTTGATCTCGACCAGGTCGATGTCGTCCATCGACAGCTTGGCCCGCTCCAGCGCCTTCTCGGTGGCGGGGATGGGGCCGGTCAGCATGAAGATGGGGTCGACGCCCGCCAGCGCGAACGTGTGGAACCGGGCCCGCGGCTTGAGCCCCAGCTCGGCCGCCTTCTCCTCGCTCATGATCAGCGCGGCCGAGGCGCCGTCGGTGATCTGCGACGAGTTGCCCGCGGTGATCACGCCGTCGGGCTTGAAGGCGGGCTTGAGGTTGCCCAGCGTCTCCACCGTGGTGCCGGGGCGGATGCCCTCGTCGTGCTCCACCAGCGCGTCGCTCTCGATGACCTTGCCGGTCTCGCGGTCGAGCTTGCGCTCCCGCACCGGGACGATCTCGTTCTCGAAGCGGCCCTCGGCGTCGGCCTGCTCGGCCAGTGTCTGGCTGCGGGCGCCGTAGGCGTCGACGTCCTCCCGGCTGAGGTTCCACTTCTCGGCGATGAGCTCGGCCGAGATGCCCTGCGGGACCAGGCCGCCGCGCTCGGCGTAGCGCTCCATGACCTTGGGGCCGAAGGGGATCGAGCCCGGCGTCACCGACGCGCCCATCGGGGTGGTGGTCATCACCTCGACGCCGCCGGCGACCACGATGTCGTAGGCGCCTGCGATGACGCCTTGGGCCGCGAAGTGGGCCGACTGCTGCGACGAGCCGCACTGGCGGTCGACGGTGGTGGCGGGCACCGACTCGGGCCAGCCCGCGGCGAGCACGGCGTTGCGGCCGATGTTGATGCTCTGGTGGCCGACCTGCATGACGCAGCCCATGATCACGTCCTCGACGAGCGCGGGGTCGAGGTCGTTGCGCTCGGCGAGGGCCTTCAGCACCTCGCCGGCCAGGTCGGCCGGGTGCCAGCCCGACAGGCGTCCGTTGCGCTTGCCGCCCGCGGTGCGGATGGCGTCGACGATCACGGCGGTGGGCATCGCAGCTCCTCTTTCAGTTCTGGACCGGTCGGTCAAGTTTTCACCGGGGGCCGTGCTTGCTGCAACCCGGCGCCCGCCCGGTAGCTTCCCGGCCCATGAAGGACATGGACCGGTGGCTGGGCGACGGGGGCATGGCGATCATCGCCGCCATCGGCGCCGCGTTCGGGTCGTACGGCGACGGCTGGGTGGAGGGGTCGTGGGAGCCCACCCCCCTCGCCTGCAACCCGCACGGCACCGTGCAGGCGGGCGTGCACGCCGTGGTGCTCGACGCCGCCATGAACTTCGCCATCAACGC
>DATAAM010000224.1:0-5586 GCA_036260075.1 Acidimicrobiales bacterium
GGCCGTCGTCGGCGTGCGCCAGCCGTGACAGCCCGGGGAACGCCGCCGTCGCCAAGGGCACGGCCACCAGCGCGTACGGCAGCAGGAAGAACGTGAGGCCGACCTGGAAGGCCACGACCCCGCCCTCCACGCCGTTGCCGAGCACCAGCGCCGTGCCCAGCAGCACCTGCACCATGGCCAGCGACACGGCGGCCCACCCGGCCAGCCGGCCGATGCGGCGCACGGCCGGGTGGTGGGGGTCGAACCGCGGCACGAGCGAGAAGCCGAGCGAGCGGGTGGCCAGCCACGGCACGACGCAGAACGCCGCCACGCCGAGCGTGGTGCCGCCCGCCAGCACCACCTTCTCCTCCCACGCGAGGTCGAGGTCGGGCGGCTCGCCCGCCCGCAGGGCGGCGAAGAGCACGTAGGTGCCGATGACCACCGCGTTGTTCACGATGGGAGCGGCGGCGGGCACGGCGAAGCGGCCGTGCGCGTGCAGCACCGCGGTCGACACCATGCCGAGCGCGTAGAGGACGACCTGCGGCAGGAAGAACCACAGGAAGAAGGTGCCGAGCCGCACCTGCGCCTCCCGCACCGACGGGTCGTCGACGGCCACCACCAGCGCCCGCATGATCCACGGCGCCGCCAGCGCCCCGACCACCGCCAGTGCGGCCAGCGCGGCGGCGGCGAGGCCGAGCACGGCGCCCGCCACGTGCTCCGCCTGGCGCCGGTCGCCTGCGTCGAGCAGGCCCACGACGGTGGGGACCAGCACGGCTTGGAGGGCGCCCGCCGCCACCAGCTCGAAGAGCAGGTTCGGGACCGTGTTGGCCGACTGGTAGACGTTGCCGAGGAACGTGGTGCCCAGCACGGCGGCCACCACGAGGATCCGCAGGAACCCGGTGGCGCGGCTGACCGCGGTGAGCACGGTCATCGAGCCCGACGAGCGGAGCAGGGCGAGGTCGCTCAGGGCAGTCGCCCCACCCGGTCGACGAAGCGCAGCGGCGGCACGGCGTCGAACACCCGGCTGAAGGACACCACCTCGCTCGCCAGGTTGAGCGCGGCCACCGCGGCCAGCACGGCCAGGCGGGCGGGCCGGTCGAGCGCCACCACGGCGCCGAGGGCCACCACGGCCCCGAGCACGTTGGCCCCGGTGTCGCCCAGCATCACCCGCTCCCGCAGGTCGTCGACGAGCAAGGCCAAGCCTGCGCCCACCACCACTGCCACCGGCGTGAGCACGGCGGCGGCGCCCGCTGCCGCCAACAACCCGGCGAAGGCGGCCGCGCTCACCTTCAGCGTCCGTCCCGGTGCGCGGTCGAAGAGGTTGGCCAGGTTGGCGCCCAGCGCGATGAGCGCGCCGTCGGCCACCACCTGCCAGCGGGGGCCGGACCGCACTCCGCCCGCCAGCGCCAGCGCCAGCGCGGCGCCGCCGAGCAGCTTCAGCCCGCCCGTGGTCAGGCGGCCCGACGACATCGCCCGCAGGTGGCCGCGGAAGCCGCGGTCGTCCCCGCCGCCGAGGAAGTCGTCGACGAGGCCGAGCAGCGCGTACCCCAGCACGGCGGCGACGACGGCGAGGCGCGCCCGCGTCGACGCGTCGGCGCCCAGGACCACCCGGCCCGCCTCGACCGCCACCGCCGCCACCACCACAGCCAGGCCGCCCGCCACCGGGACCGGCCGGCCGCGGTGGTTGGCGCGGTGCAGGGCGGGCACGTCGACGGTGCCGCGCAGGGCCAGCCACGACAGCCGGCCCGCCGCCACCCCGCCCAGGAGCGCGACGACGACGCTCACCGCACCCCGCCTCTCTGTTCTGGGCACGGTTTCCCGCGCATAGAGCGGCAAAGCGTGCCCAAAACAGGGGTGCTCATGGCGAGGCGGGCTCGGGCACCATGCGCGACGCACGGGGGCCCACGCCGTAGTGCCCGACCTTGCCCTGCGGCCCCAGGTCGGCGAGCGCCAGCACGGCGGCGATGCGGCCGCGGTAGCTCTCGATGTTGTCGACGGTGGAGAGGCGGCTGCTGCTGTCGTCGTCGCCCCGCAGCGGCCCCACGAATACGGCCCGCACGGCCGGTGTGGCGGCGGTGGCCTCGCGGCCCGACTCCACGGCGACCACCCGTGTGGGCGCCAGCTCGGCCAGCTCGGCGGCCAGCGGTACGGCCAGCACGTCGTTGGGCACGTCCGCCTTGTCGCCCGCCACCACCACGAACCGCGTGCCGGACGGCGCGAGCGTCGCCTCGTCGACCGCTTCGAGCTCGGCGAAGCCGGTCTCCCGCAGCCGGGCCAGCGGCGAGGCCGACTCGCCCGCCGCCCAGGCGCCGGCCAACCGTTCGATCAGGGTGCGGCGCACGAGGTCGGCGGGGCCGGGCGCCACCACGAGCGCGTCGGACAGGGAGGCCACGTCGGCGGGCTCCTCCAACTGGAGCTTGCCGGTGAGCCACACGGTGCCTCGGAGACGGGCACCGGCGGCCACGATCGACTGGCGCAGGCGGTCGATCGGCTCGCGGTCGATCCCCTGCACGCCCACCACCACCACGTCGACGCCAAGCAGGCGGCCCTCCACCAGCTCATCGCCCGCCTCGTCGGCGAAGCGCTCCCACCGGCTCACGTCGTTGCGCAGGCGGTCGTTCTCCGAGTTGGTGCGGTCGGCCCGGTCGCCCACCGCGTCGAGCTGCCGTTCGAGCGCGCTCACCGTGGCCCGGTCGACGACGCTCGCCCCGATGGCGATGCCGATGCCGAGCGCCAGGAACACGCCGATGATCGACACGAGGTGGAACCGGAAGCTCACCATCTCAGTGGGTGAGGGCTCGCCAGAGGTCGCGGACGATCAGCCACAGGCTGTCGAGGTAGACGCGAGGCACGAGGACGACGAACACCACGACGAAGCACAGCATGGCCGCCAACAGGAACGACATCAGGTCGCGCTTGCGCACGCGGCTCTCGTAGAGCTTGCTCACCCCTTTGGCGTCCACCAGGATCGGCCCCACCTTCAGCCGCACCAGGAACGTCGAGGCCATGCCCTGCCGGCCCTTGTCGAGGAACTCGACCATCGACGCGTGCGTGCCCACCGCCACGATCAGCTCGGCGCCCTTCTCGTAGGCCAGCAACATGGCGATGTCCTCGCTCGTGCCGGGCGCCTCCAGCACGTCGAAGTCGAGGCCGAGCCGGCGCAGGCGCTCCGCCCCGGGTGCCTCGCCGCCCACGTACGCGTGCACGATCAGCTGGGCGCCGCACTGCAGGGCGCGGCTCGACACGGAGTCGAAGTCGCCGATGATGATGTCGGGCTTCAGCCCCACGTCGAGCAGCGCGTCGGCTCCGCCGTCCACGCCGATGAGCACCGGCCTGATCTCCCGCACGTAGCTGCGCAGGTGGGCCAAGTCGTCCTTGTAGTCGAAGCCGCGCACCACGAGCATGACGTGCCGGCCCTTGAGGTCGACGTCCAGGTCGGGCATGGGCAGCGGATCGAGCACCAGGTGGCGCTCCTGCCGGAGGTACTCGAGCGTGTTCTCGGCGAAGCGGCCGAGCTCGTCGCCCACTCGCTGCTTGGCCGCCTCGTACTCCTCCTCGAGCGACTGCAGCGTGCGGCGCGTGCCCTTGCCCACCACGGCTCCGTCGACCCACACCTCGTCGCCCTCGATGCGCACCTGCCTGCCCTCGGCCACCAGGTCGAGCACCTGGGGGCCCACGCAGTCGAGCAACGGGATGCGGGCGGCGGCCACCAGGAGAGGGCCCACGTTCGGATAGCGGCCGCTCATCGAAGCAGCCACGTTGACGATGGCCGCGGGCCTGGCCTCGATGAGCCCTTCTGCGGCCACGCGGTCGAGGTCCTCGTGGTCGATGACGGCGATGTCGCCGGGCTGGAGCCGCTTCACGAGGTCCTTGGTGCGCCGGTCGACGCGTGCGGTCCCGGCCGTGACGGTGACCTCCGACGTGCCGCGGCGGGCGAACATCACCGGCCCCGCTCGCGGGCGGCCCCCGCCAGCAGCTCGGCCGCGTGCTCGCGGGCGGCGTCGCTGTCGGGCGTGCCACTGAGCATCCGCGAGAGCTCGACGACCCGCGCCGCGGGCTCGAGGACCGACGCCTCCGCCACGGTGCGGCCCTCGCGCTCGCCCTTGCGCACCACCACCTGGCGGTCGGCAAAGGCGGCCACCTGCGGCAGGTGGGTGACGACGAGCACCTGGAGGTCGCCGGCCAGCGCCGCCAGGCTCCGCCCCACCGCGAGCGCGGCCGTGCCCCCGATGCCCGCGTCGACCTCGTCGAACACCACCGTGGGCGCGCCGGCGTCGTCGCGCAGGGCCAGGCGCAGGGCCAGCATGGTGCGCGCCAGCTCGCCGCCCGATGCCACCTTCGACAGCGGCAGGGCGGGCTCGCCGGGGTTGGCGCCGAGCAGGAAGGCCACCCGGTCGCCGGGCGGCTCCTCACCCACCTCCACCTCGACGCGCGCGCCCGCCATGGCCAGGTCCTGCAAGTGGGCCTCCACCGCGGCAGCCAGGCGCGGCGCCGCATCGCGACGGGCGGCCAGCACCGCCCGTTCGGCCGCCGCCACCGCCTCCGTCGCCTGCTCGCGGTCGCGGTCGAGCTCAGCGGCCCGGCGGTCGTGCGAGAGCAGCTCGTCGAGCCGGGCACGCGCCTGCTCGGCGAACGCCAGCACCTCGGCCAGCGTGGCGCCGTACTTCTTGCGCAGCTCGTGCAACTGTCGGCGCCGACCGCGCACCGCATCCAGGCGCTCCGGGTCGTCCTCGAGCTGCTCGGCGGCGGCCCGCAGCTCCGTGCCCACGTCGCCCACCTCGGCCACTAGCGAGCGCAGCCGGCCCTCCAGGTCGCGCAACGGCGAGCGGCCCGCGACCGCCGCCAGCGCCGACCCCAGCGCATCGCCCGCCCGGCCCTCCTCGGCCAGCGCGGCATGGGCGGCAGCGGCTGCCTCCCGGTGGGCGGTGGCGTCGGCCAGCCGCTCCTCCTCCTCGGCCAACCGCTCGTCCTCGTCGGGGCCGTCGATGCGAGCGCCGTCGACCTCGTCGACCTGGTAGCGCAACAGGTCGATCTCGCGCGCTCGGGCCCGCTCGTCGCCGCCCAGCGCGTCCAACGACTGCTCGATCGCGTGCAACCGTGCCCGAGCCTCGTGCAACGGTCGGAGGTCGACCTCGCCGAAGCGGTCGAGGGCCGCCCGTTGGGCCGGGGCCGACAACAGCGCCTGGTGGGCGTGCTGCCCGTGCAGGTCGACGAGCTCGGCGCCTGCCTCGGCCAGCGCCCCCACCGGCGCCATGCGGCCGTCGACGTAGGCACGGGAACGCCCCGAGGCAGGCACGGCCCGGGCCAGCACGACCTCGCGCCCGTCGACCACGAAGCGGCCCTCCACCCACGCCTCCTCGGCCCCCGGTCGCACCAGCACGCTCTCGGCCCGGCCGCCGACCAGCAGCTCGATGGCCTCGACCAGCAGCGTCTTGCCCGCCCCCGTCTCGCCCGTGAGGGCGGTGAGGCCGGGACCCAGCACCACGTGGGCCTCCGCGATCACGCCCAGGTCGCGCACGCGCAGCTCCACCAGCACCTCGTCGCGCCATACCCGGCGCTCCACAGCGTAGACCACGCTCACGGATGCGCCCCGCGCGGGTGGGCGCT
>DATAAM010000225.1:0-13659 GCA_036260075.1 Acidimicrobiales bacterium
ACGAAGGGGCCACGTTCGACAAGGAGGTCGCCATCGACGCCGCGAGCCTCCAGCCGCACGTGTCGTGGGGCACGAACCCGGCGCAAGTCGTGCCGATCGACGGCGTGGTCCCCGATCCCGACTCGTTCCTGGACGCCGCCGAGCGCGACGCCGCCGCTCGGGCACTGTCCTACATGGGCCTGGAGGCGGGGACCTCGATCCGCGAGATCCCCATCGACACGGTGTTCATCGGGTCGTGCACCAACTCGCGCATCGAGGATCTGCGGGCGGCGGCGTCGGTGGTCGAAGGCCGCAGGGTCAAGCCCGGCGTGCGAGCGCTGGTCGTGCCCGGCTCCATGCTCGTGAAGTTCCAGGCCGAGCAGGAGGGCCTCGACCGCGTGTTCACCGCCGCGGGCTTCGAGTGGCGCGACGCGGGCTGCTCGATGTGCCTGGCCATGAACCCCGACAAGCTGGCGCCCGGCGAGCGGGCGGCGTCCACGTCGAACCGCAACTTCGAGGGGCGCCAGGGCCCGGGCGGTCGCACCCACCTGGTGTCGCCTGCAGTGGCCGCCGCCACCGCGATCGCAGGCCGCTTTGCCACGCCGAAGGAGCTCGACTGATGGAAGCCGTGCGCACAGTGACGGGGCGAGCGGTCCCGCTCGACCGCAGCGACGTCGACACCGACCAGATCATCCCGGCCGAGTGGCTCAAGCGGGTGGAGCGCACCGGGTTCGGCGAGGGGCTGTTCTCGGCCTGGCGCAAGGACCCGGCGTTCGTGCTCAACCGTCCCGAGCACCGCGACGCCGTGATCCTGGTGGCCGGGCCCAACTTCGGGACGGGATCCTCGCGTGAGCACGCCGTGTGGGCGCTTATGGACCACGGGTTCAAGGCCGTGGTGTCGCCGCGCTTCGCCGACATCTTCCGCACCAACTGCACCAAGGCCGGGCTCGTGCCTGCGCAGGTCGACGAGGCCACGGGGGCGGCGCTGCTGGCCGCGCTCCACGCCGACCCTGCGCTCGAGGTGACAGTCGACGTCGAATCACGACGCGTCTGGGCGGCGGGCGCAGGCATCGACGCGCCCTTCCCGCTCGACGACTTCACGCAGGGCCGACTGCTCGAAGGTCTCGACGACATCGATCTCACCATGCGATACGAGAATCTCATCTCGGATTTCGAGACGCGGCGGCCGGACCACCTCCCCACCACCGTGCCCGGGTAATTCGCTCGTCGGGCCGGGTGCACGTCGGTACCGTCCGGGCGATGCCGACCGACCGCACCACCGTCCGCCGACGGGCGCACCGCGGCCGCTACGACCGGGCCACCGTGCACGCCGTGCTCGACGAGGCACTCGTGTGCCACCTGGCCGTCGCGGACGAGCACGGGCCCGTGGTGCTCCCCACCGGCTTCGTGCGACTGGGCGACGAGCTGGTCGTGCACGGGTCGTCCGCCAACCGGTTGCTCCAGCTGGCGGCCGAGGGGCGACCCGTCTGCGTGGCCGTCACGCTGCTCGACGGGCTCGTGCTGGCCCGTTCGGCGTTCGCCCACTCCATGAACTACCGCTCGGTGGTCGCCTTCGGGCGGGGGCGCGTGCTCGAAGGCGACGAGAAGGCGGAAGCGTTGGCCGCCTTCGTGGAGAAGATGGTGCCGGGCCGCACGGCGGTGGCTCGGCCGCCCACGGCGCAGGAGCTGGCGGCCACGCTGGTGGTGGCCCTGCCCCTGGACGAGGCGTCGGCCAAGGTGCGCACCGGACCGCCCACCGACAAGGAGGAAGACCTGGCCCTCGACGTGTGGGCGGGGGTGATCCCGCTCGAGGTCGTGCGCGGCAGGCCGGTGTCAGCCGAAGCGGGCGCGTAGCTCCACGTAGGCCGTGAGCCGGGCGGCCACCCGGCACAGCTCCACGTGGTCGACGACGCCGTCGTCGGCGAGCACCCGCTCGACCAGGACCACCGCCTCCGCCGCGGGCGGCGCCAACGCTCCTCGGGCGGCCAAGGCACGAGCCACCTGCGTGGCCGTCGAGCCCGGCTCGACGGTGACGTCGCGGCGGTAAGCCAGCTCCCACACCGCCGCCTCCAAGCGGAGCGCGGCGTCCGCCGTGGTGAGCGACACGGCAGGCGCCCACCCGCCCCGCACGAGCACCGGCAGCTGGGCGACCAGCTTGCGGGCGCGGTCGAGCGTGTCCGGGGCGGCTGCGTCCGTCGCCCGCGACGAGCGCCACAGCCGGGTGCTGAGCACCGGACGTTCCGTGGAGAGGGCGTCGAGTGCATCCATGGCACGATCGTGCGCTTCCCAGGCAGGAACGGCCAGTGGCAGGAACGACCACGTTCGCTAGAATCCTGCCATGGCCCGGAAACGCCACACCGTCGCCGCACTGGTGCCCAAGCACGTCTCCCCCTTCGAGCTGGCCGTCGCCTGCGAGGTGTTCGGGTTCGAACGTCCGGAGATCGTCTCGCCCTGGTACCGCTTCCTCGTCTGCGCCGCCGAGGAAGGCCCGGTCACCACCGACATGGGCTTCACCATCCACACGCCGTACGGGCTCGCCGACCTGCGCAAGGCCGACACCGTGATCGTGCCCGCGGGCGTGGGCGTGGACGAGAAGCCGCCCGAGCCGATGCTCGAGGCCCTGCGGGCGGCGCACAAGCGAGGCGCCCGCATCCTCTCGGTGTGCACGGGGGCCTTCGTGCTGGCCGCCGCCGGGCTGCTCGACGGGCGCCGGGCCACGACGCACTGGATGCACGCCGACCTGCTGGCCGAGCGGTACCCCAACGTGAAGGTCGACCCGAAGGTGCTCTACGTCGAGGACGGCAACGTGATGACGTCGGCGGGCACCGCCGCCGGCATCGACCTCTGCCTGCACGTCGTGCGCCTCGACTACGGGGCGGAGGTCGCCAATGCTGTGGCCCGGCGCATGGTCGTGCCGCCCCATCGCGACGGCGGCCAGGCGCAGTACGTCGACCAGCCGGTTCCGACAAGCGACGGCGACGGGATGCTGGCCGACGTCCTGGCGTGGATGGAGGAGCACCTCGACGAGCAGATGACGGTGGAGGCGCTGGCCCGCCGGGCGGCGATGAGCCCGCGGCACTTCGCCCGCCGCTTCCGCGCCGTGACCGGCACCACGCCGCACCACTGGCTGCTCACGCAGCGGGTGCTCTACGCGCAGCGGCTGCTCGAGCGCACCGACCAGTCGATCGAGCTGATCGCGTCGCGGTGCGGGTTCGGAACCGCCGCGAACCTGCGCCAGCACTTCCAGCGAGTGGTGGGCACCTCGCCCGCCGCCTACCGCCGCACGTTCCACTCGGGTGTTCTGGTGGGGGATCAGGACGCCGGAGCGCGCTGATCCCCCACCAGAACGACAAGGGCTACGGCGTGGCCTCCGGCTCGCGCACGTCGCCCTGCTCCTTGCGGGCTCGCACGCGGACAAGCCGGTTGACGGCGTTGAGGTAGGCGCGCGCCGACGCCTCGACCACGTCGGTCGACACGCCGCGCCCCGAGACCCGCACGCCGTCGGCCTCCACTTGCAGCACCACGTCGCCGAGGGCGTCGACGCCGCCGGTGACCGAGGACACGTTGAAGTCGGTGAGCTTGCCGTCGACGCCGGTGGCCTGCTTGATGGCCTTGCAGGCGGCGTCGATCATGCCGTCGCCCTCGGCCGTGACCTCGACCTTCTCACCACTCCGTACGAGCACGACGCGCGCCCGGGGCACGCCCACGGTGCCACCGGTCACCTCCAGCGCCTCGAACGTGAACGCGGGCGCGGCACCGATGCCGCCCAGCTCCTCGGCCACGATCGCCTCCAGGTCGGCCTCGGTGATCTGCACCTTGCGGTCGGCCAGCTCCTTGAAGCGCTGGAAGGCGGCGTTGAGGGCGTCGCCCTGCACGTGCAGGCCCATCTTCTCCAACGTGTCGGCGAAGGCGTGGCGGCCGGAGTGCTTGCCGAGCACGATCTGCCGGCCCTCCTGCCCCACGTCGGCGGCGTCGATGATCTCGTACGTGCTGCGGTCGGCCAGCACGCCGTGCTGGTGGATGCCCGACTCGTGGGCGAACGCGTTCCGCCCCACGACGGCCTTGTTGTACTGCACGGGATAGCCGGTGAGCCGGGCCACCAAGCGGCTGGTGCGGGCGATCTCCTCCGTGTTGACGCCCACCTCGATGCCGGGGAACTGGTCGGGGCGGATCTTGATCGCCATCACGACCTCCTCCAGCGCGGCGTTGCCCGCCCGCTCGCCGAGGCCGTTCACGCACACCTCCACCTGGCGGGCGCCCGCTTGCACGCCGGCCAGCGAGTTGGCGGTGGCGAGGCCGAGGTCGTTGTGGCAGTGGGTCGACGTGATGTAGTCGCCCTTCACCTCGCGGCGGATGTACTGGATGAGCGCGCCGAAGTCCCACGGGATGCCGTAGCCGACGGTGTCGGGGATGTTGAGCGTGGTGGCGCCTGCGTCGACCGCCACTTGGAGCACCTCCAGCATGAACTCCAGCGGCGTGCGGGTGGCGTCCTGCGGGCTGAACTCGACGTCGTCGGTGTGCTCGCGGGCGCGGGCCACGCCGGCCCGGGTCTGCTCCAGCACCTGCGCCTGCGTCATCTTGAGCATGTGCTCCATGTGGCTCGGGCTGGTCGAGATGAACACGTGGATGCGGGCCCTGGCCGCGTCGCGCAGGGCCTCCCAGCAGCGGTCGACGTCGGCCAGGTGGGTGCGGGACAGGCCGGCGATGACCGGGCCCTCGACGGTCCTCGCGATCGCCTGCACGGCGTCGAAGTCGCCCTGGCTGGCCACGGGAAAACCGGCCTCGATGTAGTCGACCCCGAGGCGGGCGAGCTGCTCGGCGATCTCCAGTAACTCGGCGGGGTCGAGCGAGATCCCGGGGGACTGCTCGCCGTCTCGCAACGTCGTGTCGAAGATGATCAACCGGTCGGCCATCGGTGTTCCTTTGGTCATCGTGGTCGGGAAACAAAAAACCTCCTGGCCGGAGGCGCAGGAGGCGGAGGCGAGTTCCCGGACGGGAGCTCGCCGCTACGTAAGGAGGAGGACGAAAGTGTGGGTCGTCGGCATGTTCGGGACATCGTCGCAGGACGGCACCGACACGTCAAGGTAGGTTGGGGCCCATGATCAGGCGGTCGTTCCGAATCGGGTTGCGCCTGGGGCTCCTCACCGGCATCGCCGCGGCGGTGGTGAAAACGGTGCAGGCGCGCCGCGGCGGCACTGCCCGCGACGACGAGCCCGCGCCCTCGTGGCCCCCGGTCGCGGAGACGGCCCCGGCGCCCGTGCCCGACCACTCGCAGGCGGCGCTGACGTCGGAGCCCGAGGTGCCGACCCTCGCAGCCGAGGACGCCACCGCGGCACCCGTGCGCAAGTCGCCGGCCAAGAAGGCGGCGGCCAAGAAGGCGCCCGCCACCAAGAAGGCCGCGGGCAAGAAGGCCGCCGCGCCCGCGGTGGCCGCCGCCTGGGTGGAGCCCACAGGGTCGGTGTGCCCGCCGTCGCACCCGGTGAAGGCCAAGCTGTCGAGCAGGCTCTTCCACCTGCCCGGCATGTTCGCCTACGCCCGCACCGTGCCCGACCGGTGCTACCGGGGCGAGGCCGAGGCCGAGGCGGACGGCCTCACCAGGGCCAAGCGCTGAACTGCCGCCGTCCCCGCCCGGTTCTGGCTGGCAGATCACGCACGTACGTGCGTGATCTGCCAGCCAGAACGAAGTGGGGTCAGGGCTCGTCGACGCAGTGGATGTCGAGGATGCCCGGCCCGGCAGCCAAGCGTTCGTGGGCCTCGGCGGGCAGCGCGTCGTCGATGGCGATGACCATGAGCGCGGTGGCCCCCGCCCGGGCCCGGCCCAGCGCCATGTCGGCGATGTTCACTCCGGCTTCGCCCAGCACGGTGCCGATGTAGCCGACGACGCCGGGCCGGTCGTCGTTGCGCACCAGGAGCATGCGGCGGGAGAACGGCACGTCGAGCTCGTGGTCGTCGACCATGACCAGGCGAGGCTCGCCCCGGGTGCCCGACAGCGTGCCCGCCACGGCATGGTCGCCGCCGCGCAACGTCACGAGGTTCACGTAGTCGTGCGACGTCGAACTGCTGACCTCCCGGACTTCGAGGCCCTGCTCCTCGGCCAGCTGCGGGGCGTTGACGTACGACACCTGCTCGATGCTGCCGCCCGCGGCGAACAGGCCCTTCAGGACCGACAGCGTGAGGATGCGGGTGTCGTAGTCGGCGATGGCCCCTTGGTACGCCACCTCCAGTACCGAGGGCATGCCCTCGTTGACCGCTGCGTACAGTCGGCCCAGGCGCTCGGCCAGCGGCAGGAACGGGCGCACGGTCTCGGCCGCCTCGCCCGCGTTGACGTTGACGGCGAAGGGCACGAAGTCGCCCGCCAGCGCCAGGATCACCTGCTCGGCGATGGTGACGCCCGCCTTGTCCTGCGCCTCGGCGGTGCTGGCCCCGAGGTGGGGCGTGACCACCACGGCGTCGAGCTCGAACAGCGGCGACGAGGTCGTCGGCTCCGTGGCGAACACGTCGAGGGCGGCGCCCGCCACCCGGCCGTCGCGGATGGCCTCGGCCAGCGCCTCCTCGTCGACGATGCCGCCACGCGCCACGTTGACGATGCGGATGCCGGGCTTGGCCTTGGCCAGCAGCTCCTTGCCGATCAGGCCCACCGTCTCCGGCGTCTTGGCCACGTGCAACGTCACGAATTCGGCCCGGGCCACGAGCTCCTCCGGCGAGCCGAGGAGCTCGATGCCCAACTGGCGGGCCCGCTCCGGCGACACGAAGGGGTCGTAGGCGATCAGGCGCATGCCGAACGCCAACGCCCGCTGCGCCACCAACGCCCCGATGCGACCGAGGCCGATCACGCCCAGCGTCTTGCCGTGCAGCTCGACGCCCTCCCACTTCGAGCGCTCCCACTTGCCCGCCTTCAAGGCGGCGTGGGCCTGCGGCACGTTGCGGGCCTGGGACAGCAGCATGGCCATCGTGTGCCCGGCGGCCGAGAGGATGTTGGACTGCGGCGCGTTGACGACCATCACGCCGCGCCGGGTGGCCTCCTGCACGTCCACGTTGTCGAGCCCGATGCCCGCCCGGCCCACGACGACGAGGTCGGTGCCCGCGGCCAGCACGTCGGCCGTCACCTGCGTGGCCGAGCGGACCACCAGCGCGGCGGCCCCGCGCACGGCCTCGACCAGCTGCTCGGGCGTCAGGTCGAGGCGGACGTCGACCTCGTGCCCCGCCTCCCGCAACGCGTCCAGGCCGCGCTCGGCGAGCTTCTCCGTGACGAGGACGCGGGCCATGCGCCCATCCTCGCGAACCCCGCCGAGCACCGGCTAATGCGGGACCTTCTCGGGCGCCTTGTTGCGACGGTCGACCACGAACTCGGCCAGCTCGCCCGCGTCGGCCTGTTCGCACAGGAGGCGGTGGCCCCAGGCCGTGGCCGCGATCGGCACCGACAACGTGGGGCGCTCGACCACGAGCACGTCGCGTGCGTACTGGTCCGCCACCGCACGGGCAACCTGCGCCTCGGCGGCCGAGCGATACCAGACGATCACGTAGCCGTGCTCCAGCGAGTGCACCAACGCGCCGTCGGGCGGCATGCCGTCGCCCACGTAGAAGCCGGGCGGCACTGAGGGGGTGAGATGGTCGCCGCCGCTCGGCGGGTCGACGGTGTACCGGGGCGGGTTGCCGAGCGGCCCGGTGTACGACGGGTGGTCGGTGTGCACCACGCCCGCGCCGTCGGTGCTGTACACGTCCATCTCCGTGTCGGCCCTGCAGAACCTGCTCTCGGGCGGGTCGTCGCCGCCGCTGCTGCACGCCGCCGCCAGCACGAACGCGAGCGGCAACGCGGCCGAGCGCCGCATCAGCCCGCCAGCAGCTTGCCGATGCGGGTGACCCCTTCGACCAAGTCGTCGTCGCCCAGCGCGTACGACAGGCGGGCGTACCCCGGTGCACCGAACGCCTCCCCCGGCACGATCGCCACGCGCACCTCGTCGAGGATCACCTCGGCCAGCTCGAGCGTGGTCTGCGGACGTCGCCCGGCGATGTCGCGGCCGAGCACCGCCTTGAACGACGGGAACGCGTAGAAGGCACCCTCCGGCTCGACGCACGTGAAGCCGGGGATGTCGTTCAGCATCGAGTGGATCGTCTGCCTGCGGCGGTCGTACACGGCGCGCATCTCCGCCACCGCCGAGAGGTCGCCCGACACGGCGGCCAGTGCCGCGTACTGCGAGACGTTGCCCACGTTGGACGTGGCGTGCGACTGGAGGTTGGCCGCCGCCTTCACCACGTCGGCCGGGCCGACGAGCCAGCCCACCCGCCAGCCGGTCATGGCGTAGGTCTTGGCCACGCCGTTGACGACCACGCAGCGCTCGGCCGACTCGGGCACGAGCACGGGCATGGAGTGGTGGGTGGCGGCCCCGTACACGAGGTGCTCGTAGATCTCGTCGGTGAGCACCCACAGCCCGTGCTCGACCGCCCACCGGCCGATGGCCTCCACGTGGTCGCGCGGGTACACGGCGCCGGTGGGGTTGGAGGGCGAGACGAACAGCAGCACCTTGGTGCGGGGCGTGCGAGCCGCTTCGAGCTGCTCGACGCCGGCTCGGAAGCCACTGGACTCGTCGGTGTCGACGTACACGGGCACGCCGCCCGCCAACGCGATCGCCTCCGGATACGTGGTCCAGTACGGCGCAGGGACGATGACCTCGTCGCCGGGATCGAGCAGCGTGGCGAACGCGTTGTAGATCGCCTGCTTGCCGCCGTTGGTGACGAGCACCTGTGCCGCCTCGACCTGCAGGCCGGAGTCGCGGGCGGTCTTGGCGGCGATGGCCTGGCGCAGCTCGGGTAGGCCGGGCGTGGGCGTGTACTTGTGGGCCTTGGGGTCGCGGCAAGCGGCCACGGCCGCCTCGACGATGTGCTCCGGCGTGGGGAAATCGGGCTCGCCCGCACCGAAGCCCACCACGCTCTCACCCGCCGCCTTGAGCGCCTTGGCCTTGGCGTCGATGGCCAGCGTGGCCGACTCGGCGACCGCGCCAATCCGTGTGGAGATCCGACCCATGCCTGCCATGCTGTCACACGTGCCCGAGACCGCCGTTTCCGATATCCGCATCCCCGCCGACCTCCTGCCTGCCGACGGGCGCTTCGGCTCGGGCCCGTCCAAGGTCCGCCCCGCTGCGGTGGAGGCGCTGGCCGCCGCCGCCCCCACGTACCTGGGCACGAGCCACCGCCAGGAAGGCGTGCGATCAGTGGTGCGGCGCGTGCGCACCGGCCTGGCCGAGCTGTTCTCGCTCCCCGACGGCTACGAGGTGCTGCTCGGCAACGGCGGCACCACCTCGTTCTGGGACGCGGCCGCCTGCTCGCTGGTTCGCCGGCGCAGCCGCCACTTCTCCTTCGGCGAGTTCTCCTCGAAGTTCGCCGCCGTGGTGGCCGCCTCTCCGTTCCTCGACGAGCCCGACGTGGTCAGCGCCGCGCCCGGCACCCGTCCCGAGATCGAGCCGACCGACGGCATCGATCTCTACGCACTGACCCACAACGAGACGTCGACCGGCGTCGCCATGGAGGTGCGCCGCCCTGCGCCCGACGCGTTCACCGCTGTCGACGCCACCTCGGCGGCGGGAGGCATGCGGGTCGACCCGTCGCAGTTCGACGTCTACTACTTCGCGCCGCAGAAGTGCTTCGCCTCCGACGGCGGCCTGTGGCTGGCGCTGTGCTCGCCCGAAGCGATCGCTCGCATCGAGGAGGCGCCGGCCGACGGGCGGTGGGTGCCGCCGACCCTCGACCTGCGCATCGCGCTGGAGAACTCGCGGGCCGACCAGACCTACAACACGCCCGCACTGGCCACGCTGTTCCTCCTGGCGAACCAAGTGGAGTGGATGCTGGAGGGCGGCGGGCTGGAGTGGACGGCGTCGCGGTGCGACCGATCGGCGCAGACGCTGTACGGCTGGGCCGAGGCGTCGCCCTACGCGCAGCCGTTCGTCTCCAAGCCCGACGACCGCAGCCCGGTGGTGGGCACCATCGACTTCGACGAGTCGGTCGACGCCGCCGTGGTGTGCAAGGTGCTGCGGGCCAACGGGATCGTCGACACCGAGCCGTATCGCAAGCTGGGTCGCAACCAGGTGCGCGTCGCCCTGTTCCCGGCCGTCGACCCCGACGACGTGGCCGCGCTCACCCGGTGCACGGACTACGTGGTGGAGGCGCTCGGCTCGTAGCCTGGCGGCCGTGCTCCGGGGTCTGGCCGTCGTCGTCGCGCTGGTCGCCCTGTCGACGCCGGCGAGGGCCGCGCCCACCACCACGATCGCTCCCCCGCCGCCCAAGGCGTGGGTGGCTGTCGACGCCGACACCGGCGCGGTGATCGAGGGCGGGGACCACCGCACGCCTATGCGGGTGGCGAGCGTGCTGAAGGTGCTGACCGCGCTGGTGGTGACAGAGCACCTCGCTCCCGACGACGAGGTGCCGGTCTCGGCTCGGGCCGAGGGCATGCCCGCCCGCCGCATGCAGCTGAAGCAAGGCGAGGTGTGGCGCGTGGACCACCTCCTGCACTCGCTGCTGCTCGTGTCTGCGAACGACGCCGCCGCCGCCCTGGCCGAGCGGGCGGCGGGCTCGCTGGAGGACTTCGGCGAGCTGTTCGTTGCCACGGCCGTGCGGCTGGGCATGGAGGACGACCCGGTGCTGCGCGACCCGGCGGGCCTCGACGACGAGTTCTCGGTGGAGGGCGGCAACCTCGTCAGCGCTCGCGACGTGGCCATCGCGGCGCGTGCGTTCCTCGCTGCGGGCGAGTTGGCGCCGATCGTGACGCTGCCGGAGTACCGGTTCGTCGGCGGCGACGGCGAGCCCCACCGCCTGCGCAACCACAACCGGTTGCTCACGCTCTATCCCGGCGCCATCGGCGTGAAGACCGGCTACACCAAGCGGGCGGGGCACTCGCTGATCGCCGCTGCGCGACGCGACGGGCGAACGGCGATCGCGGTCGTGCTCGGGGCCGCCGACCCGTACCGCTCGGCGGCGGGGTTGCTCGACCGCGTGTTCGCCGTGCCGCCGTCGGGCCAGGACGGGCTCGACCGGCTCCCCCCCGTGGCGCTCCGGCCTCGCCAGGAAGTCGCCGCCGCCCAACCGGTCGCCGCGCCCGCGGCGCGACAGGCGCGCCCATCCGACGGCGGCCTGCCCCTGCGGGACGCCGCCTTGCTACTCGTGGGTGGCGCGCCCGCCGCCGTCATCCTCGTCCGGCGCCGAACCCGCGTACCCTGGCCCAGTGCGTAAAGCAATCGTCGCCGTGGTGCTCGCTGCGCTCGTCGCCTGCGGGTCGAAGGGAGACGACGCCCAGGTGACGACCACCACGACCGCGCCGTCCACCACCACGACGATCGCTCCGACGACCACGACGGCCGAGTCCGCCCCCCGCAAGGCGGCCACCACGACGACGACGCCCAAGCCCGCGGCCACACTGACCTCACCCGACGAGGACAAGCCGGTCGAGATCGTCGTCCAGCCGGAGCACATCGAGCCCTATCTGCTGCGGGTGGGCACCGACTGGAGCCCGGTGCGCGACGACGTGTTCGGCACCGGGCCCATGGGCCTCCAGGATGCGGCAGCGGACGACGCGGAGGACGACGGCGAGATCGAGCGATCCCGCAAGCTCCTCCAGGATCTCGGCTTCCACGCCGGCTACTCGCGTGTGTGGGAGCACAGGCGCGCACCGGACGACCCGGCCGGCCAGGCCACCCACCTGTTCGCCTACCTCTACTTCTTCGGCACGCCGCAGGGCGCACGGGCCTACTTGGACCACGACGCCGAGTCGTTCGAGGAGGCGACAGACGACAAAGCCGAGGAGGTGTCGGCGGGCATCCCCGGCTCCCGGGCGTGGGCCGGGAGCGACGAGGACAACCAGTCGATCGCCGTCGTGCTCTTCACCGTCGACAACTTCTACGCCCGGGTCGTCTGCACGGGCACGCACGACCCGACCGGCCGCTGCCGCTCCTGGGTGACAGAGCACGCCGACCAGCAGCACAAGCAGCTTCGCTGAAACGGTTCTGGCACCAGGGCGAGGTCAGCCGCCGCTGACGTCCTGGGGGCGCTCCTTGCCCGCGGCGATGAACGGCATCATGGCCCGCAGCTCGGCACCGACCGTCTCGATCGGGTGCTGCTTGCCCGCCTCGCGCAGCCGGTCGAAGTTGGGGCGGCCCGCCCGGTTCTCCTCGATCCACTCCTTGGCGAACTCGCCCGAGCGGATCTCGCCGAGGATCTTCTTCATCTCCGCCTTGACCGCGTCGTTGATGACGCGCGGCCCACGGGTCACGTCGCCGTACTCGGCCGTGTCGGAGATCGAGAACCGCATCCCGGCGATGCCGTGCTCGTACATGAGGTCGACGATGAGCTTCAGCTCGTGCAGGCACTCGAAGTAGGCCGACTCCGGCTGGTACCCCGCCTCTGTGAGCGTCTCGTAGCCCGCCTGCACCAGCGCGGTGAGCCCGCCGCACAGCACGACCTGCTCGCCGAACAGGTCGGTCTCGGTTTCCTCCTCGAAGGTGGTGTCGAGCACCCCGGCGCGGGTGGCGCCGATCGCGTGCGCGTAGGAGAGGGCGATGTCGCGTGCCTTGCCCGAGGCATCCTGGGCCACGGCGATCAGCGACGGCACGCCTCCGCCCTCGGTGTAGGTACGGCGCACGAGGTGGCCCGGTCCCTTGGGGGCCACCATGGCCACGTCGAGCCCGGCGTCGGGCTTGATGAGGCCGAAGCGGATGTTGAAGCCGTGGGCGAAGAACACGGCGTCGCCCGACGACAGGTTGGGCGCGATCTCCGCCTCGTACACCGCTCCCTGCTCGGTGTCGGGCAGCAGGATCATCACCAAGTCGGCCTCGGCGGCGGCGTCGGCCACCGACTTCACCGACAACCCGGCGGCCTCGGCCTTGGCCCGCGAGGACGAACCCTCGCGCAGGCCGACGCGCACGTCGACCCCCGAGTCGCGCAGGTTCAGCGCGTGGGCGTGGCCCTGCGACCCGTAGCCGATGACGGCGACCTTGCGGCCGGCCACCAGGCCGGGGTCGGCGTCCTTCTCGTAGGAAACCTGTGCAGGCATTGCGCTATCCCACCTTTCCGGTCACGGAGCGCAGGCGCGGCACCTGGCGCTCCAGCTTGGGCAGCGCAACACGTCCCGTCCGCTGCACTTCCACGATCCCGTACGGTCGCATGAGGTCTTCGAAGTCGTCCAGCTTCTGCGGGGTGCCCGACAGCATGATCGTGAGCTGGTCGTGGCCCACGTCGACGATGCGGCCCTCGAAGACCTGCACGAGCTCGATCACCTGGCTGCGGGCGCCCGCCTCGGCCCGCACCGAGAGGAGCATGAGCTCGCGCTCGACCGAGTCGTCGGGGTGCAGCTCGGTGATCTTCACCACGTTGACGAGCTTGAAGAGCTGCTTGGTGATCTGCTCGAGCGGGGTGGACTCCACGTCGACCACGATCGAGATGCGGGAGAACCGCTCGTCGTCGGTGGGCGCCACCGCCAGCGAGTAGATGTTGAAGCCCCGTCGGGAGAACAGGTTGGTGACCCGGGACAGCACGCCGGGCTTGTTCTCCACCAGGACGGAGAGCATGTGGTGGTTCGTCATCGGCCGCCCTCCCCCTGGGCCGGGCCCATGATGATGTCGTCGTTCGACGTGCCCGCCGCCACCATCGGGTAGACCTTCTCCATCGAGTCGGTGCGGAAGTCGATCACCACCGGCC
>DATAAM010000226.1:0-3000 GCA_036260075.1 Acidimicrobiales bacterium
CACTCCTCCACGCGGGGCAACCGGGCCTTCAGCGAGTTGACGTTCCAGGTGGCGATCCGCATCGGTCCACACCCTAGATTCGACGGCGATGGAGGCCGTCGTGTGGAGCGACTACCTGTGCCCGTGGTGCTACGTGGGCCGCGACCGCACGGCACTGCTCCGCTCGCTGGGCGTCACCGTGACCGTACTGCCGTACGAGCTGCACCCGGAGGTGCCCGCGGGCGGCGTGCCGACGACCCGGCGGTACGCGGCGGTGGCGACGGAGTGCGAAGCGGTGGGCATGCCCTTCCGGCCGCCGACCGTGCTGCCCAACACCCGCCGGGCCCTGTCGACCGCCGAGTGGGTGCGCCGGTGCCGGCCCGAGTCGTTCGACGCGCTGCACGACGCCCTCTTCACCGCCTACTTCGTCGACGGCCTCGACATCGGCGACCCCGACGTGCTCGCCTCGCTGGCCGACACCGATGTCGACGTGGAGCAGGGCTCGCACTGGGTCGAGGAGTCGATGGCCCGCGCCCGGGAGGCCGACGTCTACGCCACGCCCGCCTGGCAGTTCGACACCGGCGCGGTGATCGCCGGCGTCCAGCCCCGCCGCTCCTTCGCACGGGTGGCCGCCCGTGGTGGAGGCGAAAAGGTCCGCTGAGCGGACCGTTTGGCCTCCGAACTGCCGGTCAGGCCTTCTTCTTCTTCGTCGCCGCCTTCGTGGCGGCCTTGGCCGCCGCCTTCTTGGCGGGTGCCGCCTTCTTGGGCGCCGCCTTCGTGGTGGCCTTGGCCGTCTTGGCCGTCGCCTTGGCCGCCTTCGTGGCAGACTTGGCCGCCGCCTTCTTGGGCGCGGCCTTCGTGGCCGGCTTGGCCGCCGCCTTCTTGGCGGTCGCCTTGGCCTGCGCCTTCTTCGGGGCCGTCGCCTTCTTGGCCGGCGCCTTCTTCGTGCCCGCCGCCGCCTTCTTCCTCGCCGCTGCCTTCTTCCTCGGGGTCGGCGGCTCCGGCGCGGGCGTGCCCGCGGCGATCTCGTCCTCCACCGTCTCCTCGGTGGGCGCGCCGGCGATGCGGGCGAAGCCGGGGAGGGCCAGCTCGATGCCCCGCCGGGGCGGGTCGAGGGCCTGGACCACGAACGTGCGCTGCTCGCCCCGCTGGAGGACGTCGCGGGCCGCCCGGGGCGGCGGGTCGCCCATGGCGCTCAACGGCACGTAGCACCGGCACGACCCCACCTGCACGAAGGCGCCGTGCGACGAGAAGCTGTCGACCTCCCCTTCCACCTCCGTGCCCGGCTTGTGGGCGGCCACGAACTCGATGAACGGCAGCGGCTCGTTGACGGGCTCGGCCGGGGGCGTGCCGCCCCGCCGCCGACGCCGGCGCCTGCTCGATGGCGACACCGCCTCGTCGGTGGCCACCTTGATCGCCTGCTCGGCCGCGGGCGACCGCTTGGCCGCCGCCTTCTTGGCCCGCTTGGCCTCGGCCACCGCCACCCGACTGCGCGGCCCCCGCACCGGCGTGCGGGGGGTGAAGATCCACCCCACCCCGGGCACGGGCTTGCCGCCGATGAGCCGCCCGTTCTGGAACAGCCACTCGTACTCGCCGTGGAACTCCTGGAACGAGTCGTTGGACAGGACGGTGGCGCCCACCTTGTCGGCGATGCGCAGGAGGAAGGCGTCGCCCCGGCCGATGGCGCCCGCAGGCGGCGACACGATCTCGTTGTGGGCGACCGCCTCGTCGAACGCCTTGCGCTCCGACTCGTCGATGCGGTGCCCGAAGGTGGCGTCGACCACCACGATGATCTCGTCGTCGGGGAACTCGTTCTGGTACTCCGCCACGGCCTCGACCAGTTGGGCGAGGCTGGGCATGGGACGTCCCTCGGTTGCGATGTTCGAGCCGTCGACGACGACGCTGCGGCCACTCACGGTGGAGCAGACTCTACGCCGTGATCAAAGCCGTGCTGTGGGACTTCGGGGGCGTCATCCTGTCCAGCCCGTTCGACGCGTTCGCCCGCTGGGAGGAGGAGACAGGCCTGCCGACAGGGTTCCTGCGCACAGTCAACGCCGTCGACCCGCACGGGAACGCCTGGGCGCGCCTCGAGCGCAACGAGGTCACCGTCGAGGAGTTCTGCGACCTCTTCGAGTTGGAGGCCAAGGAGGCGGGCCACCCGGTCGACGCCCGCCAGGTGCTCGCGCTGCTGCTCGGCGACCTGCGGCCGCAGATGGTGGAGGCGGTGAGGCGCTGCAAGGAGCGGCTGAAGATCGGCATGCTCACCAACAACATCGCCGCCCCGGAGACGCGGCCCGAGCTGGCCGAGGTCATGACGCTGTTCGACGTGGTGGTGGAGTCGAGCAAGGTCGGCCTGCGCAAGCCCGAGCCTGCCTTCTACGAGCTGGCGTGCCGGCTGCTGGAGATCGAGCCTCACGAGGCCGTGTTCCTCGACGACCTCGGAGTGAACCTGAAGCCCGCCCGCGCCATGGGCATGACCACCATCAAGGTGGTAGACCCTGACGCGGCCCTCCGTGAGCTGGAGCAGGTGGTGGGCTTCCCGGTGCGCTGACAGGAGGCGACGTGCACGAGGTTCGACGAGCGACCGACGCCGACCGCGGCCAGGTGGCGACCACGTTGGGACGGGCCTTCGCCGACGATCCCGTGCTGCGCTGGCTGGCCGCTCCCGACGACGGCCGCTACGCCCGTACCGGGCCGCGGGCCTTCGACGCGCTCCTGCGCGTGACGTACATGCCGAAGGCCGAGGTCTACATGACCGCCGACGGCAACGCTGCAGTGGTGTGGGTGCCGCCCGACTCGTGGAAGGCGCCCGTCTCGCACACGTTCAAGCTGCTGCCGCCGTACCTGCGCCTGTCGGGAAGGCGCATCGGGCGGCTGCTGAAGCTGGTGACGGCGATGGAGAAGCGCCACGCCCGGGCCGACGAGCCGCACTGGTACATCCCGTTCATCGGCACCGACCCCGCCTACCAGAGCAAGGGGCTGGGGTCGGCGCTCCTCGCCCACGTGCTGGCTCGGGCCGAC
>DATAAM010000227.1:0-5759 GCA_036260075.1 Acidimicrobiales bacterium
GCCCAGGTAGCGGTGGTGGCGCAGGTGGCGGGCCCGGTAGTGGGAGTAGCTCACCAGCATGGGCGCCCCCAACAGCCGCCCCGCCCAGCGGTTGGCCCGGGCCGTGGCCAGGCCGGTGCCGTGCAGGCACTGGTGCTGGAGTTCGAGGGCGTGGGCGAACATCACCCCCAGGAGCACCTGGCCGGGCAGCCGGGCCCAGCCCGCGGTGAGCGCCACGGCGGCCGCCCCCGCCCCCGTGAGGGCGACGAACAGCGCCAGGCGGAAGCGGAACATCGACGATCCTGCCTGCGGTTGCGCGCTCATTCCCCCGACCTCACTGTGTCGCCCTACCTGTACATACGTCTGGCTGGGGCGATCGTGTCACGAGAAGGACATCGGACCGCGTGTGCCGAAACCCTGTTGCCGGGCGGTGCCGTGGGGGCATGCAGCAAGGAGGGGGGTTGCTGTGGGCAATCCGTCGACGCGACGCAACCGTCGCTTGGCGCTTGTGGCCATCGCTGTGGCCGTGCCCTTGCTGGCCCTTCCCGCTCGTGCGGAGGACCCCCTCGACCCCTACCTGGGCAACCCGGGGCGCACACTGCCGAACCTGGTTCCCAACGTCGAGGACGTCCAGGTCCAGGACCACCGGTTCACCGAGTCGGGCTTCGAGCAGGGCGCCTTCCTGTGGTTCGACACCCGGGCGCAGAACCTGGGCAGGGTGCCGGTGCAGATCACAATCGACGAGGTCGAGACCCCGGAGTCGTCGACGGTCTCGCAGTGCGTGTCGTGGCGCAACCCGCAGGCGCACATCTGCCGGGAGACCGAGCGCGTCGGCGGCTACCGATGGCACGCAGCGCACGACCACTTCCACTACGAGGAGTTCGCGGCGTACCAGCTGCGCCACGTGGCGCCCGACGGCAGGCCCGACTACTCGGACGCCGGCCTCGTCCGCCTCAGCGACAAGGTCTCGTTCTGCTTCCTCGACTCCGAGCAGGCGGACCCGAACGCCCGGCCTACAGCCTTCTACACAGACGTCAACTGCTCGGCGCCCGCGGTGATGGGCATCTCGCCGGGCTGGACCGACATCTACCAGTCCGATCTCGAAGGGCAGAGCCTCTCGCTCGAGGGTGTGCCGAACGGGCGCTACGCCCTCATCATCGACATGGACTACGCCAACACGCTGCGAGAGACGAACGACGACGACAACTACGTCGAGGTCACCATCGAGATCTCCGACAGCGACGACGAGACACATCCCCTGGGCCGCAAGGCGGAGATCGTGGGGAAGCGGTGGCCTGCTCCGAGCGACCGGGGCACAGGCGTGACGACGACCACCACCACCACGACCGTCCCCGTTCCGCCCACGACGGCGCCCACGAGCACGACGACGGTGCCGGAGCGGGTGCGTGCGCTCAGCCGCGACTCGGTGCCGGTGCGGCCCGTCTTCCGCGAGCGCCCTCCGGCCTCGGCCCGGGCGGCCGAGTGCTCGGGCTGGAACAGCACGTGCACCAGGTCGTGGACGACCACGAGGTGACGCCGGGTGTGACCGGGTGACAGCCCGGCGGCGCGCGGGAGGACATCCCCGGGCGCTCGTCGAACCAAGAGGATCGGGGCATTGCCGTGGGGGCATGCAGCAAGGAGGGGGTTGCTGTGGGCGATCCGTCGTTTCGTTCGACTCGACGTCGGCGCGTCGGCGTGCTGGTGGCGGCGGCGATGCTCGTCTCCGTCCTGGCGGTGCGAGCGAGCGCCGGTGACGGGCTCGACCCGTACCTCGGCGATCCCGGTCGCACACTGCCCAACCTGGTGCCCAACGTCGTCACCGTGGAGATCCAGCCGATCCGCTTCACGGAGACCGGGTTCGAGCACGGGACGTTCCTGTGGTTCGACACCCGGGCGCAGAACCTCGGCACGGTCCCGCTCCAGCTGACAGTGGAGGAGATCGAGACCCCCGAGATCTCGACGGTGGCCCAATGCGTCTCGTGGCGGCTTCCCGAGGCGCACATGTGCCGAGAGGCCGAACCAGTGGGCGGCTTCACCTGGCACGCCGAGCATCGCCACTTCCACTACACCGACTTCGCCAAGTACGAGTTCCGGACGCTCACGCCGGAAGGCAGGCCCGACTACACCGACGCCGGACTGCTGGGCCTCAGCGAGAAGGTCTCGTTCTGCCTCGTCGACTCCCAGCGGGTGCGCGACGACGCCCGTCCGACGCCGCTGTACCAGACATGCCTGCCCACCGTGCAGGGCGTGTCGGCGGGGTGGACGGACATCTACACGACCGACCTGCCCGGCCAGAACTTCTCGGTGGCGGGGCTGCCCGACGGCCGCTATGCCGTGATCATCGACATGGACTACGCGAACACGATTCGCGAGACCGACGACACAGACAACTACGTCGAGGTCACCGTCGAGCTCTCCGGCATGGGCACGGAGAACCCGCAGGCCGCTGTGGTCGACCGTCGGTGGCCGCCTCCCCACGACCGCGGCACACCGACGACCACGACCACCACGAGCAAGAAGAAGCCCAAGAAGCTCGACAAGATCACTGACACGGGGGCGCTGCAATGACGAAGCTGTCGACAACCAGGAGGTCGCTCCGGCGAACGAGCGTGCTCGTGGCCGCGGGCCTGATCGTGTCGATCCTCGCCGTCCGCGCGGACGCCGATCCGCTCGACCCGTACCTCGGCAACCCGGGTCGGTCGCTGCCGAACCTCGTGCCCACCGTGGCCGACATCCACGTCGACGACTACCGGTTCACCGACACGGCCTTCGAGCAGGGGCAGTTCCTCTTATTCGACACCAGGGCCCAGAACCTCGGCACCGTGCCGCTCCAACTGACAGTCGACGAGGTCGACACCCCGGAGACCTCGACCGTGTCGCAGTGCGTGTCGTGGCGCTCCGTGGAGGCGCACCTGTGCCGTGCGACCGAACCGGCGGGCGGCTTCACCTGGCACGACGACCACAACCACTTCCACTACACCGACTTCGCCACGTACCAGCTGCGGAAGGTCGTCGGCAACAGGCCCGACTACTCCGACGCCGGCCTCGTCCGCCGGGCCGACAAGGTGTCCTTCTGCCTGGTCGACTCCGATACAGCCCGGCCCGACGCCCGGCCCGTGCCGCTGTACAAGTCGTGCCTCCCGGCCGTGCAGGGGATCACCCCGGGCTGGACCGACATCTACGACTACGACACCGTCGGTCAGAACTTCCCCCTCGCCGGCATGACGGACGGCACGTACGCGCTGGTCATCGACATGGACTACGCGAACACGATCCTCGAGACCGACGACACAGACAACTACGTCGAGGTGATCTTCGAGATCTCCGGCGGCCTGAAGGACGTGCAGATCGTGAGCCACCACTGGCCGCCGCCGGACGATCGCGGCACACCGACGACGACCACCACGACCACGAAGAAGAAGCCCAAGAAGCCCAAGGTGCCGCACACCAACAACGGCAACGGGAACTGAGGGGCCGGCCATGACATCGCCGGCCCGACGAGGCCGCTGCCTCCTCTTCGGAGCGGCCGCGCTCCTGCTCCTGTGCAACGCGGCGGTGAGCGCGGCCGAGCCGCTCGACCCTGTCGCGTCCCTTCCCAACATGGTGCCCGACGTCGGCAAGATGTCCATCGAGCATCCGTTCGTGCGTGACGAGGCGACCGGGACATTCGTCCCCGGCCCGCCGGCCTTGTTCTTCGACACCCAGGCGCGCAACCTCGGCACGGTGCCGCTCCAGCTCACACTCGAAGACCTCGACGATCCCGATGCCCTGACACTGGCGCAGTGCGTGTCGTGGCGACTCGGCCGCATCTGCCACGAAAGCCGGTCAGCCGCGGGCTTTACCTTCCACGCCGACCACAAGCACTTCCACCACGACTTCGCGGTGTACGAGCTTCGCCGCCTGTTACGGAGCGGCAAGGTCGACTACAGCTCGCAAGGGCTGGTGGCCGCAGCGGAGAAGGTCTCCTGGTGCATGGCCGACTCCGCTCGTGTGAGCGACGACGCCCTGCTCGCCCCGGTCTACGTCAAGTGCGAGTCGACCGTGCAGGGGGTCTCGCCGGGATGGGCGGCCGTGCACAGTCCCGACGGCATCGACCAGCAGCTGTCGCTGGCCGGCCTGACCGACGGTCGGTACGCGCTCGTCATCGACCTCGACCCGGGTGACGCCATCCTCGAGACCGACGACACCGACAACCTCGTCGAGATCACGCTGGAGCTCTCGGGCGGCGTGACGCAAGTGGCGGCCGTCGCTCGCCACTACCCCGGCCGACGGTGAGCGGCGTGCGCCTGTTCGCCTCGGCCGTCGCCGTGCTCGCCGCCGCTCTCGCCGTCCCGGTGCATGCCGACGAGCCCGTGCCTTCCAGCTGCGGCCTCCACCCGGTACACGTGGTGCGACCCGGCTGCGTGCCCGCGCTGACGAGCGAGGTGCGGGAGCCGGGCATCACCTTGCCCAACCTGGTGCCCAACGTGGCCGACGCGTACATCGTCGGCTTCCAGGGCGTCACGCCGACGATGTTCTTCGACACGCACGCCCAGAACCTCGGGGCCGTCCCGCTGCAGCTCTCCTTCAGCGGGATCGAGAACCCGGAGACGTTCAAAGCCTCGCAGTGCGTGTCGTGGACGGCCGGCCGGGTGTGTCGCGACCAGCGTGAGGTGGGCGGGTTCAGCTGGCACGAGCCGCACGCACACTTCCACTACAACGGTTTCGCCGACTACCAACTCCGCCGCTTGGCGCCCGACGGACGGCCCGACTATTCGGACGCCGGCCTGGTGGCCAGGAGCGAGAAGGTGTCGTTCTGCCTCATGGACTCGCGCAAGGTCGGGTCGGCGGGCTCGCCTGCGCCGTTCTACCTCACATGCACGCCGACGGTGGTGGGCATCTCGCCGGGCTGGACCGACGTCTACGCGCCGACGCAACCGGGCCAGCAGCTGCCCCTGGGGGGCGTCACCGACGGTCGCTACGCGCTGATCGTCTCCGTCGACTACGCCAACCGCCTGTACGAGACGGACGACACCGACAACGTGGTCGAGGTCACGATCGACATCTCGAACGGGGTCCGCGACCTCGCCATCGTCGGACACCACTACCCATGACCTGCCCGCTCGGCTCCGGGCAACGAAAGGACCGGTCGTGAAGGCACACCGAGCAGCGCTCGCCCTTGCCGTCGTCACTGCCTCCCTGGGGCTGTCGGCCCCCGGCGCCGCCGACGACACCCCGGTCGAGGACTCCTGCACGCTCCACCCGACGCACGTCGTCAACCCCGGCTGCGTCCCTGCTGTCACAAGCGAGCTGCAACAGCCGGGCCGCTCCTATCCCGACATCTCCCCGGACGTGCAGGATGTCTTACTGCAGCGGCCGTTCGTTCAGGACCCCGAGACCCAGATGTTCGTGCCCGGGCGGATGCACATCTGGTTCGACACGTGGGCGCAGAACCTCGGCACAGTGCCGGTGCAGCTCACAGTGGAGGAGATCCAGAGCACGTCGAGCTCGACCGTCACGCAGTGTGTGGCCTGGACGTTGCGCGTGTGCCGCGAGCGCGCCGAGGTGGGCGGGTTCAGCTGGCACGAGGAGCATCGGCACTTCCACTACGACGACTTCGCTGCCTACCAGCTGCGCAGGCTGGCTGCCGACGGGCGCCCCGACTACTCCGACGCGGGCCTGATCGCCATCAGCGACAAGGTGTCGTACTGCATGGTCGACTCGTTCCTGCTGGACCCCACAAAGCCGTCACCGCCCACCTACGTCGGCTGCAGCAACGTGCAGCAGGGCATCTCGCCCGG
>DATAAM010000228.1:0-11046 GCA_036260075.1 Acidimicrobiales bacterium
CCTCAGCGGCACGTTGATCTGCGTGGGCGTGCTGGCCATGTTCGTGTTCCAGATCTTCGAGAACGTCGGCATGACGATGGGGATCATGCCGATCACCGGCATCCCCCTGCCCTTCGTGTCGTACGGGGGGTCGTCGACGCTCGCCGCGTTCGCCGCGGTCGGTCTGGTGCTCAACGTGCACATGCGCCGCTTCAGCTGAGCGGTCAGAACCCGCCCGTGGCTTCGATGAGGCAGTCGCCGCCGTCCGCGTCCGTGGTGCACACGCCGTGTCCGCCCGTCGCCGACTGCAGGCCGGTGGCGGCCGTGAACGTACGGGTTGCACCGTCGGCGGCGGCGGCGCCCTCGAGCCGGTCTCCGACGGTGACGGTGAGCGTGCGTCCGCCGTTCGACCAGGCGAACGTCGCCGCGTGGCGGGCGTCGGTGTCGATCGTGCCCCCCGCCAGCACGCCCACGGACGCCTCCTCGGTCGCCGAGCACGAGCCTGACGACGCCGAGGCGCCGAGCACGATCGCTCCCGCGCTCGGGTCGGTGCACACCGTGTGCGACCCGCTCGGTCCCGTGGCTGCGGCCATCGGCTGGTTGAACGTGATCGCGACGCGGTCGCCGCAGTCGAGCACGCCGGCCTGTCCGGACGACGAGCAGCCGGCCGTGTGGGCGGCGTTCGCCGTCGCCACGCTCACAGCCACGACTCCCAGGCGCACGACGGCGACGGGGTTGCCCTGCACACTGGTCCACGAGCCGTACGTCGTGCGGACGCGGTAGCAGCGCCTCGTGCCCGGCGCGCCGCTCGGCGTCGTCTCCGTGAGCGTCGTCGCCGCGGTGTCCGCGAGCACGGTGAACGCCGCGCCGGTGCAATCGTCGCTCGTCCCGTTGACCGCGGCCTCGACGCGCGAGCCGGCGCCGCCGGCACCCGCAGCCCACCCGAGGGTCACGTCGAGGCCGACGGACGCTGCGGTGAGGTCGGCAGGCGCGCCGAGTGCGGCGAGGGACACTTCGCCGGCGTTTGCCGTCTCCGCCGTGAAACTGCCCTCGGTGGCGGTCGGCGTTAGGCGCGCCGCCATCGCGCAGACGACCGAGAGCCCGAGCATGACCACCCGGCGGTCCACGTCACACCCCCAGAGGCCGAACCGTGACCGACGGCCGCCAGATGCCGACGACGACGCGTGCCGCGAGCAGCGTGACGACGGCGCCGAACGCCCACGTGCCCACTGCCTCGGACTGCAGGTAGCCGAGCACGAAGCCCGCCAGGGGCACCGACAACGCCACCCGCCAGCCCGTGCCCCGGGCCGGTACGCGCCAGGGGTCGACTGCGGTGCCGGCGTCTCCCTTGGTGACGAACGCGCCCGCTTCTCGGGCCACCACTCGATGGGTGACGAGGCGGTCGCCGCCGTCCGGGTGCGCGAACGTGATCACGTCGCCGGGGCCGATGTCGTCCGCCCGGGCTTCGGTGACGACCACCAGCGATCCCACCGGCAGGGCGGGCGTCATGCTGGCCGTGCGCACGTACAGCACCCGGTAGGAGAGCAGCCGCGGCCCGACGACCAGGCCGACGCCGATCACCACGCTGAGGAGGACGGCGAAGCCGCTCAACAGCAGGTGGCCGAAGCGGGTGGCTCGCGGGGGAGCCACGACGATGGTGCGAGCGTCGTGCCGGGGCGCGGCGGCCCCGGCACCGTGTCGACGCTGCATCACGAGGCGTACCAGGTCACGTCGAACGTCGCCTTGCGGCCCTGGTACGTGTTGTCGGCGTCCGACGGCAGCTTGACGCCGACCTTGAAGTACGCCGAGGCACCGGCGGCGAGCCCGTTGCCGATGGCCAGGCCGTTGGTCGACGAGCCGTACGCCGTCTGGAAGGCCGCCAGGGTCTTGCCCGCGTCGGAGAAGTCGCAGGCGGTGGCGGTGCCGCCGCCGTAGAGGCACGACGACGCCGTTGTGAACCCGGAGTCCGAGTACTGCTGCACGTACACCTGCACCTTGGAGCAGGGGTTGCCGGTGCCGTGGTGGCTCTCGGCGTTGTCCGCGTTCGTGCACGCGGCGGAGTACAGCTTGAAGGCGGCAGCGGCCAGGCTGCCGCTGTTGGTGACGGTCAGGGTCTGCGTCGCCGAGTCGCCGGGCTTCTGCACCGAGGCGTTGATCAGCGTGTCGCAGGCGGCGTTGGCGTTGGTGTCCGTCGAGCCGCCGCCCGTCGAGAGGCACGCGCTGCCGCCGGTCTTGGTGTTGGACAGGACCAGCGTTCCGTTGGAGAACGCGTTGGCCGGGTTCTTGACCTCGGCGGTGAAGCCGGCGAACGTGCCGCCGCCTCCGAGGGATGCTGCTGCCGCCGTGACGACCCCAAGGGTCGCGAGGAGCTTCCAGCTGGTGGATCGCATCAGGGTGTCTCCCTTTCTTCGGTAGCCCGGCGGCCTCTCGCTTCGCGAGTCAGGCCCGTGGCTTTGCGTCGCCGGGTTCCCCCGGGTTTGCGTTTGTCGGATGATGGGAGCGGTTCGGGCTTGGTCCCCCCTCCCGCTTGCGTGCCGTTGGAGGCACACGAAGTCCGTCGTCGTACCGGTTTGCGCCGTTGAGGGCCATTTTCCGGGGCTCACCCGTCAATGACCCCTCCTCCGGCGCAAAATCGCAGGTCGCAGCCCCCGTACGGGGTGGAAATGCCGGCCATGGCTACACTTGGCAGGAACATGTCAACCCTCTGGCCCAGGATCGAGCCCCTCCTGGCCAAGGTGCAGAAGCCGGCCCGCTACATCGGGTGCGAGGACGGGGCGCAGGCGCCGGCGCACGCGCCGCACAAGGTGGCCTGGCTCCTTCTCTATCCCGACGCCTACGAGGTCGGCCTGCCCAACCAGGGCCTCCAGATCCTCTACGAACTGCTCAACGAGCGGCCCGACGCGGTCGCCGAGCGGTCGTACGCGCCGTGGACCGACATGGAGGCGGAGATGCGGCGCCGTGGCGTGCCGCTGTTCAGCGTCGACACCCACCGGCCTGCGGGCGACTTCGACCTGCTGGCGTTCAACCTCTCGGCCGAGCTCGTCTACACCAACCTCCTGAACTGCGTGGACCTGGCGGGCGTGCCGGTGCGGGCCGCCGACCGGCGTCCCGAGCACCCGCTCGTGTGCGCGGGTGGGCACTGCACGTTCAACCCCGAGCCGCTCGCCGACTTCGTCGACTTCTTCGTGATCGGCGACGGCGAGGAGGTGATCGCGGAGATCACCGACGTGGTCGGGGAGTGGAAGCGGAGCGGGCGCACGGAAGGCTCTCGGGAGGGCGTGCTGCGGGCGTTGGCCGGCGTGCCGGGCGTGTACGTGCCCTCGATGTACGAGGTGGAGTACGACGGGCAGTGGTTGCGGGCCGTCACGCCCAGGTACCCCGACGTGCCCGAGCGCGTGGAGAAGCGCACGATCGCCGACCTCGGCGCCTGGCCTTACCCCAAGCAGCAACTGGTGCCGCTGACCGAGGTGGTGCACGACCGCCTCAACGTCGAGGTGTTCCGAGGGTGCACCCGAGGCTGTCGGTTCTGCCAGGCGGGGATGATCACCCGTCCGGTGCGCGAACGCCCCGCCGCGCAGGTGCGCGAGATGGTGAGCACAGGCTTGCAGCGCACCGGCTACGACGAGGTGAGCCTCACCTCGTTGTCGACCGCCGACTACTCGGGCATCGAGGACGTGGTCGGCGGCATCGTCAACGATCCCATGTGCTCCGGCGAGGTGGCCGTCAGCCTCCCCAGCCTGCGGGTCGACGCCTACACGGTCGGCATCGCCGCCGAGATCGCCAAGGTGCGGCGCACGGGCCTCACGTTCGCGCCCGAAGGCGGCACGTGGCGCATGCGCCAAGTGATCAACAAGCTGATCCGCGAAGACGACCTGTACGGCGCGGTCGAGTCGGCGTTCTCGCAGGGCTGGCAGCGGATCAAGCTCTACTTCCTCACCGGCCTCCCCACCGAGGCCGACGAGGACACGTTGGGCATCGCCGAGCTGGCCCGCAACTGCGTGGCCATCGGGCGCAAGCACGGCAACCGGATCACCGTGTCGACGTCGGTCGGCGGCTTCGTGCCGAAGGCGCAGACGCCGTTCCAATGGTTCGGCCAGAACACGGTCGACGAGCTCCGGCGCAAGGTCAACCTGCTGCGCGACGCGACCCGTCGCATGCACGGCGTGCAGCTGAAGTGGCACGACCCGCGCGCCACCTTGGCGGAAGGGATCGCCAGTCGCGGCGACCGGCGCCTCGGCCCGGTGATCGAGGAGGTGTGGCGCCGGGGTGGCGTCTTCCAGGAGTGGTCGGAGTGCTTCGACCTCTCGCTGTGGGAGGACGCCATGGCGCAGCACGGCCTGTCGATCGACTGGTACGTGCACCGCCACCGCGAGCACGACGAAGTCCTCCCCTGGGACCACATCTCGGCGGGCCTGCACAAGGACTTCCTGTGGCAGGACTGGCAGGACGCGTTGGCTGCCTCCGGCGTGGAGGACTGCCGCTGGACCCCCTGCTACGACTGCGGCGCGTGCACGGGCTACGGCATCGAGCACGTGGTGGCCTCGACCGTGCCTCCCGCCGGAGGCAGCCAGGGCACGGGGCAGGACCTCGGGCCCGGCGGGTTCGTGCCCGTCGAGCTGCTGAGCGGGAGGCCTGCCTGATGCGGGTGCGCTTCCGGTTCTCGAAGCTCGGCAAGGTCCGCTGGACCAGTCACCGCGACGTGGCCCGCATGTGGGAGCGCGCCTTCCGACGGGCCCAGCTGCCGTTGGCCTGGACCCAGGGGTTCTCCCCGCGACCCCGGGTGAGCTTCGGGCTCGCCCTGCCCACCGGCGCCGAGTCGGTGGCCGAGTACCTCGACGTCGAGGTGGCGCCCGGCGCCGAGGTCGACGTCGCCCTCCTGCCGGCGAAGCTCACGCCGGCGCTCCCGGCCGGGATCGACGTCCTGGCCGCTGCCGTGATCGACGATCGAGCCGACTCCCTCCAGCACGAGGTCACGTCGTGCTCCTGGACGGTCGAGCTCGGCGCCGTCGACGCCGAGGAGGTGGAGGAGCTGGTGGCCCGAGCCCTGGCCGCCGACTCGCTCGTCGTCTCCCGTGAACGCAAGGGCAAGGTGTCCGACGAGGACGTCAGGCCCGGCATCCTGTCCGTCGTCGCAGCGGGCACGGTGCTCGAGTGCGAGCTGGCCGCCCAGCCCCGGGCGCTCCGCCCCTCCGAGCTCGTGCTTGCCCTCTCGCCGACCGTGGAGGTGGTCGGCATGCGACGCACCGCCCAGTGGATTCAGCGCGACGGCGCGCGGTCCGAGCCTTTGCCGCTCGGGTCCGACGCGACGGGCGCGCCGCCCGCTCCCGCCATGGAGCGTGCGTCATGAGAAGGGACCGCCCCCATGTCCGACCCCACTCCCGCCGCCACGCCCGAACCGTCGGAAGAGGGCGCTCGTAAGCGTCGGCGCCGTGGCTCCCGCGGGGGCCGCAACCGCAACCGATCGACACAGCCGAAGGGGGCGGCGGTCGTCGTCGACGCCGACCGCATGCCCGACGACCTGCCCGATCGCCCCATCGAAGGGGTGCCCTCGCGGGAGGCCGCCGCCAAGGCCACGGTGATGCCGGGTGAGCCCGGCATCTTCCCGCCGAAGCCGTTCCTCACGCCGAAGCTGCCGCCGCCGCAACCCGCTGCCGCGCAGGCCGAGGCAGCAGCCGAGTCGGAGGCCGAGCCCCCCACCTCGGGCGGCCGCAAGCGCCGCCGTCGCGGCGGCCGGGGCCGAGGGAAGAAGCGGGAGGCAGAGGTCGCCGTCGAGGAGGCGGTCGAGCTCGACGAGGAGACGCTGGCCCTGCGGCGGGGGCGCGAGCGCAAGGGCAGGCCGGTCGGCCGCTACCAGATGTGCGTCCACGTGCGGGAGCAGGCCACGCAGATGGCCGTGCTCGAGGGTCGGTCGCTGATCGAGCACTACGTGTCCCGTCCGCAGGACGACATCTCGCAGATCGACGGCAACATCTACCTGGGGCGCGTGCAGAACGTGCTGCCCGGCATGGAGGCGGCCTTCGTCGACATCGGCACGCCGAAGAACGCCGTGCTCTATCGGGGCGATGTCCACTACGACAAGGAGGATGTCGAGGGCGGTCGCCGCGACGACGTCCGCATCGAGCAGCTGCTTCGCCCCGGCCAGTCGGTGCTGTGCCAGGTCACCAAGAACCCGATCGGCACGAAGGGGGCCCGCCTCACCCAGGAGGTGTCGCTGCCCGGTCGCTTCGTCGTGCTCATCCCCAACAGCTCCACGTACGGCATCTCCAAGCGGCTTCCCGACGAGGAGCGCAAGCGGCTGCGCAAGGTGCTCGACGAGGTGAAGCCCCCGGAGCACGGCGTGATCGTGCGGACGGCGGCGGAGAACGCCACCACCGACGAGCTGCGCCGCGACGTGGCCCGGCTGCTGCGGCAGTGGAAGGAGATCGAAGGGCTGGCCAAGCGGTCCAAGGCGCCCACGCTTCTCTACCGCGAGCCCGACATGGCGGTGCGGGTGATCCGCGAGGAGTTCAACCGCGATTACCGCGCCGTGGTCATCGACGACCGGGCGCTGTACGACGAGGTGAAGCAGTACGTCTCCGAGATCAGTCCGGAGTTGGAAGATCGGGTGGAGTACTACGACGCCGAGGCGGAGGCGCTGCCCCTGTTCGAGCGCTTCCACGTGCACGAGCAGTTGCACAAGGCGCTCGACCGCAAGGTGTGGCTGCCTTCGGGCGGCTCCCTGATCATCGAGCGCACGGAGGCGCTCACCGTGATCGACGTGAACACCGGCAAGAACGTGGGCACGTCGAGCCTGGAGGAGACGGTCTTCCGGAACAACCTCGAGGCGGCCGAGGAGGTGGCGCGCCAGCTGCGGTTGCGCGACATCGGCGGCATCATCGTCATCGACTTCATCGACATGGAGATCCGCAAGAACCGTGACGAGGTGATGCGCGCGTTCCGTGATGCGCTCGCCCGCGACAAGACCCGCACGCAGGTCTTCGACATCTCCGAGCTGGGGCTGGTCGAGATGACCCGAAAGCGGGTGTCGGAGGGTCTGGTGGAGTCGTTCTCGGAGACCTGCCCCACGTGCAAGGGGCGGGGGATCGTCTTCGACGACTCGCTGCTCTAGCTTCCTCGCTGCGCTGTGGCCCGGGCGGCGGCGGCGCCGACGAGGATCAGGCCGCTCGCGGCCAGCCAGTGGCCTGGGTTCTCCAGGAGGTGCACGGCTTCGCCGTCGCGGGCGTGGGCGACCACGTCCCACGCCAGGCCCACGAGCTGCAGCCCGACACCGGCCAGGACGAGGGACAGAAGCAGCTTGCGACGGGCCCCGACGGCTCCCGTCGCCAGCGCCCCGCCGCCTGCCGCGGCCAGAGCGAGGGCGACCAGCGGCCAGGTGCCCGACGGCGCCCCGTGCCCGTGGGGTTCGCCGCTGTCGTGGCCGTGGTCCGCCCCGACGCGGTGGAGCATCGGCGCGTGGGCGTGGTCGATGTCGGTCTCGGGGGCCTGGTGCATGCCGCCTGCATGCAAATGCGTGCCGCCCTCGGGGTCGGGCGGGCTGCCCGCATGTGCGTGCGCGGCGGCGAGGACGTGCGGGGCGTCGCGGTGGCCGTGCCCGGCGGGGTCGGCGGTCGGGGCGGTCGTCGCGGCCGGCTCGGCCCAGCCGCGCAGGGCGTCGCGGATGACCCGCTCGTAGGCCGTGGTCTTGGCCGCGACACCGTCGGACGCATGGGTGATGGTGACGTCGATGCCGTCGTGCCGAAAGCGGCTCACCCAACGGGCGTCCCAGTCGGGCGCGTTCCTGCCGTAGCCGTGGCGGAGCACGATGAGCGTGTCACGCGAGTTGGAGTCGAACTCGTACGGGACGTCGATCACGTGCGTGTAGCCGGCGGCCTTGCGTTTCGCGAGGGCCTCGATGGGACTGTCGACCTCGTCGCCGGGGTCGTTCTCGTCGTCGCCGCCGTCCCCGTAGACGTGGAAGACGTCGTGGATCCGCGCCGCCGACAAGGCTGCCTTCGTGCGGGCGAACAGGTCGCGTGACGAGGCGTGGTAGGCATCGGCGCCGCAGTCGTACTCGCCACACATGTCGGTGCCGAGGCCGTGGCCGGAGAGGTGCACGGCCGCTCGCGCGCCTGGCGGCAGGGCGGCGAGCTCGGCGCGCACCTTCTCGACGGTCAGCGCGGGCCACAGCTCCGTCGATCCCATCGGGGCGCTGTAGCGGACCGGGATGTCGACACCCAGCGTCTCCAGGTGCTCGGCCACCAGGTGGCGCAGGTGGTGCGTCTGCATGATGTCGCTGAAGCCGACGCCGTGGTAGGCGACGACCAAGGCGCCGACGCGGTCGCGGTTGACCAGCGCGTCAAGGGCCTGGCGGATGCCCTGGCGGCCGCCGTCGATCCGGGGGTCGATGCCGTAGCCCGTGCGGATGGCGAGCCGGTCCCCGAAGGCGGCGCGCAGGCGTCGGATCACCTCCGCCTTCTTGCCCAGCTTCTCGTCGTAGTTGGGCGAGCGGCCTCCCATGCGCCGCCACTCGTCCCAGGCCGAGAGGCCGACGTGCTCGAAGATGTCGGGCTCCCCGGCCCCAGGGCCGCCGGGCGCCTCGTAGTGGGCCGGGAGCCGGTCGGAGGCGGGCACGAACACGGCCGGGCCGTCGTGGTGACGAAGCCAGGCGTCGACCAGTCGAGGGTTGTCGCGCGCCTCCGGACAGGCGGGGCAGCCTTCGTCCCACAGGACGGTGCCGTTGTCGAGGGCGCTCAACCAGGCCGGGATGATCCCCATCTCGATCAGGTGGCCGAAGAACTCCCGGAAGCTCTCGTACGTCCACTCGTTGTACTCGGGCGGCTCGCCGTGGTCGGCGAGCAGGACGCCGATGCGGCCGTCCGGGGCCGCGCTCGACATGGGTGACGGGGAATGGTGCGAGTCGTCGCCGTGGGCCGCGGCGGCGGCCACGCCGAGGAGGGTCAGGACAGCCACGAGGACGGCGAGGGTACGGTGCACGCGCCTTATGTTAGGGATGCCTAACGAAATCGTGTCAAATCGCCTAACGAGCGGCGGTTCTGGGGGAGGAATCCCGGCGCAGGCGCCGGGATTCCTCCCCCAGAACCGGCTTGGCTACCATGGTCCGCCTATGTACGCAGTCATCAAGACGGGCGGGAAGCAGGAGCGCGTGGCCGAGGGCGACCGCGTGCGGGTCGAGCGCCTCGGTGCCGACGAGGGCGCCGAGGTGTCGTTCACCCCTGTGCTGCTCGTCGACGGCGAGACGGTCCTGGCGGGCGCGCAGGTCGGCGGGGCCTCGGTGTCGGCCCGGGTGGTCGGCGAGGAGAAGGGCCCGAAGATCCGGGGCTTCACCTACAAGAACAAGACCAACCAGCGGAAGCGCTGGGGCCACCGCCAGAAGTACACGACGATCGAGATCACCGGGATCACGAGGGGTTAGCCATGTCGAAGACCAAGGGTGGAGGCTCCACCAGGAACGGGCGTGATTCGGCAGCCCAGCGCCTCGGCGTCAAGGTGTTCGACGGCACGGTGGTGACGGCGGGGGCGATCATCGTGCGCCAGCGGGGCACCAAGTTCCATCCCGGCATCAACGTGGGCCGGGGCGGCGACGACACGCTCTTCGCCACCGCGCCGGGCTCCGTGAAGTTCGGCACGCGCAAGGGCCGCAAGCTCGTCGACGTGCTGCCTGTCGAGGGCTAGCGACTCCGACCACCACACTGACCGCGCGGGCGGGCTCGCGTCTTCCCGCAACCTCGCCTCTAGGCTCGACGTCGATGTCCGGGTTCGTCGACGAGGCGCAGTTGCACGTCAAGGCAGGTGACGGCGGTGCGGGGTCGGTCTCGTTCCGGCGAGAGGCGCATGTACCAAAGGGCGGACCCGACGGGGGCGACGGGGGAAAGGGGGGCGACGTGTGGCTGGTGGCCGACACCAGCGTGGCGTCCCTGCTCGCGTTCAAGGACCATCCGCATCGCCGGGCGGGCAACGGCGGGCACGGTGCCGGCCGACAGCGGCACGGGGCCAACGGTGCCGACGAGCTTGTGAAGGTGCCCGTCGGCACGGTCGTGAAGGACCTTGACGGCAACCTGCGCGCCGATCTGGCCCGAGCCGGCGATCGTTGGCCGGCAGCCCTGGGTGGCCGCGGTGGCAAGGGCAACGCTCGCTTCCTGTCCAACCGTCGGCGGGCACCGAGCTTTGCCGAACAGGGCGAGGTGGGCGAGGAGCGGTGGTACAACCTCGAGCTGAAGCTCATGGCAGATGTGGCCCTGGTCGGCTTCCCGAACGCCGGCAAGTCGACGCTGATCTCGCGCATCTCGGCGGCCAAGCCGAAGATCGCCGACTACCCCTTCACCACGCTGGTGCCGAACCTCGGCGTCGTCCGCACCGGCGACAGCGAGTTCGTCGTCGCCGACATCCCCGGGCTGATCGAGGGCGCGTCGGAGGGGCGGGGGCTCGGCCACCAGTTCCTCCGCCATGTCGAGCGGGCCCGCGTGCTGGTCGTGCTCCTCGACCTCGCCCAGGTGGAGGGCCGCAGCCCGGCGGAGCAGGAGCGGATCCTGCTCGAGGAGCTGGGGCGCTACGAGCCCCAGCTGCTGGAGCGGCCCCGGCTGGTGATCGGCACCAAGGCCGACGTCGCGCCGCCCGAAGTCGAGTTCGACGGCATGCGGATCTCGGCCGTCACCCGCCAGGGGCTCGGCCCGTTCCTCGGCGCCGTCACGCGGCTGGTCGAGGAGGCGAGGTCGAGCGAAGGCCACGTCGACTCGTTCGTGGTCCATCGGCCGGCCGAGGAGGGCTTCAGCGTCCGGCGCGACGAAGACGGTGCCTTTCGGGTCGTCGGCCGGCTGGCGGAGCGGGTCGTGGCCATGGCCGACCTCACGAACCCCGAGGCGCTGTCGTACGTGCAGGACCGGTTCCGCCGCCTCGGCGTCGACCGGGCCCTGGCCCGGGCGGGGGCCAACCACGGCGACACCGTCCGCATCGCCGAGATCGAGCTCGAGTACCACGAGCCGGCCACGGCGGCGGCCGAGGCCGCCGAAGCGGAGTCCGAGGCCGAGACCGGCCCCCGGCGGCGGCGTCCATGATCGTCGTCGTCAAGGT
>DATAAM010000229.1:0-18150 GCA_036260075.1 Acidimicrobiales bacterium
CGCGGCCAGCCCGGCCGGGGTGAGCGCGTCGGCCCGTTCGAGCCCGTCCTTCAGGAAGAAGAGGTAGTCGCAGAAGGGGCTGCCCAGCGTCTCCGGGTACGCCTTCTTCTTCATGATCTCCCGGCATGTGGCGTCGCGGTCGGACACCGGCCCGTACGTCTCGCCCAGGTAGCCGGGCACCCAGGCGACCCCGCGGGTGTTGCGCAGCTGGTCCTTCGGGGCGTTGTCTAACAGCCAGATGCCGGGGAGGCCGTCGATGCCGTACTTGGGCCGCCACGTCTGGTTCTCCGCCGCCCGCATGAAGAGGAGGGTGGGCCAGCTGAGCGACGTGGACGCCGAGAAGAGGACGTGGGTGACTGTGTTTGTCTGGAACTGCAGGACGTAGGTGTCCCACGGCGACTCGATGATGTCGGGGTACACGGCCTCCGTGACGACGTTGACACCACGGGCGGCCAGCGCAGGCTTGAGGGCGTTGGCCACTCCCTGCCTGATCGACGGCGCGTCCTCGATCAGGAGGCCCACTCGGGCGCCGGGGGTGAAGAAGCCCTGCCGGGCCAGGCTCTCGACAACGGCCCGCTCGCGGCGCTCCGTCGACATCCCGTTGAGCGAGTAGTAGTACGGCCCCGCTTCGCCGAAGCGCTTGTCCGACAGCCACACCCCGGTCCGTACCGACCACATGTCGACCTGCACCGTCTTCGTGCGGATGCCGCACTCGACGATGTTGTCCTCCGTCCACTGGCCCGAGCCCAAGTAGGCGAAGACCTTGTTGTCCTCGGTGTAGGTGGCGCACGCCGTCTGCGCGTCGCGGACGCGGCCCTCCTTGGTGACTGCGTTGGAGACCTTGAGCTCGTGCCAGACCGGCACGATCTTGCGACCTCGGATGCCGCCGTTGGCGTTGAACCAGTCGATCACCGCCTGCTGGACGCCCTTGGGGTCGTCGACGCCCTGGAATGTGGCATTGCCGCCCAGCCCTGTGGCCGCCGCGTTGTAGGCCGTGGCGTCGGCGTACGGGAAGCCGAGGTGGATCGTCGTGTCGGTGATCCCCTTGCTCATCGCGATGCCGCCGCCGGCGCCGCCGCCTCCCCCGCCACCGGTGCCGCCTCCGCTGCCCGTGCCGGTGCTGCCGCCTCCGGAGCTTCCGCCTCGGCCTGCCGTGCCGCCCGTGGTGCCGGCGGCACCGGTCTTCACGGCGCCCTTGGTGCCGGAGCCCTCGGCGCCGGTACTGGTCTCCGTGGACGTGCCCTCCGGCGTCGTCTCCTCGAGGGCGGCTGTCGACGCCTCGTCTCCGCCCGCCCGCATCTCTGTGTCGTCGCTCGCGCTCCGCATGACCGTGGAGGAGCAGGCCGTGCCGGCAACGAGGCCCAAGGCGGCGAAGAGGGCGACCACCGGTCGGCGTCGCCGGGAGCAGGGGAGGACGGCTCGGGGCACTGGTGTCTCCACAATGTCGGGGTCTGAGAAAAAACCTTACCGACTTTAGTAACGGCCGGCAACACCTCCCGAGCGGACGGTCAGCGGGCGCGCGCCCGCCGAGCAGGCCCGATGGCGCCGCCCGGCTCGGGGAAGTTGGCCACGACGAAGTCGATGACGGCCAGGCAGTCGGCCGCCAAGTCGCCCTTCCCGCCGTTGGCCAGCCAGTGCCGGACGACCGTCTGGTTCCCGAACGTCAACGAGGCGGCCAGGAGGCGCGTGGCCAGGTCGCCGCGGGGGTCGGTGCCGTAGTCGACGGCCAGGCCCTCGGCGATGGTGTCCTCGTACTGCTGGAGCAGCGCCAGTGTGCCCCGCACCAGGGCAGGCGAGGAGCCGAGGAAGCGGAAGTAGCGGAGGTAGGCCCGCTGGGCCTGCCGTCCGGGGGGCACGCCTTGGCGCACGTGCTCGCGCCACAGCTCGATGGTGGACAGGGTGCGATCCGGATCACGCACGCGGGCCTGGAACTCGGCCAGGGAGTCGTAGTCGGGCGTGAGCGCCAACCGCTCCTTGGACTCGAAGTACACGAGGAGCGTGGGGACCGAGACCTCCGCCTCGTCGCCGATCTGCTCGAGGGTGGTCGCGTCGTACCCTTGCTCGGCGAAGAGCCGCTGCGACACCTCGATGAGGCGGGCGCGGGTGCGGTCCTTCTTCCGTTGGCGCAGTGAGCGTTCTGCCACGCTCACGAATCTAGGTCGGTTTGGCCCTGTCCCTCAGGCCCACGGGTTCTCGCCGGACCGGACGAACCTCTTCACCTTGTCGGCGTCCGGGAAGGTGTCTCCGTCGAACGGGTACGGATGGTTGACCCCGAGGAGGTCGGCGAACTCCGGAGGGTTGCGGTCGAGGAGCTCCTGGGGCGTGTCCCGTCGGAAGTCGCGGATCGTCTTCATGTAGGACCGAGCGAACAGGAAGATGAGGTTGAGGCGCAGCCCCGGGCTCTTCCGCGGGAAGCTGCCGTGCCAGGTGTTGCCGTGCCACACGATGAGCGAGCCGGCGGGCGCCTCCACCGGGATGGCCTTCACCGGCGCGTTCTCGGCGAGGAACTTGGCCTCGTACGCCATGGGCACCCGGCCGAAGCGATGGCTGCCCGGCACGATCGCCACGGGGCCGTTCTCGGCGGTGTACTCGGTGAGCGCCCACGTCACGTTGCACACCTGCGCGTAGGGGGGCAGGGGCGGCGGCGTGCCGTGCTGGTCGGTGTGGAGGGTGTGCGTGGGCCGGGGGTCCTGGTTCTTCAGCATCCCGAGCAGGTCGCTCAGCACCACGCTCCTGCCGCAGAGGTAGCGCGCCAACGTGTACACGGCCGGGTTGAGGAGGGCCTCTTCGAAGACCCGGTCCTCCAGGAGCAGGTTCCAGTGCGTGCTCACGATGGCGTCGGTGCCGTTCACGGCGTCGGCGGGATCCTCGATGTGAACGCCCGTCGTGCGCTCGTGGGCATCGAGCAGGGCCCGCACGAGACGGGCCTGGAACTCGGGAGGCGCCACCTTCTCGGGGGGCACGACGGTGAAGCCGTAGGCGTCGAGCTCGGCGATGTTCTCCTGCAGCTCGTTCTTGACCACGTCCCGGTAGACCTCGTTGAGGTCTGCCGTCCCCTCCCACTCGCCGATCAACATGTCCAGGCCTCCTCGAATCGAAATCTAGTCAGATTCTATAACGACTAAAGTTATCGGCGCAACCCTGGGCTCCGAGCAGCCGGCGGACAAACTCGGGCAAGTCACTCAGATTTCGACATTGAATAAGGTGATTTATCGACGGTAGTGTAGCCCGAGTGCAGCTGAACTCCGGGCTTCTCGTCCTCGGCGTGATCAGCGGCGTGACCTACGGCATCCTCGCTGTGGGCCTCGTCCTGGTCTACCGGTCCAACAAGGTCGTCAACTTCGCCCATGGCGAGATCGGCGCCTTCGGTGCCGCCGTCTGCGGCCTCCTCGTCGTGCGGTGGGGCGTCCCGTACTGGGTCGCCTTCCTTGCCGCCCTGCTCGTGTCGGCCACAGTGGGCGCCGTCACCGAGGTGGCGGTGGTCCGCCGCCTGCGTCGCGCCCCCAAGCTGATGAGCCTGGTGGCGACCCTGGGCGTGGCCCAGTTCCTCCTGGCGTTCTCCAAGGTGGTGAACAGCCAGGCGGCGGCGGCCAGCACCTTCCCGCAGCCGCCCGGGCTCCCCCGCTTCAAGGTGGGAGCGCTGCTGGTGACGCAGGCGTACAGCGCCATGCTGTTCATCACCCCCCTGCTGGTGCTGGCGCTCGTGGTGTTCCTCCGCCGCAGCCGCTTCGGGCTGGCCCTGCGGGCGTCGGCCGCCAACGAGGAGCGGGCCCGCATGGCAGGCATCTCCGCCCGACGGATGTCGACCATGGCGTGGGCCATCGCCGGCGCCGTGGCCGCCTTCACCACCGTGCTCATCATCCCGACGCGCGGGTTCATCGCGGCCGAGACGCTCGGTCCCGTGCTGCTCCTCCGTGCCCTCGCGCCCGCAGTCGTCGCCCGCATGACGAGCCTGCCGGTGGCACTCGGAGCGGGCGTCGTGGTCGGCGTCGTCGACCAGGTGCTCATCTTCAACTACCCCACGAGCGGCGTGGCCGAGCTGGGGCTGCTGGCCATCATCGTCGTCGCCCTGCTCTTCCAGGCCCGCCGGGGCGGCCGCGAGGAGGAACGGCAGGACTGGGCCGCACTGCAACCGTGGCCCGCGCTGGACGAGCGCCTGCGGCAGGTGTGGGCCATCCGCAACCTCGGCCGCATCGTGGCCGGCGTGTCGCTGGTCCTCGCCCTCCTCGTCGGGCTCGCCTCCAGCAACAGCGCCGCCGTCGACCTGGTCGCCATCGTGGCGTTCTCGCTCGTCGGGCTCTCGCTGGGCATCGTGACGGGGCTCGGCGGCCAGCTCTCGCTCGGGCAGTTCGCGCTGGCGGGCGTGGGCGCCGCCGCCTCCTATGCAGTGACGTACAACCTGGGCAACTACGTCGTGGCGCTGCTGGCCGCAGTGCTCGCCGCGGGCGCGGTGTCGGTGGTGCTCGGCCTCCCCGCCCTGCGCGTGCGCGGCCTGTTGCTGGGTGCCGTGACCCTCTCCTTCGCGCTGGCCGCCCAACGCTGGGGCCTCTCGCAGAGCTGGGCGCTGGGCGACGGGCTGGCGCCCGGCAGGCCGGTCATCGGGGACTTCTCGATGGAGGCCACCAAGCGCTACTACTTCTGGGCCCTGGCCGTGCTCGTCCTCGGGTTCTGGCTGGCTCGCAACGTGTGGCGCGGCGGCGTGGGGCTGCGCTTGCGGGCCACCCGCGACAACGAAGACGGCGCCCGCGCCTTCGGCATCTCGCCCACGGCGGTGAAGCTCCAGGGCTTCGTGCTCTCGGGGATGCTGGCGGGCATGGCCGGCGCCGTGTACAGCCACCTGCTCTCGCGGGTGTCGGCCGAGACGTTCGACGTGACCACGAGCATCAACGCCGTCGCCCTCACCGTGCTGGGCGGCATCGGGCTGCTGGCGGGCCCGCTGCTCGGCGCCTTCTACATCATCGGGCTCCCGCGCTTCCTGCCCCTCGACAACGCGGGTCTCGCCGCCACCGCCCTCGGCTGGCTCCTCCTGATCCTGTACTTCCCCGGCGGCATCGCCCAGCTCGTCGCCATCCCCCGCCGGTGGCTCGTGGAACGGCTGGCGCGAGGAGCGGAGGAGGCGCCGCCGGTGGCGGCGGCGACGGCAGCTTCCGACCGGACCATCGACGAGGCCCCGCTCGCCACCCGCCTTCGTCCCACCATCGCCAAGCGCGTCGAGGCGGGGCAGCCGCTGCTCGAGGCCAAGGGCCTGGTGAAGCACTTCGGCGGGGTGAAGGCGGTGCAAGGCGTCGACCTCACGCTGTTCCCGGGCGAGATCCTCGGGATCATCGGCCCCAACGGCGCGGGCAAGACGACCCTGTTCGAGCTCCTGGGCGGCTTCACGCGCGCCGACGAGGGCATGGTGGGCTTCAACCGGTGGAACGTGACGGGCCTGGCGCCGGAGGAGCGGGCCCGCCTGGGCCTGATCCGCTCGTTCCAGGACGCTGCCCTGTTCCCCACCCTCACCGTCCTCGAGACGGTCACGCTGGCGTTCGAGCGCTCGCAGCCGACGCGGTTCGCGGTGTCGAGCGTCGGGTGGCACGGTCCGGAGCGGGCCAAGGAGGAGCGGGCCCGCGAGATCGTCGCCCTGATGGGCCTCGACCGCTACCGCAACACGCAGATCCGCGAGCTGTCGACGGGCACCCGCCGCATCGTCGACCTGGCGTGCGTCGTGGCCCTGGAGCCGCTCGTCGTGCTGCTGGACGAGCCGTCGTCGGGCATCGCCCAGCGCGAGAGCGAGGCGCTGGGCGACGTCCTCCTGGGCCTGCGACAGAACCTCGACTGCGCCATGGTGCTCATCGAGCACGACATCCCGCTGCTGATGCGCCTCTCCACCCGGGTGATGGCGATGGACTCGGGCCGGGTCATCGCCGTGGGCTCCCCCGAGGAGGTGCGCAACCACCCGGCCGTCGTGGAGTCGTACCTGGGCGGCGACGTCGTGGCCATCGAGCGCTCGTCGGCGGGCGACCGCTGTCGGGCGGTCACCCGGGCGGGCGTGCAGTGCAGCCGCAAGCCTGGTCCCGACGGCGTGTGCGCCACGCACCGGGCCCGGGTGGGGGCGGCCCGATGAGGCGCCTGATCGCCGTGGCCGCGGCGGTGGTCGTCCTCGGGTCGGGTTGTGCCGCCCGCGGCCTGTCCTTCGTGCAGGACGACCGCGTGCAGGACGTGCGCCCGCGTGCGGGTGCCACCGTGCGGCTGCCGCTGGAGCTCACGTGGTCCTCCGACTTCGACGGGCGCTTCGGGGTCTTCTTGGACCGGGCGCCGATGCGGCCGGGCCGGGGGTTGGAGTCGCTCGTGCCCGAGGACGACCCGTGCCGCCAGGAGCCCACCTGCCCGGATGCCGAGTGGCTGTCGCAGCGGGGCGTGTTCGTCACGGACGAGCCCCGTCTGCACCTCGAGGTGCTCCCCGACCGCCGGAAGAACAACCGGTCGAAGGACCGCCACGAGGCCGTCATCGTGCTGCTCGACCGCGACGGGGTGCGGGTGGGCGAGTCGACGTTCGTGACCGAGTTCGTCGTGGACCGAGAGGACTGATCAGGATGGCCTCCCCCCAGACCGGTCGCCGGCGACGGCGGCGCATCGATCCCGGGCCGAGCGGGAACGGGCACCTGGCCGAGGTGCGGGCGGCCGAGGAAGCGGTCGCCGAGGTGGAATCGGCGCGAGAGCGCCTGCGGGGCGTGGCCCGTCAGGCGCTGGGCGTCACCGGCACGGAAGGCGCACCGCCCCTGCGCGAGAGCATCCGGCGGTCCGGCGTGGGCTGGTACCCCTTGGTGGCACTCGGCCTCCTCGTCATGGTCGACGAGTTCCAGGGCTACGCGCTCACCGTGCTCGGTCCGGAGGTGGCCGCCGGGCTCGGGCTGTCGAAGTCGGCGCTGGCCGGTGCGTTGGCCCTCAAGACGCTGGCGATCACGCTGGCCCTGCTGCCGATGGCGGCGTACGTGCAGAGGCGGCCGCGGCGGGCGGCCGTGAGCATCGCGACCGCGTTCGCGTGGAGCGTGCTCACCATGGGCACCGGCTTCGTGGTCACCGTGTGGGGGCTGCTGTTCGTCATGGTCGCCGACGGGGCCACCACCGGCTCCGTGCGGGCGGTCCACCAGCCGCTGCTGGTCGACAGCTACCCCACCGACGTCCGCGTTCGCGGCCTGTCGTTCTACCGAGGGGCCGACGCCGTGGGCAACGTGCTCGGCCCGGTGCTGGTCGGCGTGTGCACGGCGGTCCTCGGCCTGACGTGGCGGGGCGTGTTCGTGGTGCTGGGCATCCTCTGCGTCATGGCGGCCGCCGCCGCGGTGCGCCTCCGCGACCCGGGCTTCGGCCGCTGGGACGCCGACAAGGCCCGCGAGGCGCTGCGGGAGGAGACGGGCGGCACGGGTTCGCTGCACGACGAGGACGTGGAGCTGGGGTTCTTCGAGATCGCCCAACGCCTCCTGCTCGTGCCCACCATTCGCCGGGTGCTCGTCGCCTTCGCCGTGCTGGGCATGCTGCTGGTGCCCTTCACCACCTACCAGGCGTTCTTCCTCCAGGAGCGGTGGGGCCTCGGTCCCGGGAGCCGGGCGGCGTTCTTCGCCGCCATGCCGTTCTTCGCCATGGCTGCGCTGGCCGCCTTCGGCCGCCGCGGCGAGGACCTGTTCCGCCGTGACCCGGCCCGACTGGTGCGGCTTGCAGGCGTGGCTCTCGGGTCCGCCGTGGTGGCGCTCACGCTCGCCATCGTCTCGCCTCTGTTCGCGCTGACGTTCCTCTTCTTCGGGGCGTTCACCGCCCTCGTGGCCGTCATGCTCCCGGCGCTCAACATGGTGGTGTTCTCCATCATTCCGTCGCACATGCGGCCCCACATGGCCGCCCTCAGCGGCATCGCGCTGGCCGCCGTCGGCGGTGGCGGCGGGCTGCTCCTCCTGGGGGGCATCGACCGGCGGTTCGGGACGGCGGGAGCGATCGTGTCCCTCGCCGTGCCCGGGGTCGTGGCCGGGCTGGTGCTGCGGACGGCGGCCCGGACGGTCGACGACGACCTCGACCGCATGGTCGACGAGATCGTGGAAGAGGAGGAGATCCGGGCGCTGCGGGGGCGCGGCGAACGGCTGCCGATGTTGGCCTGCCGGCACGTCGACTTCTCCTACGGGCAGCTGCAAGTCCTGTTCGACGTGAACTTCACCGTGGACGACGGGGAGATCGTGGCGCTCCTCGGCACCAACGGGGCCGGGAAGTCGACGCTGCTGCGGGTCGTGTCCGGCCTGGGGCTGCCGTCGCGCGGCACGGTGCGCTTCCGGGGCGCCGACGTCACCTACCTCGACGCCGAGCGCCGGCTGCGCCTGGGCATCACCCAGATCCCCGGAGGACGAGCCGTGTTCGGGCCCATGACGGTGGTGGAGAACCTGCGGGTGCTGGCCTACAGCCACGGGGGCAACCGACGGGCCGTCGAAGCGGGCCTCGACGCGAGCTTCGAGGCGTTCCCCCGACTGGCCGAGCGCCGCAACCAACTCGCTTCCACGCTGTCGGGCGGCGAGCAGCAGATGCTCGGGCTGGCCACCGCCTTCATCCTTCGGCCCCGACTGCTGCTCATCGACGAGCTGTCGCTGGGGCTGGCGCCCAAGGTGGTGGGCGAGCTGCTCGACATGGTGCGGCGCATCAACGCCGAGGGCACCGCGGTCGTGCTGGTGGAGCAGTCGGTGAACGTGGCCCTGTCGGTGGTGGACCACGCCTACTTCATGGAGAAGGGCGAGATCCGCTTCGACGGCCGGGCCGCCGACCTCCTCGGCCGGCGCGACCTTTTGCGCTCGGTCTTCCTCGAAGGCGCCCGCCAGGCCATGCCGAGCAAGAACGGCCACTGACGCTCGACCCGCCCGGCGCGTCCTACATTCGGGAGGTGTCGACGCTCAGGCAGCGGAAGAAGGACCAAACCCGCGCCCGGCTGATCGAGGTGTCGCAGCGCCTCTTCGACGAGCAGGGCTACGACGCCACCACCGTCGAGCAGATCTGCAAGGAGGCGGAGGTCTCCTCCCCCACCCTGCTGGTGTACTTCGCCTCCAAGGAACGCCTGGCGCTCGCGTCCGACTACGACACGCTGGCCGACTTCCGCGCCGGGGTCGAGGACCCCGCCCGCGGCGAGAGCACGATCGAGCTGTGGCGGGCGCACGTGGAGCGACAGGCCCGCCTCGGAGAACACGACCCTCGCGCGTACCTGCGCTACTGGCGGTTCGTCACGTCGTCGCCGGTGCTCGTGCGAGGCGCGCTCACACTGGTCCAGGACTACGAATCCGTCGTCGCCGAAGGCCTCGGCCGCGACTTCGGCACGGACGCCCGCACCGACCTCGGGACCCTGCTCTTCGCCCAGGCCCTCGTCTCCGCCAGCCAGTTCGCCGTGCAGCGGTGGGTGCAGGAGGAGGGAACAGGCGATCTGTGCGCCTCGTGCGTCGCCGCTGTCGACTTCGTCATCGAGCAGTACCCGAGGCCCGGCGCCCGACCGCAAAGAAATCGTTGACGAGGAACCCCTGACAGGACATGCCTGGAGCGACGGCGTCGCCCGCTTCGACTACACCAGCGCCCCCCACCCCGCCCCCTGAGGTTCCCGTCTCTCTCGTTCTGGCGCGCAGATCGCGCGCCATAGCGCACGTTCTGCGCGCCAGAACGGCAAGGAACAGAGGCTACGGTGCGCGACGTGAAGGCCGTCCGTCGACTGTGGCGCCGGCTTCGGACGGAGCGGAATGACGCCACGTATCCGAACCCGGCGGGGGGCCTGGCCGGGTTGCTCTTCCCGTACCGGCGGCTCGTGACGGCGGTGGCGATCGTGCTCATCCTCGTGCTCGTCGTCGTCAGCGTGCTGACCTGACTCCGACGGGACTGCAGCGAGTGATGCGAGTGGCCGCCCTGCCCACCCCGCGCTGGACGGGCCTCAGTCGAGGCGGCCGAAGGCGACGACCAAGCGGCGGTGGGCGAACCGCCAGCCCTCAGGGGTGCGCACGAAGCGGTCGACGTAGTCGCCCACCAGGCAGGGCTGCACAGGCCCACGACGTCCGGCATCGTCGTCGGCCCGGTAGAGCGTGACATAGCTGAGCGCCGTGGCGGTGTCGGCGTCGAGCACCTCGACGGCCACGTTGGTGCACACGTGCCGCGACGTCCGTGCCGTGTTGGCCTGCCGACGGGCGAACGCCGCCCGGATCGCTTCCCGCCCGTCGTAGCGGGACCCGTCGGACTCCCACACGCCGTCGTCGGCGAACAGGTCGGCCACCTCGGCGGCCCGGCCGTGGTCGACCAAGTGGGTGTACGCCACGATCAGCGCCGTGCAGGCGTCGCGCCCGTCGTCCATCAGATGGCGGTGTAGCCGCCGTCGACCATGACGGCCGAGCCCGTCACGAACGACGCCTCGTCGGACAGGAGGAACGTCACCACCCGCGCCACCTCGGCGGGGTCGGCCGACCGCGGCATGGGTGGACGGACGGCGGCCTCGGACGGCGGAAGCTCGCCCGACGGCGCGGTGGTGGTCGCCGCCCGCAGCTCCTCGGCATGCCGTCCGATGTCGGTCGTCACGAAGCCGGGGCACACGCAGTTCGCCCGCACGCCCGCGCTCGCGTACTCCACGGCCACTGCCCGGGTCAGTTGCAGCACGCCCCCCTTGGACGCCTTGTAGCTCGCCGCGCTCCCACCGAGGCCGCTGACGACCGACGAGATCGACCCGATGGTGACGATCGAGCCACCCCCCGCGTGCAGCAGCAGCGGCAGCGCGTGCTTGAGCGTGAGGAACACCCCGGTGAGGTTGACCCGCAGCACCAGCTCCCAGTCGGCCAGCGTGAGCTCGTGGACGGCGCCGGTCGTGACGACGCCCGCGTTGGCAACCACGGCGTCGAGGCCGCCCCACTCGGTGCGGCACCGGTCGACGGCCTCCGCCACCGCCGCTTCGTCGCCGACGTCCACGTGGAGGGCGACGGCGTCGCCGCCCGACGCCGCGATCTCGCCCGCCACCGCCTCGGCCGACTGGCCCCGGACGTCGGCCACCGCCACCGACGCCCCCTCGGCCGCCATGGCGAGCGCGCAGGCCCGGCCGATGCCGCTGCCGCCACCCGTCACCAGGCCTCGGCGCCCTGTCAGCCTGTCCTGCTGCGTCAACCACGTCCTCCTCGAGCCCCCAAGAACGTAGAGGGGCTCAGAGGTCGAATGTGAGCTTCACTGTGAAGGGGTTCGTGTCGGTGTGCTTCACCGTGTAGGTGGCCGGGATCAGCTCCTGGGCCTGGGTCGTCTTCCAGTTGGCGGCGATCTTCAGGCGCAGCTTGTCGCCCGTCTTCAGCGTCCAGCCGTTGCCGAACGGCTTGAACTTGAAGCGGTAGATCGTGCCCGCCGTCCCGTTGCGCACCACCGGGACGACGGCCGGCGCGCCCTGCGTGATGGTCGTCTCCGTCTCCGGCGAGCCCGGTGTCACGGCGACGAGCTGCGCCACGGCCTGCAGCCTGCTGCTGGTGGAGGACATGCGGACGTCGACCTCGGCGCCGATGAGCTTGTAGTCGGCGGCCGATGCGCTCGTGGTGTAGCTCACCACCTCGGTGGGGCCGAACGTGCTGCCGCTGCAGAACGCACCAGGAGGCGCCGTCTCGATGGTGAGCACGTTTGCGACTGTCCGGTCGGCTGTGTCCTGCAGGCCCGTCCCGGTCCCGTTGGGCACGGCGGAGCACAGCCCGGAGTGCCACTCGCCCGCGCTGTCGAGGCAGTAGTCGAGCGTGGTGGCGTCGGCCGGGTTGGTGGAAGGGGGCCAGGCCGCGACGGCGTCGGTGGCCACCGACCAGCCGTCGGTCGACAGCGGGTTGGTGGCGGGCGGCACCGCCCAGAACAGCGGCCCGCCGACGGACACGGCTGTGTCGCCCTTCACGTGGCGGTCGAGGAACGCATGGACCTTGTCGCGGAGGTTGCCGGCGTTTGTGGTGAGGCACGGCCCACTGGCGCTCGACGAGAGCTGCCCGTAGCCGGAGCCGCAGGCACCGAGGTACAGGTACTTCTTCGTGGTGCCCAGCTTGTTGAAGGCCAGTGTGGCGGTGGTGATGCCTGCTGCGTCGTCGAGGAAGGAGTTGGCCATGAACACCGCCATGTCGTCGGTGACCAACCCGGCCTTGTCCACCCTGACGTCGCCGTCGGCCGTCGTCACGTCGTCGTCCACGAACGTGCGGTCGTCGAACCATGTGGTGGTCGCCGTTGGCACGGTCGTGTTGAGGTACTTGCCCGCCAACAGCTTCGAGAAGTTCGACAGCACCGACGGGTCGGCGTGGCTGTAGTAGCCCGCGTCGTGGTCGGGCAGGGCCCCCATGGTGCCGTGGTCGACGTCGCGGAAGGTGGTGCCGTCGCTGCTCACGGCGGCGAGGTTGCGCACGGCGATGTCCTCGTAGCCGACGGCCACGACCCCCTTCACGCGTGAGGAGAACTGGCCGTTGGGCGGGTTGGGCACCGCCATCATCAAGGCCTTGCTCGCGTCGAGGGCGCCGTAGCCGAACAGGCCGACGCGGTCGCCGTCGATGCACGAGCTCGCGCACCCCGACCACGTGTAGTTGGCCACCGCCCAGTCGACGAGCTCCTTGAGGTCGGTCTTGTCGGTGGTGCCCGCGTAGTCCCAGCCGGAGTCGTCGATGCCGTCCTTGGCATCCTCGGAGGCGTCGCATCCGCGACTGCCCGACGGGTATCCGGCGTTGAAGTTGGCAGGCAGGCCGCGGGCGTTGAAGCTCAGCACGGAGAAGCCGTGCTCGGCCAGCTGTGTGCGGGTGTACCAGCTCGTGCGTGTGCTGTTCTCGTTGATGTTGGCGCAGCGGTTCTTGAAGTCGCCGGCCATGTAGACGACGAGCGGCCAGCCCGTCCCCGGCTTCAGCGCGTCTGTCGACGGCCGCAGGATGCGCACCTGCACGGTTGTGCCGTTGATCGTCGGGTCGGGGCTCACGTCGGCCGAGGAGGTGTCGCCGATGCTGGTGTAACCGGTGTGGGCGGACGCCGGCGCCGAGCCGGTCGCCACCGGGTACGCGGCGGACGAAGCGAGCGCCAGGGCGGCCCAGCCCAGCAGCCTGCGTCGTGCGTGCATGGTTGTCCCTTTCATGGCGCTCACGAGACCGTGGTCAGCTTGACGTTGGACGGGTGGTCGGCGTTGTGGAACAGGGTGTAGGTGGCGGGCAACGGCTCTCCGGCGAAGGCCTGCGCGTACTTGGCGGTCACCTTGACCCGCAGCTTGTGCCCGTTGGCCATCGTCCACGCCACGCCGCCGGGAACGAACGTGAAGCGGTACGGTGTCGCGCTGTTGGCGACGGCGTCCCGCTTTATCGGCGCCACTTGGGCGTTGCCCTGCCAGATGCGCTTGAGCTCTGTGCCGGTGCTGCTCACGTCCCAGAGGTCCACGTAGACCTGGATCCTGGTGGTGTCGGTCTTCATGCGCAGGTCGGCCTCCACCTTCACGACCTTGGTGTCGGACGTGAACGTGAGGTCGTAGGCCTGCACCTCGTCACTGGCGTACGTGCCGTAGGGAAGGCCGTACTGTGTCCCGACGCAGAAGTCGTAGAACAGCGGCGCGTTCAGGTTGTTCTTCAACGTGCTGCACCCGGTGCCCTTGGCGGGCGGGGTGCCCGGAGTGCACGTCGTCCCGCTCTCCGCTGTGGGGGTGAGGGTGCCCGCGTTGCGGAAGTGGTACGTCGTCGTGGAGGTGCCCGTCGCGGGCGGCCAGGAGCTCGCCATCTGCTCCTGCCATGTCTGGTTGGTCGGTGTCCACGGGTTGCTCGAGCTGCTCGTGTACTTCGGGGGCACCGTGTAGAAAACCGGGCCGCCGACGGGCGTGCTCGAGCCCGACAGGTGCTTGTCGAAGAACCGCCGGAGGGCATCCCGTTGCCGAGACCGGTTGGAGCCCGTCCCCGTGTCGTACGTGTGGCACGGGTCGGGCGTGTGGGAGCACGAGCCGAGGTACAGGTACTTGTTGGTTGTGGGCACCTTGTTGTAGGCGGCGATGGCCACCTGGTTGAAGATGCCGCCGTTGCCGTCCAGCCAGCCCTGGTGGACGAACACCGGCATCTGGATGTCACCGGCCTGGTCGACCGTGGCGTTGTCGTCGACGAGGTATCGGGCCTTCCAGAAGTCGGTCGCTGTCGTGGAGATCGACTGGTTGAGGTACTTGCCCCGCTCGATCTCGGCGTTGTGCTGGGCGATCACCTCGGTGGTGTGCCCCACCCAGCCTTGGTTGGCCCACCACAGCGGCGTGCTGTTGGTCGCGCGCGCCCGGGCGGCCCCGGCGCCGTCGCCGTTCAGGGCTTCGATGTTGTCCCAGAACAGCCACGCGCCCGAAGGTGCGATCGCCTTGATGCGGGAGTCGGCGTCAGGATTTGTGGGGCTGGGCACGCCCATGAGCCACGTGCGGAAGCCCCCGTAGGAGAACCCGGTCACACCGACGTTGTTTGTGTCGGCGCAGGGGTTCGACGCGTTGCCGCAGCCCGTCGGTGGGGCCGCGTTGAACGAGTCCCGCACCCAGTTGATCAGCTCCGTGATGTCCTTCTTGTCGCGAGAGCCGCCGATGTCGGTGCCGTCGTCGTCGAGCCCGTCGATCGCGTCGGTGGTCTGGTCACAGCCGGAGAGGCCTGCACCTCCGGAGGACGGCTTCCCCCGGGCGTTGAAGCTGAGCACGACGTAGCCGTGCGACGCTGTCTCCGCCCGGGTGTAGAAGGGAAGGCTCTCGCAGCGGTTGCCGTTCCACCCGTGCAGGTAGATCACGAGCGGCCAACCGGACGGAGGCTTCACGCACGTCGCACCCGATTGCGCGCTCGTGGGGGCGATCACCCGGATGCGCACCCTCGGCGCGTTGGCCCCGCTCCACGGGCTCGGGTTCGGGTAGTAGTCGGAGGTGCTGCTGTCCGCCGTCGTGTTGCAGCCGGTGGCGGCGGCCGCAGGAGGGGCGCTCCACAGGACCGGAGAGAGCAGAGAGGCGAGCAGGGCGACGGCCAAGTACTCGGCACGACCTCGTAGACGCACGCGACGTCCCCTTTCGGCGTAGCACAGTTGCGCACCGACGGAAGCCGCCGAACCTTCAGTCAGTTTCTTAATTGGCTTTAACTTCTAACTGCCTTGGGGGAAGGTACAACGGCGCCCAACTCGTGTCAACGGTCCCTCGCCCCCGGACGCGCACCGGCCGGCGACACCGCGGGCGCAACCCGGGTGCCGCCGGCCGGCGACGTCGAAGCGGACGCGGTCAGGCGGAGGGCTCGGTGCCCACCAGGGAGACGAAGCTCACGCACTCGCCCGGCCCGCCGCCCAGGTTGTGCGTGAGGCCCAGCTTCTTGCCCGCCGCGACCGTCTTGATGCGCCGCTCCTCGGGGGCCTCGCCCCGCAGCTGGAGCCAGCACTCGAACAGCATGCGCAGGCCCGAGGCGCCGATGGGGTGGCCGAAGCTCTTGAGGCCGCCGTCGGGGTTGACCGGCAGGTCGCCGTCGAGCTCGAAGGTGCCCGCCAGCACCTCCTTCCACGCCGCGCCGCGCTCGGCGAAGCCCAAGTCCTCCATGAGGACGAGCTCGGTGGGCGTGAAGCAGTCGTGCACCTCGGCCATGGCGATCTCCGCCCGTGGGTCGGTGACGCCCGCCTGCCGGTACGCGTCCTCGGCCGAGCGCACGACCTCCCGGAAGCTGGTGTAGTCGTAGCTCGGGTCGATGGGCCCGGCGGCGGGACCGGCGACGAACGACAGCGCCTTCACGTACAGGGGCTTGTCGGTGTAGCGGTGGGCGTCCTCCGCCCGCACCACGATGGCCGCCGCCGACCCGTCGGCCACCCCCGAGCAGTCGAAGATGCCGAGCGGCCCGGCCACCAAGGGGCTGTTGCAGATGACCTCCTTGGCCACCTCCTTGCGGAACTGGGCCCGGGGGTTGCGGGCGCCGTTGAAGTGGTTCTTGGCGGCGATGCGGGCCAGCACGTCGCGCAGCTCGGCGTCGTCCACCCCGTACTTCCGGGCGTAGGCGGGCGCCAGGAGGCTGAACATGGCGGGCGGGGTGATGTCGGGCCACGTGCCGTCGTGCGGCGGCCGGGCGCCGCCGAGTCCGGAGAAGCCCGTGTCCTTCAGCTTCTCCACGCCGACGGCCATGGCCACGTCGTAGGCGCCCGAGGCCACCGCGTAGCAGGCGTTGCGGAACGCCTCCGACCCGGTGGCGCAGAAGTTCTCCACGCGCGTGACCGGCCGGTAGTCGAGCTTGAGCGGCCGCGACAGCGTGAGGCCCGACATCCCGGACCCGATGGTGCCGAGCCAGAACGCGTCCACGTCGTCGAGCGCCACGCCGGTCGAATCGACCGCCTCCATGGTGGCGTCGACCAGGAGCTCGTCGACGCCTTTGTCCCAGTGCTCGCCGAAGGGGGTGCACCCCATCCCGACGATCGCGACCTGGTCGCGGATCCCGTTCGACGCCATGTCATGCCTCCTGCGGGGTGAGGGGTCGAGCCTTCCAGAAGTAGTTGTGCACGCCGTCGGCGGTGTACAGCCGGCGGAACGTCATCGCCACCCGGTCTCCGATGCGGACCGCCTCGGGGTCGACGTCGGTGAGCTCGCACTGGTAGCGGCCGCCGCCGTCGAAGTCGATGACGGCGATGACCACCGGCGGGTTCAGCGAGTAGGTCAGGCGGTCCACCGTGTACGTGGCCACCGTGGCGGGCACGTCGGCCAGGCGCTCGGGGACCATGCGGTCCACCGCGTGGCACTGCAGGCACACGCGGGCGGGCGGCAGGTGCCGCGTGTCGCAGGCGGTGCAGCGGGTGCCGGTGAAGCCGAACTTCCAGTCCTCGGACCGGAACGACGGCGGCGCCGCCGGGCGTTCGGGGTCGGGGCGGCGCGGGGGCTCTCGGCGCAGCAGGCCTCGCCAGGTGAGGAACGTGGCGTAGGCGAGGTCGCGACGGGCCTCCGCTTCCTGCTCCTCGAGCGTGCGCTGCGGCCGGAAGCCCGCGACGCCCTCGCCTGCCCGCAGCACGATGCAGTCGGCGCCGTCGGCCAGGACGACGAGCGCGATCACCTGGCCGGGCGTGGCCTTCTCCAGCGCGGCGGCCAGGAGGATCCCCGGCTGGGCGGCCCCCGGGTTGCCGATGGTCGACGTGAGGTCGCCGAGCACGATGTCGCGTCCGGCCGAGACGGACCCGGCGACCCGGCGCACGGCCCGCTGGTGCAGCCCGCTCACGACGAGCACGTCGATGTCCTCGGTGGTGATCCCGGCCTGCTTGCAGGCGTCCTGCACGGCGGCCTCGGCCAAGGGGACGTAGGCATGCTCGCCGAAGCGCTCCTCCCACATCCGGCCGGCCACGTCGCCCGGCGTGCGCCACCGGTCGAGGAACTCGGCCGTGCTCGAGGCGTGGGCCAGCACCTCTGCCAGCGCCGGTCCCTCGGCGGCCAGCAGGAAGGCGGAGGCACCGTCGCCGCCGTCGCGCTCGTCGACCCCGCCGGGCAGTCCCGTGCGCACGTCGCCCGCCACCACCAGGCTCGGGCGGCCTGCGGCGGCGGCGTCGAGCCCGGCCCGCAGCGCGCCCACCGCCGAGCGGACCGAGCCCACCATGTCGTAGGCCGACGCCGAGGCGTCCAGCCCGAGGGCGGCGTGCACGGCGGTGGCGTTGGTCTTGTCCGCGTACGGCGGCGTGGTGGTGGCGAAGGCCAGGGTGGCCGGGCGCACGTCGCCGGGGGCCGCCGCCAGGGCCCGTCGTCCCGCCTCCACCGCCATCGACGTGGCGTCCTCGTCGTAGGAGGCGACGGCCCGGGTGCCCTTGCCCGGGGGGATGCCGAGCGCCTCGGCCACGGCGCCACGGTCGAGGCGCCAGGCCGGGAGATACGTGCCGAACGAGACGATGCGAGCGCTCACGCGCCACCTCCTGGGTTGCTGTCGAACGTGGTCATCGGGGGACGTCGACCCACGGGCGGTCCTTGTCCACCCGGACGTCGCCGGGCAGGCCCAGCACCCGCTCGCCGAGGATGTTCTTCATCACCTCGGTGGTGCCGCCCTCGATGGAGTTGGCCCGGGCCCGGAGGAACTGCCACTGCGTGGGCTGGTCGGCGGGCAGCTCGTTGGGGCGGGCCATCGGGTAGCCGCCCGGCTTCAGCATGCCCTCGGCCCCCAGCACGTCGACGCCGAACTCGGTGCCGTCCTTGTTGAACTCGGCCAT
>DATAAM010000230.1:0-2156 GCA_036260075.1 Acidimicrobiales bacterium
CGCCCTGCGGCTGGTGGCTTCCCGCACCCTGTACGACGAGGGCACGACGGTGCAGCGGTCGCCCTCGCTGGCGCCGCTGGCCAAGCCCGGTCGACTGCGGGCCAACCCCTACGACCTCGACCGGCTGGGCCTGGGCGACGGCGGCAAGGTCCGCGTGGCGTCGAAGCACCGCGGCAGCTTCGTGGTGGAGGCGGTGCCCGACCCGAGCGTGCCCCGGGGCTCGGTCGCCGTTGCCTTCAACGCCGTGGGCGACAGCGCCGCCGAGCTGATCGACGCAGCCCAGCCCGTCAACGACGTCCGCGTGGAGACCCTCTCGTGATCGGCGTCCGGGTCCTGTCACCGTCGGCCGATGGTGAAAGGCTCTTTTCGTGATCGGCGTCGGGGATCCGCTGTTCGCCGAAGGGGTGGACGGCGGCGTGCTGCTGGTGGTGCTGGCCAAGGCGGGCGTCACGTTCGCCGTGCTGCTGGTGGCCGTGCTGTTCATGATCTGGTTCGAGCGCAAGGTCATCGCCGACATGCAGAACCGGATCGGGCCGGCGACCGCAGGCAAGTGGGGCATCCTCCAGAGCCTGGCCGACGGCATCAAGCTCTTCTTCAAGGAAGACCTGCTGCCCGAGCGGGCCGACCGTGTCGTGTTCAGGCTGGCGCCCTACCTCTCCGTGGTCCCTGCCTTCCTGGCGTTCTCCATCGTGCCGCTGGGCGGAACCATGCGGATCGCCGGGCACACGACCTACATGCAGCTGGCCGACCCGCCCATCGGCATCCTCTTCCTCCTCGCCGTGTCCTCGGTGGCGGTCTACGGCGTGATGCTGGCGGGCTGGTCGTCGGGCTCGAAGTACCCGCTGCTTGGGTCGGTGCGGGCGTCGGCCCAGATGGTGTCGTACGAGGCGGCGCTGGGGCTGTCGATCGCTGCCGTGGTGCTCGTCACCGGGTCGTTGTCGACGTTCGACATCGTCCAGGAGCAGGCCGACAGGATCACGGACTGGAACGTGGTGCGGCTCGGGTTCGTGCCCTTCGTCGTCTTCCTGCTGGCCGCGACGGCGGAGCTCAACCGACCGCCGTTCGACTTGGTGGAGGCCGAGCAGGAGCTCGTCGGCGGCTTCCACACCGAGTACTCGTCGATCCGCTTCGCGCTGTTCTACCTGGCCGAGTTCATGAACACGATCACCATGTCGGCCGTGATCGTCACGCTGTTCCTGGGCGGCCCGGTCGGTTGGGACCTGGGCATCCCCGGCCTGTCGAGGGTGTCGGTGGTGTGGTTCACGCTCAAGGTGCTGGTCTTCCTCTTCACGTACGTGTGGCTGCGGGCCACCCTGCCCCGCCTGCGCTACGACCAGCTCATGGACCTCGGATGGAAGGTCCTCATCCCGCTGTCGCTCTTCTGGCTGCTGGTGCTGGGCGCCATGCGCATCGAAACGCGCTACGGGTTCGCCGTGTTCGCGGGCGGCGCCCTCCTGGCGCCCGTGCTCCTGCGGTCCGTGACGATCGGCCGGGCGGCAGCCACGGAGGTGCGCTGATGGGCTACACGGGTGGGTTCCGCGTCACGTTCAAGACCATGTTCGAGGAACGGCTCACCGAGGAGTACCCGGCCGAGAAGCGACCGAAGCCGGAGCGGTTCCACGGACGCCACGTCCTCAACCGCTACGAGGACGGCATGGAGAAGTGCATCGGATGCGAGCTGTGCGCGGGCGTGTGCCCGGCCCGGTGCATCTACGTGCGCGGCGCCGACAACCCACCCGACGCACCGGTCTCGCCGGGCGAGCGCTACGGCTTCGTCTACGAGATCAACTACCTGCGCTGCATCCACTGCGATCTGTGCGTGGAGGCCTGCCCCACCGAGGCCATCACCGAGAGCAAGCTCTTCGAGTTCTCCTTCACCAACCGCGCCGACGCCATCTACACCAAGGGCGAGCTTCTGGTCGACGACGACGGCCGGGCCCGGCACCAGCCCTGGGAGCACTGGGTGGGCGACGAGGACGAGCGGACGAGCGCCTGGGTGCGGGCCACGGCGGCGAACGGCGAGGACGCCTACGTCGGCAAAGTGGCCTGGTCGCCCGAGCTCGGCTTCGGCATCCGGCCCCCGGAGGGCCAGGGCGACGCGAAGCCGTCGGCGGCTTCGTCCCGGGCCCAGGAGGATGAGCGCTAGTGGAGTGGGC
>DATAAM010000231.1:0-3278 GCA_036260075.1 Acidimicrobiales bacterium
CCTGCAACCCCTGGCGGATGAACCCCACCGCCTCGTTGCGCTTGCTCTCCGGCTGGACGAAGTCGGGGTGGGCCTCGTACCAGTCGAGCAGCTTCTGCTCGTAGCGCGAGAGCTTGAAGAAGTAGTTCTCCTCCTTCACCAGCTCCACCGGACGGCCGTGGATGGGGCAGTTGCCCGCGTCGAGGTCGGCCTCGGTGTAGTAGGCCTCGCACGACACGCAGTAGAGACCCTCGTACACGCCGAGCTCGATGTCGCCGTTGTCGCGCACGGTCTGCAGCAGCCGCTGCACCGCCGTGTAGTGACGCTCCTCGGTGGTGCGGATGAAGTCGTCGTGCGAGATGCCGAGGAGCCGCCACGCCTCCTGGAAGCGCTCGACGGTGCGGTCGGCCCACTCACGCGGCGTGCAGCCGTGCTCCTCGGCAGCCTGCTGCACCTTGAGGCCGTGCTCGTCGGTGCCGGTGAGGAAGAAGACGTCGTCGCCGATGAGGCGGTGCCAACGGGCCAGGGCGTCGGCCGTGACGGTGGTGTAGGCGTGGCCGATGTGGGGTGCGTCGTTCACGTAGTAGATCGGCGTGGTGACGTAGTACCGGGCCACCGACCTACAGTACCGACCTGCCAAGGGGGTGCAGGAGTGACACAAACCGGGATCGCCAGGAAGGTCGACGACCTCGGTCGCATCGTGCTCCCCGTCGAGATGCGCAGGTTGTTCGGCATCAGGCCAGGCGACGAGATGGAGATCTCGGTGGACGGCGGCGGGATCCAACTCCGCAAGGTCGAGGTCCGCTGCGTGTTCTGCGACGGGGACGACGACCTGCGACCGTTTCGCGACAAGCGCGTCTGCGCGGGCTGCTCGTCGGCGCTGACGAACGGATCGGGTTAGAGGTCGAGCGCGGCGGCGTACACGCGCCGCTTGGGCACGTCGAGCTCGGCCGCTACGGCGGCGACAGCCGTCTTCTTGTCGACGCCGGCGTCCAGTCGGCGGCGCAGCGCGGCCACCACGTCGTCGGCCGTCGCCGCGGGCGGCGGCGGGGCGCCCTCCAGCACCACCACGTACTCCCCACGCGGCTCGCCCACGCGGTCGGCCGCCTCGGCCAGCGGGCCGCGCCACACGTCCTCGTGGAGCTTGGTCAGCTCCCGGGCCACCGCCACCCGCCGCTCGCCGCCGCACGCCTCGGCCAGGTCGGCGAGCGTGGCCGTCACGCGGTGGGGCGCCTCGTAGAGCACGACCGTGCGCCGCTCGGCAGCCACGGCAGCGAGGCGGGTGGTCCGCTCGGCGCCCTTGCGCGGCAGGAATCCCTCGAACACGAACCGGTCGGTGGGCAGGCCGCTCACCACCAGCGCGGCCAGGAGGGCAGACGGCCCGGGCACCACCTCCACCGCCAACCCGGCGGAGACGGCCGCGGCCACCACGCGCTCGCCCGGATCGGACACCGCGGGCGTGCCCGCGTCGGTCACCAGCGCGACCCGCTGGCCGCCACGCACCCGGTCGACCAGCGCCGTCGACTGCTCGGCTTCGTTGTGCTCGTGCACGGCCACCAGGCGCTTGCCCTCGATGCCTGCGGCAGTGAGCAGCTTGCGAGTGCGGCGGGTGTCCTCGCAGGCGATCAGGTCGGCGTCGCGCAGGGCCTCGATGGCGCGGGGCGACAGGTCGCCCAGGTTGCCTATCGGCGTTGCCACCACGATGAGGGCGGCACGGCTCATCCCTTGATCTCGAGGTGGTCGCCCGGCCGCAGGCCCCACCGCTCGAAGGCCCCCGCCTCGGCCTCGATGACGCACCGGGCCCGTCGGCGCGGGAGGCCCACGCGCCGCTGCTTCATGCAGACGGTCTCGAGCACGGTGAGGGCTTCGTCGCAGTAGGCCACGTCGAGCGGGAAGCGCATGCCGATCGTGTGCACGGCCCGCGCCGGCTGCAGCAGCAGCGCGCCCTCGAAGGCATCGCGGCCCAGCAAGCCCCGGCGTCGCGCCGCGCGGGTGTCGGCGATCTCCAGCGCGGCCAGCACCTCGCCTTCACGGAGCAACCACGACATCAGACGTTGAAGCGGATCTCCAGGACGTCGCCGTCGACGACCTCGTAGTCCTTGCCCTCCACTCGCAACCGGCCCGCCTCCTTGGCCGCCGACCACGACCCCAGCTCCAACAGCTCCTCCCAACGGATGACCTCGGCGCGGATGAAGCCCCGCTGCAGGTCGGAGTGGATGACGCCCGCGCACTCCGGCGCCTTGGCGCCCGCCCGGAACGTCCACGCCCGCGACTCCTTGTCGCCGGTGGTGAAGAACGTGCGCCGGCCGAGCAGGTGGTAGGCGGCCCGGGCCACCCGGGGCAGCGCGCCCTCGCCCAGCCCCAGCCCCTCCAACAGCTCGGCCCGCTCCTCCGGCGGCAGCTGGGCCGCCTCCGCTTCGAGCTGCACGCTCACGCCGAGCACGTCGGTGCCGAGCTCGTCGGCCACCGGCTTCACCAGCGTGTCGGCGTCGGCCACTTGGTCCTCGCCCAGGTTGACCACCGCCAGCACGGGCTTGTTGGTCAGCAGGAAGAACGGCTTCAGCACGGCCCGCTGGTCGGCGTCGAGGCCGCTGCGGTACACCGGTGTACCCGCCTGCAACACCTCGAGCGCCGCTTCGAGGGTGGCCACCTCACCGGCGAGCGACTTGTCGGACCGGGCCGCCCTGCGCCGCTTGTCGACCTGGCTCTCGACGGTGGCGGCGTCGGCCAGGACCAGCTCGAGCTCGAGCACCTGCAGGTCCTCGACGGGGTCGGTGCCGCCGACGACGTTCTCGTCCACGAAGGCCCGCAGCACCAGGCACAGCGCGTCGACCTCGCGGATGCCGGCGAGGAACCGGTTGCCCAAGCCCTCCCCGGTCGATGCGCCCGCCACCAGCCCCGCGATGTCGACGAGCTCGACCGTCGTGTGCACGGTCTTGCGGCTCCGGCTCATCTCGGAGAGGGCGAGGAGGCGGGAATCGGGCACCTGGGCCACGCCCACGTTGGTCTCGGTGGTGGAGAACGGGTGGGGCGCCACCGCGGCGGAGCCGCCGGTCAGGGCGTTGAAGAGAGCCGACTTCCCGGCGTTGGGCAGGCCGACGATGCCGAGGCGCTCCATTTCCCGAAGGCTACCGCTGTGGCCTACCCTCGCTCCCCATGTCGAAGAAGACGACGAAGCGCAAGCTGCGGGCCAAGAAGAAGGCCAACCACGGCAAGCGCCCCAACGCCGGCCGCTAAGAGCGCCGGCGCCGGCGGCGCCACAGCCACCACCCGAGGAGCGCCGCCACCGCCACGGCCGA
>DATAAM010000232.1:0-7881 GCA_036260075.1 Acidimicrobiales bacterium
TGGGCGAGTTCGACGTGCTGGTCGGCATCAACCTCCTGCGCGAGGGGCTCGACCTGCCCGAGGTGTCGCTGGTCGCCATCCTCGACGCCGACAAGGAGGGCTTCCTCCGCAGCGAGACCTCGCTCATCCAGACCATCGGCCGGGCCGCCCGCAACGTCGACGGCCAGGTGATCATGTACGCCGACACGGTCACCGACTCGATGACGCGGGCCATCTCCGAGACCCAGCGCCGGCGCAAGTTGCAGCACGAGTACAACGCCGCCCACGGCATCAACCCGGAGACGATCCGCAAGGCCGTCACCGACATCCTCGCCCACCTGCGTCCCTCGGACGACGGGGCCCCGGTGCCGGGCAGCGACCGGCGGTCCCGCAAGCGCGACCGGGCCCGCAGCGACTTCGCCGAGCTGCCCCGCGACGAGCTCAGCCGCCTCATCCGCACGCTGGAGGAGGAGATGCACGAGGCGGCCGCCGACCTCCGCTTCGAGTACGCCGCCCGCCTGCGCGACGAGATCAACGACCTCAAGCGGGAGCTGCGCCAGGTCGGCTGACCCGGTGCCGCCCTGCTAGTCGGGGCGGCGCTCCTCCCCGATGCTGCTCGACCCGCCGAGCACGGGGTCGGCTTCGAGCACCTCCTTGAACTGCTCGGGCGGGTCGATGTCCGCCTCCAGTCCTTCGTCGGTCTCCGTGCTGCGGGCGGGGCCCTCGTCGCCGCCCGGCGTCGCCGTCTGCTTCTCGGTGGGCCGGGCGGCGGTGGTGCCTTCGATGTCCTGGGGTCGGGCGTCCTCGGTCACGGCAGGGGCCTACCCGCCCCGCCTACGAAGCAGGCATGTGGAACACGGCGAACACGGCGCCCTGCGGATCGCCCAGGACGGCGAAGCGACCTGCGGGGATGTCCATCGGCCCCACGAACACCTGGCCCCCCTCCTGCTGGGCGGCTGCCACCGTGCCGTCGACATCCGCGGAACCGAAGTAGACCAACCAGTGGGCGGGCACCTCGTCGGGCACCCGGCCGGCCATGTCGAGCATCCCGGCCACGCTGCGCCCGTCGAGCACGAACTGTGTGTACTGCGTGGGCTCGGTGGTCGTGTCGGCCTTCCAGCCGAACACCGCCTCGTAGAAGGCGGCCGCCGTCTCGGTGTCACGGGAGTTGAGCTCGGACCAGCAGAAGGTGCCCGGCTCGTTGGCGAGCTGGGCGCCCCGGTGCTGCCCTGGCTGCCAGATCGAGAGCACCACACCTGTGGGGTCGGAGAACACCGCCATGCGCCCGGCGTCGAGGACGTCCATGGGCTCCAGCAGCACGGTGCCGCCGGCTTCCCGCACGGCCGCCGTGGTGGTGTCGGCGTCGGCCACGCTGACGTATGTGGTCCAGCGGGGCGGCCCGGGGTCCTGGGCCGGGCCGACGCCCGCCACTGCCTTCTCCCGCAGCAATGCCATGCGGTAGCCCCCGCTGTCGGGCGCCGCCTTCGCCACCGTCCAGCCGAAGAGCGTCCCGTAGAAGGCCACGGCGGCGTCGATGTCGTGCACCCCGATGTCGACCCACGACGGCGTGCCGGCTGCGTACTCCGTGAACTCGGCCATCCCTGGCCCCCTTTCCTCGGAAGACGCGGCACCCTATATCCGAACATCCGTTCGATCAAGGGGGATCGCGGCTATCCTCGGCGGCGATGTCGGACCGCCTGGTCATCAGGGGGGCCCGGGAGCACAACCTCAAGAACGTCTCCCTCGAGCTCCCCCGCGACAAGCTCATCGTGTTCACCGGCCTGTCCGGCTCCGGGAAGTCGAGCCTGGCCTTCGACACGGTCTACGCCGAGGGCCAGCGCCGCTACGTCGAGTCGCTGAGCGCCTACGCCCGCCAGTTCCTCGGCCAGATGGACAAGCCCGACGTCGACTTCATCGAGGGCCTGTCGCCCGCCATCTCCATCGACCAGAAGTCGGCGTCCCGCAACCCCCGCTCGACCGTCGGCACCATCACCGAGGTGTACGACTACCTGCGCCTCCTGTGGGCCCGCATCGGCCGCCCCCACTGCCCCGACTGCGGCGAGCCCGTCAGCCGCCAGACGCCGCAGCAGATCGTGGACCGAATCCTCGACCTGCCCGACGACACCCGCTTCCAAGTGCTCGCCCCCGTCGTACGGGGCCGCAAGGGCGAGTACGAAGGGCTCCTCGACGACCTGGCCAAGCAGGGCTTCGTGCGGGCCCGCATCGACGGCGAGGTCCACGAGCTGGCCGACCCACCCAAGCTGGCCCGCTACGAGCAGCACACCATCGAGGTGATCGTCGACCGGCTGGTGAAGCGGGAGGGCATCGAGCGCCGCCTCACCGACTCGCTGGAGACGGCCCTGCGGCTGGCCGAGGGCGTGGCGGAGATCCAGCTGGTGGCCCGGGAGGACGAGGCGGCGCCGGAACAGGACGTCCTCACCTTCAGCCAGCACCTGGCCTGTCCCAACTGCGGCCTGAGCTTCGAGGAGCCCGCCCCCCGCAACTTCTCGTTCAACTCGCCTTACGGCGCCTGCCCTGCCTGCGCGGGCCTGGGCACCAAGTACGAGGTCGACCCCGAGCTGGTGGTGCCCAACCCCGAGCTGTCGATCGACGAGGGGGCGGTGGCGCCCTGGGCGGCGGGCCACCAGGAGTACTTCCGCCGCGTGCTGGCGGCGGTGGCCGACACCTACAAGTTCAAGACGTCCACGCCGTGGCACAAGCTCAAGGCCGCCGACCGCAAGGTGCTGCTCTACGGCTCGGGCACCAAGCAGATCCACGTGCAGTACCGCAACCGCTACGGCCGCACCCGCTCCTACTACACGCACTACGAGGGCGTGGTCCCGTACCTCCAGCGCCGGCACAGCGAAGCGGAGTCCGACTTCATGCGGGAGCAGATCGAGGGCTACATGCGGGAGGTGCCGTGCCCGGCGTGCGGCGGCGCCCGCCTCAAGCCCGAGTCACTGGCCGTCACCGTGGCGGGCAAGAACATCTTCGAGCTGTGCGACCTGTCCATCGCCAAGGCCGCGGCCTGGATGGAGGAGGTCGAGCTCACCGAGCGCGACCGCATGATCGCCGAGCGGGTGCTGCGCGAGATCAAGGCCCGCATGAAGTTCCTGCTCGACGTGGGGCTCGACTACCTCACCCTCAACCGCTCGGCGGGCACGCTGGCGGGCGGGGAGGCCCAGCGCATCCGCCTCGCCAGCCAGATCGGCAGCGGCCTGGTGGGCGTGCTGTACGTGCTCGATGAGCCCTCGATCGGCCTGCACCAGCGCGACAACCGCCGCCTCATCGACACGCTGGTCCGCCTGCGCGACCTGGGCAACACGGTGATCGTCGTCGAGCACGACGAGGAGACGATCCGGGTGGCCGACCACATCGTCGACATCGGCCCCGGCGCCGGAGAGCACGGCGGCGAGATCGTCTACTCCGGCGCCCTGCCCGGCCTGCTGAAGAGCCGCCGCTCGCTCACCGGCCAGTACGTGGCGGGCAAGAAGGCGATCCCCGTGCCCGCCATCCGCCGGGAACCGGGCGACGACTGGCTGGTGGTGCGGGGCGCCCGCGAGCACAACCTCAAGGGCATCGACGTGGAGCTCCCGCTCGGATGCTTCGTCGCCGTCACCGGCGTGTCGGGCTCGGGCAAGTCCACGCTCGTCAGCGACATCCTCTATCGGGCGCTGATGCAGAAGATCTACCGCTCGAAGAACGTGCCCGGCCGCCACGTCGCCATCGACGGCACCGAGCACCTCGACAAGGTCATCAACATCGACCAGTCGCCCATCGGCCGCACGCCCCGCTCCAACCCCGCCACGTACACGGGCGTGTTCGACGCCATCCGCAAGCTGTTCAGCCAGACGCCCGAGGCCAAGGTGCGCGGCTACCTGCCCGGTCGGTTCTCGTTCAACGTGAAGGGCGGCCGCTGCGAGGCCTGCGCGGGCGACGGCACCATCAAGATCGAGATGCACTTCCTGCCCGACGTCTACGTGCCGTGCGAGGTGTGCAAGGGCGCCCGCTACAACCGCGACACCCTCGACATCGAGTTCAAGGGCAAGAACATCGCCGAGGTGCTCGACATGCCGTGCGAGGAGGCGCTGGAGTTCTTCCGCAACCAGCCCGCCATCTCGCGGCACATGCAGACGCTGGTCGACGTGGGCCTCGGCTACGTGCGGCTGGGGCAGCCGGCGCCCACCCTGTCGGGCGGCGAGGCCCAGCGGGTGAAGCTGTCGTCGGAGCTGGCGAAGCGCTCGACCGGCCACACCATCTACATCCTCGACGAGCCCACCACGGGCCTCCACTTCGAGGACATCCGCAAGCTGCTGAACGTGCTCTCGCGCCTGGTGGACCAGGGCAACACCGTGCTCGTGATCGAGCACAACCTCGACGTGATCAAGACGGCCGACTGGATCGTCGACCTCGGGCCCGAGGGCGGCGACGGGGGAGGGACGGTGGTGGTGGAAGGAACGCCCGAGCAAGTGGCCAAGACGCCGGAGAGCCACACCGGCCGGTTCCTGGCGCCCTTGTTGGAACGATGACCGGCCTCTCGGAGGTGGCGCCCCGCACGTACGCCTACGTGCAAGGCGACGGCGGGTGGGGCCTGAGCAACGCGGGGCTGGTGGTGGGCGACGGCGAGGCGCTGCTCGTCGACACGTTCTGGGATCGGGCCCACACGCAGCGGTTGCTCGACGCGCTGCCCACGCGGCCCACGATCGTGGTCAACACGCACTACAACGGCGACCACTGCTGGGGCAACGAGCTGGTGGCCGATGCGCGCATCGTGGCCCACGAGCGCTGTCGTGAGCAGCTGGTGAACGGCCCGCAGCCCGCATTCCTCGCCGCGCTGCTGGCCGGCGACTCGGGCGGCGATCCCACCATGTCGTACATCCAGCAGGCGTTCGCCCGCTTCGACTTCGAGGGCATCACCATCGTGCCGCCCAACGACGTGTTCGACAGCGGCTCGCACTCGCTCGACGTCGGGGGTCGCTCCGTCGAGCTGTTCCACTACGGCCCGGCCCACACCCTGGGCGACTGCGTGGCCTGGGTGCCCGACGAGCGGGTGCTCTTCACCGGCGACCTCGTGTTCTGGCGGGTGTGCCCGCTGGTGTGGGACGGCACCGTCACCAATTGGCTGCGTGCCTTGGACGAGATGGTGGCGCTCGATCCCGCCGTCGTCGTTCCCGGCCACGGCCCGGTGGGCGGGCCCGAGGCGCTGCACGACGTGGCCGGCTACTTCCGCCTCGTGGCCGAGCAGGGTCGCTCATTGCACCGCGAATGCGTGCCTGTCGACGAGGCCGTGGCCCGACTCGACCTCGGCCCGTACGCATCGTGGGTCGACGTGGAGCGCACCGCCCTCAACGTGCTCCAGGTGTACCGCGAGCTCGACGGCGACAGCGCCGAGCTCAACGCCGTCGAGGCGTTCTCCAAGATGGCGGCGGCGGCGCCGCGGCTGTCCGGCGGCTGCTGCTGACGCCTCCGTTAAGGTGGCGACAAACGAAGGGGGGAGCCGCGCATGGACGAGCGACGGCCGACGAAGGCGCCGAGGACGGCGGGCGAGCTGCGCCGCCGACTGGCCGAGATGGGCGATCCGTGGACAGTCGACCCGCGCCTGGGCGACGACGACCCGATCCCCGACTACGAACGGGGTGGGCAGCGGGAGGACGAGATCCCCGAGGAGTCGAGGCTCCCGGTGCTCTCGCCCGACGACGACCTCGACGAGCTGCTGAAGGAGCTCCCGCCGAACGACCCCGACCTGCGCAAGCGGTGGGCCGAGGAAGGCCTGCTCGACATCGATGCCAAGCCCACCGGAGACGCAGGGGCGGAGGGGGCATGACAGTCGACTGGCGCAACCGGTTCGGGCGGGGCTGGATCACCAGCGTCCGCCACCAAGGCGGGTCCGCCAACTGCTGGGCGTTCGCCATGACCGCCCTGTACGAGGCGATGATCCGCATCGAACACCTCCTGTGGACGCGGCGCTCGGAGGGCGACATGGCCCGCGGCGCGGGCAAGCAGGCCTGGGACCTCGGCAACCTGGGCGAGGCGGCCATCTTCGTCGAGCGCTACGGGCTTGCCGATCCCGACTGCTTCCCGTTCAGCGAGGCGGCATCGCTGTACACGGCCAAGCCGCACGGCGCCTCGCTGTCGGCCATGCCGCTGTCGCCGACGCCCGACCGGGCCGGCCGCACCATGCGCGTCCCCGCCGGCAGCACCACCGGCATCAGCGACGTGGCCCAGAAGAAGCGCTGGATCGACCTGGTGGGACCGATGGCGGTGATGATCGTGCCGCCCCCCGACTTCAATGCCGTGAGCTCGGGCATCTACCGTCCCACACAGCAAGGGCAGGGCATCGCCCACGCCCTGCTCGTGGTCGGCTTCGACGACGACGAGCGCTACTGGATCGTCAAGAACTCGTGGGGCACGGGCTGGGGCGTGGGCGGCTTCGGCCGCATCTCCTACGACTTCGCCACCCTCACCAACGCCACGTTCGTCGGCGTGCGTGGCACCAACCCCGACCCGTGGGCCCGACGCCGCCTCCGCAACGGCGTGCTCGTGCAAGGGGGCAACGGGGCCACCCGCAACAACTTCGAGCTGTTCATGCGACAGGGCCTCAACATCGAGCACTGGTACAGGGAGCACGCCGACCCCGCCCTCCCGTGGCGCCGCGTCGGCCTGGTGCGCACGGCCGACGTCTGGCGCACAACGTTCCGCGACGACGCCCTCGACTGCCCGGCCGTCGTCAACAGCACGTTCAACCGCAACTACGAGCTGGTGTACCGCTCCAACTTCCGCTACCTGCGGCACGTCTACTTCGACCAGGCGTCCCGCGACTGGTACGACGCCACCATCTTCGGGCCGATCGACCCCGTCGGCATCCCCGGGTTCGTCCAGAGCAACCGGGGGGCACCCGGCGACTTCGAGGTGGTGGTGGTCACCACAACCGGACAGGCCGAGCACTGGACGAAGCACAACAGCTCGCCGTGGAGCCGGCTGCCCGGCACGTGGTACCGGCAGGCGCAGTTCGGCACCGGGTTCGCCTTCGGCGGCCCCGCCTTGGTGCAGAGCAAGCTCGGCGTGACGGGCAGTCCCGAGCGGGAGCAGGGCGAGCTGCACTTCGTCGGCGCCGACGCCAATGGCACACTCCAGCACTGGGCCCGCCGCTCGGGCACGTGGACGCAGCTCGGCACCTTCGGCCAGGGAGTGCAGAGCGGTCCCTGCATGATCGAGGGCACCTACGGGGCGGGCAACGACGCGGGCATCGGCAACTTCGAGCTGTGCGTCGCCGTGGGCGGGGCCATCGAGCACTGGTGGCGCCACAACGCCTCGTCGGGGCCGTGGACACGGTCGGCCACGTTCGGCAACGGCGTGCGCCGGGTGGTCGGCCTGCTCCAGAGCTCGTTTGGCACCAACCTCGAGGTGATCGCCGAGCGCACCGACGGCCGCTTCCAGCACTACTGGCGCGGCGGCGGGGGCTGGAACGCGGGAGTGGTGATCGTCTGATCAGGTAATCGAGAGCATCCGCTCCAGCGCCACCTTGGCCCACTCGGTGGTCTCGGGGTCGACGGTGATGCGGTTGACGACGTTGCCGTCGACCAGGTTCTCCAGCACCCAGGCCAGGTGGGCGGCGTCGATGCGGAACATGGTGGAACAGGGGCACACGATGGGGTCGAGCGACACGACCGATTTGTCGGGCGTCTCGTTCGCCAGCCGCTGCACCAGGTGGATCTCGGTGCCCACGCCGATCGTGCTGCCCGCGGGGGCGGCCGCCACCGCCTTGATGATGTAGTCGGTCGAGCCCACCTGGTCGGCCAGCTCGACCACGTCGTGGGCGCACTCGGGGTGCACCACGACGAGCCCGTCGGGGTGCTGCTGTCGGAAGGCGTGCACGTGCTCGGGCCGGAACCGCTGGTGCAC
>DATAAM010000233.1:0-2590 GCA_036260075.1 Acidimicrobiales bacterium
CGTAGGGTGAGCGGCGTGAACGTGTTGGTCACGGGATCGCACGGGCTCATCGGCTCGGCGTTGGTGCAGGCGTTGCAGCTGGGCGGCCACAAGGTGCGGCGGGCGATCCGCGGGGCGGCCAACCCGCCCGACGTCACGTGGGACATCCCCTCGATGTACATCGACGCCAAGGCCCTCGAGGGCGTGGAGGCGGTGGTGCACCTGGCGGGCGAGGGCGTGGCCGCCCGGCGCTGGAACGCCGCCCAGAAGGAGCGCATCCGCGGCAGCCGGGTCGACGGCACCCGCCTCCTGTCCGAGGCCCTGGCCGACCTCGACCGCCCACCCGCCGTCCTCGTGAGCGGGTCGGCCGTGGGCTGGTACGGCGACCGCGGCAACGAGGTGCTCACGGAGGACAGCCCGCCCGGCGACGACTTCCTCAGTCGCGTGTGCCAGGAGTGGGAGGCGGCCACCGCGCCCGCAGCAGACGCGGGAGTGCGGGTCGTGCACCTGCGCACCGGCATCGTGCAGACGGCCCGGGGCGGCGCCCTGCGCAAGCAGCTGCCCCTCTTCCGGGCCGGGCTCGGCGGGCGTCTCGGCAACGGCCTGCAGTGGGTGAGCTGGATCTCGCTGGCCGACGAGATCGGCGCCGTCCTCCACGTCCTGCGGCGCGACTCGCTGCACGGCCCGGTCAACGCCACCGCACCCAACCCCGTCACCAACGCCGAGCTCACCAAGGCGCTGGGCCGGGCGCTGCACCGTCCTGCCGTGCTCCCCGTCCCCCGACTGGCGCTGTCGGTGGCGCTGGGAGCAGAGATGGCGGCCTCGCTGCTGGGCTCCCAACGGGCCCTGCCCACCCGGCTCGAGGCCGACGGCTTCACGTTCCGCCACCCCACCGTCGACGACGGGCTGGCTGCCGCCCTCCGCGACGTGTGACCATCGGGCCGTGCTGACGGGCGACGTCGTGGTGGTGGGCGGCGGCCCCGCCGGCTGCGCCGCCGCCGTCACGCTGGCCCGGGCCGGGCGCGAGGTCGTGCTCGTCGACAAGGCCGTGTTCCCCCGCGACAAGTGCTGCGGCGACGGGCTCACGACGGCCGCGCTGCGGCGGCTGGCGGCGCTGGGGCTGCGACCGGAGGCGGTGCCGTCGTGGCAGCCGCTCGACGGCGTGTGGCTGCGCTCGCCGTCGGGGCGCGAGATCGAGCTCCCGTTCCCGCCGGGCGGGTTGTACGGCGCGGTGGCCCGCCGGGTCGACCTCGACGCCGCCCTGCTCGACGTGGCCCGGGCCGCGGGCGTGAAGGTGTTCGACGGGCACGCGCTGGAGGGCGCCGTCGCCCACGACGACCGGGTCGTGCTCGACGTGGACGGGCTCGGGCCGGTGGCCGCCCGCTACGCCGTGGGGGCCGACGGCATGTGGTCGCCGCTGCGCAAGGCCCTGGGCGCCGCCGACGAACCCGGCTATCTGGGCGAGTGGCACGCCTTCCGGGGCTACTTCCGGGGCAACGACTCCCGCCTGTGGGTGTGGTTCGAGCCCGACCTGCTGCCCGGCTACGCCTGGTCGTTCCCACTGCCCGACGGCCGGGTGAACGTGGGGTTCGGCGTGCAGCGGCGGCCCGGCCGCCCCACCAAGGAGCTGCGGGCGCTCTGGCCCGAGCTGCTGGCCCGCCCTCACATCCGGGCGGTCGTGGGCGAGCCCGACGGGCCGCACAAGGCCTGGCCCATCCCCGCCCGCGTGGGCCACAGCCCGCCGGTCGCGGCGGGCGGGCGCGCCCTGTTCGTGGGCGACGCCGCCCGGGCCGCCGATCCCCTGACCGGCGAGGGCATCGGCCAGGCGCTCGAGACCGGGGTCCTGGCGGCCGAGGCCGTGCTGGCCGCGGGCGCCCTGCGCCCTGCGGCCGCGGCGAGGGCCTACGAGCGCGCCGTGGCCCGGGGCCTGGGCGTCGACAACCGCCTGGCGGCTGCCCTCTCGCGGGCCCTGCGCTCGCCGTTGGGTGCCCGAGGGGCGCTGCGGACGGCCGGGCTCACCGACTGGACGCGGCGCAACTTCGCCCGCTGGCTGTTCGAGGACTATCCGCGGGCCGTCCTCCTGACCCCCCGGCGGTGGCGCGAGCTGACCAGGGGCGGCATGGCCTGATCGGGCCATGGTGGTCCGACGTTCCGTGGCGTCTCATGGAAGGCGTGGCGCCCCCCGTGCGCACGGCGCTGGTGGTCGACGACAACCCGGACGTGCGGTTGCTGCTGGCAACCGTCCTCGGCGCGCGCGGCTTCACCGTGGTGGAGGCGGCGGGCGGGGCCGAGGCGCTGGCGGTGGCGGACCGGACGGCGGTCCCCGACGTCGTGGTCCTCGACGTGCAGATGCCCGAGCCCGACGGATGGGACACGCTCGCCGCGCTGCGGGCGTCTCCCCGGTTCGCCGACGTCCCCGTGGTGGTCTGCACGGTGAAGTCGAGCGTCGCCGACCGGGTCCGGGCCTGGAAGCTGGGCTGCGACGGCTACCTGGTCAAGCCGTTCGACGTCGACGACCTCGTCCGGGGGGTGGAGGCCGCCATCGAGAGCCGCCGCGCCGGACGGGAGGTGCGCCGCCGGAGCGACGACTGACCTCGTCGTTCTGGTGGGG
>DATAAM010000234.1:0-3322 GCA_036260075.1 Acidimicrobiales bacterium
TCAAGGCCGACGTCGAAGCTCTCCGGGCCGAGCTCAAGGGCGACCTGCACGATTCCCGGGTGGAGACGATCAGCCTGCGGGGGCAGGTCGACGCGCTCGCTGAGCGGATGCAGTCGACCGCCGACCAGGTGCGGACCGAGTTCCACCGCGACATGCGGGTCCACACGCTCGTCCTCGTCGGCACCATCGTCACGCTGAACGGCATGCTGGCGTCCGCCGCCCGCATCTTCTGACCGCCGCTCAGCGGCAACGCTTCCTGGCCGGCGGCGTGTAGCGCTTCGATCGCTCCGGCGCCCGCTTGGCGGGGGCGTCCGTCTTGGCGGGGGCGTCGGCCTCGGCCTCGACGGCACGCTTCCGGCGCGGCGGGCGGGGCCCGGCGGCCTCCGACGCCGCCTTCGACGCCCGGTACAGCAGCAGCCCCGACCAACCGATGTACGGGGCCCCCAGCATCCAGGCCGACCCCCACGGCCCGAAGCTCACCACGAAGGCGGCGATGGCGGTCAGCACCAGGCTGCCCCGGCGCGCCGCCAGGTACAGGAACGCCGCCATCACCAGGCCGATGGCGCTGGCGGCCAGCGCCGCCGAGCGCGGATAGCTCGGCGCCCACAGGGCGACGAACACGACCGCCGCCAGCGCCGCCCCGAGCACAGCGAGGCGTTGCTGCTCCGGCGCCAGCCGGTTCACGGGGCGAGCGGGAGCATCCACGGCCGGATGACGGCCCACGCGTCACGCGGGGCCCCGTCGGGGAGGTCGAGGTGCAGCTCGATGGCCTGCTCGGGGCCGGGCCAGTCGTCGTGGACCTGGTGGACGATGGGCGGGCGCTCGTCGTCGTGGCCCAGGGCGCCGCGCGCCCCCAGCGCCAGGGCGGTCACCAGGGCGGCGGCGGCGGGCTGCACGCCGCCACGGTAGCGACTACGGGTCGACGAGCACGCCGGGGTTCAGCATCCCCGAGGGGTCGAGGGCCCGCTTGGCCGCCCGCAGCGCTTCGGCGAAGGGCTCCGGCCGTTGCCGGTCGTACCACGGCCGGTGGTCCCGTCCGACGGCGTGATGGTGGGTGATGGTGCCGCCCGCCGCCAGCAGCGCCTCGCTCGCCGCCGCCTTGATGTCGTCCCACATGGCGAGCTGCGAACCGTGGCGGCTGGGGGCGATCACGCTGAAGTAGGGGGCCGGGCCGTCGGGGTACACGTGGGTGAACCGGCACGTGACCCACCCGCCGCCGCAGATCGACGCCAACGACTTCTCGACCGCGTCGGTCACCGACGCGTGCAGGTCGGCGAAGCGGTCCCACGTGCACGACGTCTCGAACGTCTCGACGACGAGCCCCAAGGCGACGAGGGCGTCGCGGGTGTACGGCGCCCGCAGGAACGCGTTGCGCCACGCACCGACCGCTCCCTGGCGCGACGACTCGGCCGAGCGCCGGACGCCGTCGGGCACCACGCCTCCGTGGTCGGCGCACAGCTCGACGGCACGGTCGATCCATGCGTCGACCGGGTGGTCGGCCGACTCGAACCCGAGGACGAGCAGCGCGCCCCCCTCGGCCACCGCCGCGCCCGCGGACACCAGTGCCTCGCCCGCGTCCAGCAGCCGGCAGTTGGCGGGGAACAGCGCCGACTGGGAGACCGCCCGCACGGCGGCCACGCCCGCGTGGTAGTCGGCGAAGTGCACGGCCGCCGAAGCGCGGTGCCGAGGACGCTCCTGCACGCGCATCCACGCCTCCGTGATGACGCCGAGGATGCCTTCGGAGCCGAGGGCCAGGCGGTCGGGTGACGGCCCCGCTCCGGATCCCGGCAGCCGGCGGCTCTCCCACACCCCCGCGGGCGTCACCATGCGCACCGACTCCACCAGGTCGTCGATGTGCGTGTACACGGTGGCGTAGTGGCCGCCCGAGCGGGTGGCCAGCCATCCGCCCAACGTGGAGAACTCGAAGCTCTGCGGGAAGTGCCGGAGCGTGTAGCCGTGGGGCCGGAGCTGCTCCTCGAGGACGGGGCCGAGCGCGCCACCCTGGATGCGCGCCGCCCGGCTCTGTCCGTCCACCTCCAGGACGCGATCGAGCCCGGTGAGGTCGAGGGACACCGCGCCCCGGTGGGCGTCGCCCACGTCGCACTCCACCCCGCCGACCACCGACGACCCGCCGCCGTAGGGCACGACTGCCGCGCCCGCGTCCGCGCACCAGTCGAGCAGGCTGATGACGTCGTCCTCCGTGCGCGGCCGCGCCACGACGTCGGGTGGCGACGACAGCTCGCCCGCGAACCCTCGCACGATGTCGCGGAACGACTTCCCGTAGGTGTGCGAGGCGCGGTCGTACGCAGACGACGAGCACATCCCGGCCAGCGAGGGCGGAGGCGTCAGGCGCGGCGGCGACAGGTCGAGCGTGTCCAGCGAGGCCGGCTCCCGCCGCTCCAACGAGGCCCCCGGGAGCCGCGTGGCCACCGCAGCAGCCAGGCTGTCGGTCTGCTCCGGCGTGAGCGCCTGGTCCTCCCAGCCCCATCCCCACCACGAACGGCGTCGTTCCCCCATCGGCGCGCAGGCTAGCTACGGTGGCCTCCGGATGACGGAGGAGCCCCTCGACGTCGCACTGCTCGTCCCCTCCTGGTCCGAGCTCCAGGACTGGAAGGACCGCAGCCACGTGTACATCCACCAACGGCCGCTGGCCACGGCGCCCGGCGCCCGGGTGTGGCTCTGCAAGGACCGCCGGCTCGTCTACAGCTACCGCATCGACGGCTTCGTCGACCTCGAGCACGCGCTTCCCGGCGAGCGCGAGCGCCACGAGGAGGCCGGATGGGCCCTGGTGGTCAGCGACGGCCGTCGGGCCAATCGCCACATCGACGGCATTCCGGACCCGCATGGCGTGGTGCGACGGTGGATGCAGGGCTTCCGCTACATGCGCGCCGGCGCCGCCGAGTTCGTCCGCGCCCCCCGGCGCCCCCGTCGCCCGCAGGACGGCCGAGCCGAGCACGCGCCGCAGCCCGCCCCGAACCCGGAGCCCGTGGCCGCCGAGCTGCCGCCGCCCACTTCGTGGGCTCGACGGGTGGCCCGTCTTCTCGGACGACGGGCGTGAACCGGTCATGTCGCCACCCACCCTGCCGATGAGGCCCTGATGGCACTCCGACGGGCCGACAAGGCGGCGCCGCGCGTCCGGGCCAGGCCCGCCCAGGACGACTTCGACGTCGACAACGGCGGGAAGCGCCTCGGCGAGCTGCTGGTGGCGCGCAACTACGTCACCAAGACGCAGCTGGTCGAGGCGCTCCTGCAGCAGTCGGCCTCCGGCAAGCGGATCGGCGCCCTGCTCGTGGAGCTGGGCGCGCTCGACGAGCGGGACCTG
>DATAAM010000235.1:0-9318 GCA_036260075.1 Acidimicrobiales bacterium
GGGGGCGGGGGGCGGCGGGGGGGGGTCAGCCCAGTTGGCGGAGGAGGGTGTCGACGTCGGGGGCGGGGGCCTGGCACGCGTAGTCGCGGCACACGTAGGCGAACCCGGGGGAGCGGCCCTCCCACAGCGGCGACGGATACGGCTCGCCCCACGCCAGCACGGCGTTGGGCAGGTAGCGGGCCTGTACCGCCTCGCCTAGGTCGGGGCGGTCGCCCACCACGGCGATCTCGGTGGCGCCGCTCACCGCCACGTCGACGGCGGCGAGCGCGTGCGTGAACCCGAGCGGGTGCCGCTGCAGCATGTCGCCCAACAGCTCGAGCACGTCGCGGGCGGCGTCGCCCCAGCGGGCCTCGCCCGTCAACGCCGACAGCCGCAGCAGCGCCACGGCCGCCACCGAGTTGGCCGCGGGCGTGGCCCCGTCGAAGAGGTCCTTCTGCCGGACGATGAGCTGCTCGGCGTCGTGGCCGGTGGTGAAGAAGCCGCCGTCCTCCGCATCCCCGAACAGCGACAGCAGCCCGTCGGCCACGTCCTGCGCCCGCTCGATCCACACCGCCCGCCCCGACGCCTCGGCCAGCCGGGTGAACCCCTCGACCAGCCACGCGTAGTCGACGGCGAAGGCCAGGTGCCGCGGCTCGCCCTTCCACGACCGGAACCACCGACCGTCGGCACGACGCAGCGACGACCACAGGAACTCGGCTGTCTCGACCGCGGCCGCCAACCAGTCGGAGCGCCCCAGCGCGGCTGCCGCCGACGACAGCGACGCCACCAACATGGCGTTCCACTCGGTGACGACCTTGTCGTCGAGCCCGGGCCGCTCCCGCGAGCACCGCGCCTCGAACAGCCGTTGCCGGGCCGCCTCCACCTCGGGCGGCCGCAGCAGGTCGCCCCGTACGGGCCGGTGGAGGATGTTGCGCCCCTCGAAGTTGCCGCTCCTGGTGGCGCCGTACCACTCGGCCGCCACCGGGTCGAGGTCTTCGATGCGCCACAGGTAGAAGGCTCCCTCCTCACCCTCGGAGTCGGCGTCCTCGGCGGAGCACACGCCGCCCCCCGGCGACCGCAGGTCGCGCAGCACGTACGCAACCGTCTCCTCCACCACCTGTCGGTAGCGCGCCTCGCCGAAGGCGCGCCACGCATCCACGTACAGCCCGATCAGCAGCGCGTTGTCGTACAGCATCTTCTCGAAGTGCGGGACCATCCAGAAGGCGTCGACCGAGTAGCGGTGGAAGCCCCCGCCCAGGTGGTCGTAGATGCCGCCCGAGGCCATGGCGTCCAACGTCGTCACGATCATCTGCCGCGTCTCGTCGGCGCCGTTGCGCCGCCACGCTCGCAACAACAAGGCCACGTTCGACGGCATGGGGAACTTGGGCGCACGCCCGAACCCGCCCCACTCGGCATCGTGCGCGGCCCGCAGGCCGGCGTAGGCCGCCGACAGCACCTCGGCCGACACCGAGCCCACGCCGCGCTCCAGCGTGGTGCGCGCCCGCACCGACTCGGCCAGGTGGGAGGCCTGGTCCTCCACTTCGGCCCGCCGGTTGCGCCAGGCCTCGTGGACCGCCCGCAGCAGCTCGACGAACCCGGGCCGCCCGTGCATCGACCGGGGCGGGAAGTACGTGCCTGCGAAGAACGGCTTGCCGTCGGGCGTGAGGAACACCGTCATCGGCCATCCGCCCTGGCCGCTCACCGCCTGCACCGCCTCCATGTAGACGGCGTCCACGTCGGGCCGCTCCTCGCGGTCGACCTTCACGTTCACGAACAGCTCGTTCATCACCGCCGCGGTGGCCGGGTCCTCGAACGACTCGTGGGCCATGACGTGGCACCAGTGGCACGCCGAGTAGCCCACCGAGAGCAGGATCGGCTTGTCGTCGGCCCGGGCCCGCTCGAAGGCCTCCTCGCCCCACGGGTACCAGTCGACCGGGTTGTCCTGGTGCTGGCGGAGGTAGGGACTGGTCTCCGCCGCGAGTCGGTTCACGGCCGCGAGCCTAGGCTCGCCCCCATGGAGCTCAGACTCGACGGCAAGGTCGCTCTCGTCACCGGGGGTTCACGGGGCATCGGACGCGCCATCGCCGCCGCGTTCGCCGAGGCTGGCGCCCGCGTGATGATCTCATCCCGCAAGCAAGACGCCCTCGAAGCGGCGGCGGCGGAGATGAAGGGCGAGGTCGAGTGGTTCGCCGCCAACGCGGGCGACGAAGACCAGGCGGCGGCGTGCGTCGACGCCACCGTCGAGCGCCTCGGCGGGCTCGACATCCTCGTCAACAACGCGGCGACCAACCCCTACTTCGGCTCGATGGTCGACATCGAAAGGGGACAGGCCGACAAGACCACCCAGGTCAACCAGTGGGCCATCGTCATGTGGTCGCGCCTGGCCTGGTACGCGGCGATGAAGGAACGGGGCGGCTCCATCCTCAACATCGCGTCCGTCGGCGGCCTCTCCGTCGAGCCGGGGATCGGCTACTACAACGTCACCAAGGCGGCCGTCATCCACCTCACCAAGCAGCTGGCCGCCGAGCTGGCCCCCGGCGTGCGGGTCAACGCGGTGGCCCCCGGGCTGGTGAAGACCGACTTCGCCCGCGCCTTGTGGGAGCCCGCGGGCGACGAGGTGGCCAAGCGGCTGCCGCTCAAGCGCCTCGGCGAGCCCGAGGACATCGCGGGCGCCGCCGTGTTCCTGTCGTCCGACGCCGCCTCGTGGATCACCGGCCACACGATGGTGGTCGACGGCGGGGCGCTGGTGCGCTCGACGTTCTAGGACGCAGCGGCGAACGTGTACATGCGCCAAGGCTCGATCACCGCGTAGGGAGCCTGGCCGCCCCACTCCTCCCAGCCTTCGCCGTAGATCTCGAGCAGGAAGTCGCGGAGCTCGCCCGCCACCTCGACCTTGCGGGCGGTGCCGTGCACGATCACGGCCAGCTCCTCCCCGCGTGTGTGCGAGCCGCTCACCGACGGTCGCTTGTCGATGTGGCGGAAGCGGGTGGAGTCGGGCGAGGACCCGAAGTGCCACTTGCCTCGAAAGAACAGCCCGTCGACGGGCGCCACCCGAGGCTCGCCCTTCGACGTGACCGTGCCCAGGTCGAGCACGCACACGCCGGTGAGCCGCTCCGCCAACGACTCGGCCGACAGGCGCCGGTCCTCGGTGAAGATGCCGCGCATGTGCTCGCCCATCGAGGCGTGGCTCTCGTCGAGCAGTCGTTGGAGCTGTCGCAGATCGTCGGCCGTCTCGTGCACGACGCAGACGCTACCGACCGACGAGCAGCCGCACGTACGCCGCGGGCGTGAGCTCGCCCGCCGTACCCGCCTCCCGCTCGGCCGCCGCCAGGCGGAACTGCGCCTCGGCCAGGGCCTTGCGGGCGCGCCCGAGCTCCTGGTCGAGCTGCAGCCTGCGGGCGGCCGCCTCCTGCTTGGCTTGGGCCAGCGCCGCCGCCCGTCCCTCCCGTTCGGCGTGCAGGCCGGCGCGCACGGCGTCGGCCCGACGGGCGGCCGCCGCCCTCGCCCGCGCGCCCTCGTCGGCCAGCGCCGCCCGCTTCGACGCGTAGGACTCGGCGAGCGCCGCTTCACGCTCCGGAGGCAGCCGGCCCGGGAGCTCGTCCTCGTACTGCCGCTCCACCGCGCGTCGCCACCGGAGCAGTGCCGCCGCCTGCTCGGCCCCCAGCGCCGTGCCCCGCACCTCGCGCCCGTCGCGGCGCACCAAGACGACCTCGTCGCCGGTTCGGATCTCGGCGATGTCGGCCGCCGTGCGCACATCGTCGAGCGCCAGCGCGTAGACGAGCTTGTCGGTGATCCCGCTCATGCGGGCGGACGACAACCGATGCTCGACCAGGTGGGTGTCGAGGACCTGCACCTGCAACGCCCGCAGCGCCTCGGCGCGCTCGTGGCGCTCCGCCCTCGACAGCTCGTGCTCGCGCGTTCCGATGTCCGACAGCACGCGCCGCAGGTCGTCCTCTACCGCTTGCAGCTCCACCTGCTCGCGATGCCGGAGGTCGGCCTCGGCGGCGCGGTCGCGGTCGCCTGCCGCCGCCTCCTCGGCATCGACGGCGGCCCGCCGGCGCACCAGCTCGTCCACATGGGCCTGCTCCCGCACCAACGCCTCCCGGCGGGCGGCCAGTGCCTGCTGTTGCGGCTGGGCCGCCCGCACGGCAGGGAGCTCGCGGTACTGGCGCAGCACCAGCCAGGCGGCGGCGACCACCCCGCCGAGCGCGGCGAGCAACGACATGCCGACCGGTAGCACGCCCGCCACGCCGAGGAACGGCATCAGCGCGAGCAGGCCCAAGGCAGCCGCCAGGCTTCGCCGGTGGCGCGCCAGCTCGGGGCCGAACGCGGTCTCGACCTCGACGCCGGGCGGCGGCCCGCTCCACGCCGTCGGCGCCTCCTCGACGACCGCGGGCTCGGGCGGTGCTGCCGACGACGCGCTGCGCAGCACCTCCAGCAGGCTCTGTCGCTCTCGCAGCGCGTCCAGCGACGCCGTGCTGTGGGCGTCGGGCAGGGCCAGGGCAGGCGGCGGCGCCACCGCGGGAGACAGTGGCGTCACCTCGCGCACGCCCCGGTGCACCTGCGCCCGCAGTGCTCGCCCCAAGGCCCGTACGCGGGCGTCCTCGGACCCCTCCAGGCACGCGAAGGCGTCGGAGTGGTCGGGGTCGGCGAAGTCGGCGGCCCGGAAGAGCAGGCACTCGTCGCCTCCGTCGAGACGACCCCACAGCAGCGGGTCGATCGACAGGGCGGCCAGGGAGACGTACACCACCCAGCTCGGGAAGGCGTCGAGGTACGGGCCGTAGTCGTCGCGCGTCCGTTGCGGGTGGGCGTAGTTGCGGTGGCCCAGCTCGTTGCTCGGCCGTCCGTCGAGCTCCGGCACCCACATGCCGTCGTAGTCGACCAGCCGGAGGTCGCCGCCGGGGGCCACGAGGATGTTGCCGTGTTGGAGGTCGCCGTGGGCCACCTCGGCCGCCCGCAGCGACGCCGCCAACGCCGCGAACCGCGCCGCCGCGTACGACATGGCGGCCGTGTCCCACAGGTGGGCCTCGATCCACGGCACCAGCGGGGTGGCCTCCGACCACGCCATCTTCACCACCGGGTGCCATTCGTCGCCGATGTGGATGCCGCGCGGCTGGTACTCGGTGGGCACCGCCCACGGCGCCCGCAGGCGCGGCACCAAGGCCCGGTAGCGGGCGTCGAGGTCGTCGAAGGCCCGCACGAAGCAGCGCACGGCGTACACCCGGCCCGACGCGGCGGCGACCTTGAAGACGACGGCCACGTTGCCGCTCGTCGCCTTGGGCAGCCCGATGGGCGTGAGGTCCGGCTGCCCGCCCGCCAGGTCGGGATCGACGAAGCACTCGGCGGGCACCTGCAGCGCCTCGAGGTAGTCGGCGGCCCGCGGCAGCGACGCGCCCGTGCTCACGTGACCTCCACCCGCATGACGGTGGCGTCGTCGTTGCGCAGCGCCCGCTCGGCCCGTCGGGCCTCGACCCACACGGGGAACGTGCCGGGCCGGGCGAAGCGGTCGAGCACGCGCCAGGGCGGTGTGCCCTCCTCGTGCGCGCGGAGGAACCACGCACCTACAGCGTCGGTGGCGAGGAAGAAGACGTCGCCCGTGCGCCAGTCGCCCCGGTCCTCGTCGACGTGGGACAGCACGCGGCCGAGGTCGTCGATGCGGCTGGGGACGAGCTTCGGCGCGCTGTCGAACTCGCTCGACGACTTGATGGGGAAGGCGGCCAGCAGCTCGTCGCCCCGCACTTGGAACAGGCACGTGTCGCCCACGGAGACGGCCTGCCACTCTCCCTGCGACGACCCGGCGCCCGTCGTGAAGGCGAGCCCCAGGAGGGTGGCGAACGCGCCCCGCTCGAGGCCCGGTTCCTCGAACCACTGCACCGGCCGCTCGCTGCGCTCGCGCTCTTCGAGGTAGGCGGCCAGCTCCACCTCCCACGATGCGGCCGCCGTCGACAGGACCTGCGCCAGCGGGCGACGGCGGGCCTTGCACCAGGTGCGCACGAGGAGGTCGGCCCACAGCCCGCTCAGCATCGACTCGCCCGCGCCGTCCGCCATGGCGAAGCGCAGGCGACGGGCGTGGCGGGGACCGTTGGCCCGGGGGGCGAACGCGTCCTCGAACTGCTCGACCTCGCTGCCCCCGCGGGGCACCCAGCACGTGGTGACGGACGCCCGCATGTCAGGCGCCTCTCAGCGCAGGTCCATCACCTGCGTGCCCACGTCGAGGAAGCGCACGACCGAGCTGATGTCGGCGTTGAACGCGAAGCCCCGCGCCCCCTGGGGGAGCGAGAGGTCGTGTCGACGGGCGGCGGCGCGCATGTCCTCGGGGAGGGGGCTCGACAGGCGGAACAGCAGCCGCGCGTAGTCGTCGGGCAACCCACCCTCGGCGGCGGGGAAGACGACCGGCTCGCTGTGGTCGGACGAGAGGTGGAGGTTGAACAAGAGGACGTGGCCGTCGGTGCTGGTGAGGTTGCGCAGCGCCTCCGCCGCCCCCGAGGGATCGCCGTCGGTCGACTCGCCGTCGGTGATGTTGAGGACGATGGGCGGGAACGACCCGGGGTGATCGGCCAGCCAGGCGGCCAGCGCCGAGCGGGCCCGGTCGAACGCCGCGCACATCGGGGTGTCGCCGTAGGCGACCGGTGAGAACCACGTGGGCACCTTCACCGCCTGCTTCAGGGCGATGGCGCCCCGTCCGTTGACCCGCCGCTCGCGCTCCTCGACGCGGGCCGGGTGGGCGGCCACCTCGCTGAGCGGCACGAGGTCGCGGCCCGCCAGGCTGCCGTCGAAGATCGGCCCCACGGCGGCGCCGTAGCCGATCACGCCCACGTGGAAGTAGTCGCGGACGCCGTCCTCCTTGGCGCATTTGATCGACAGTTCGGAGAGCAGGCGGTTGACGGCGTCGGCCACGGCCTCGGCCTTCTGCATGGGCACGTCGCCGCCCCCGATGGCGTTCTTCATGGACTCGGACTGGTCGATGAGGAACAGGAAGCAAGCCGGGTTGGCGCGGCTGATCTCTGCCGAATAGGGCATGTCCTGTGTATCGGCGGGATCACGGGGCACCATGAGCCTGTGCTTCCCGTCGTCGACGACGAGCCTGGGCCGCCCCGCCGCCCGCCCTCGCGCCGGCTGCTGTGGGTGCTGCCCGGAGCGGCGGCGGTGGCGCTGGTCGTGGGCGTGCTGCAGGCGGAGGAGCCGCCTGCGCCCCCGCGGACCGAGGCGGTGGCGGGCGCACCCCTGCCCGAGCTCGACGAGCCGAGCGGCGCCCGCCTGCTCGCCCTCACCGACGACGGCTTCGTGCTGGTCGACGTCGACCTCCGCGTCTCGCTCCCCGTCGACCTCCCGCCGCCGGGGCGGCCCGGCGCCGTGGTGGAGCGGCGGGGTGCGGCTGTGGTCGTCTCGGCCGGGCGGGCGTGGGCCATGTTGTCCACCGCCCACTTGGTGGAGCTGGGTGCCGCCGATGCCGCCTTCGCGTCGGAGGCGCCCGACCGCGTGTGGTTGGCCACGGCCGACGGCGTGCGGGAGGTCGGCCTCGACGGTGCCGTGCTCCGGCAGGTGCCCGGCGTCCCTGCCACCGCGGCGGCAGGCGGCGGGCTGGTGGTGAGCGCGTCGGGCGGCATGGAGCTGCACGACGCGGGCACCGGCGCGCTCGTGCACCGGGTGGGCCCGCTGCCGCCGCTCGTCGACGCGGGCGGCCCGTGGGTGGTGGCCGCCGACCGCGAAGAGCTGCGCTGCGAGGTGGAGGTGGTGGACGCCCGGTCCGGAGGGCGTCGGCGCACCGTGCGGGTGGCGCCCTACCGCACGTGCCTCCAGGGCCGGTCGGCTGTCTCGCCCGACGGCCGCCTCCTCGCCCTGCCGGTGGCGGAGTACGTGCACGGCCAGGGCACGCGGCACGGGCGGCTCGTCCTCGTGGAACTGGCCTCGGGTCGCGTGACGACGGTGCCGCGCACGGAGCGGCCGGTGCCGATCTTCTCCTCGCTCACGTGGTCGCCGTCGGGCGAGTGGCTCTTCTGGGCCGACCCCGTGGGCGGCCAGCCGCTCGCCGCCCACCGCCTGGGCGGCGACGGTGCGGTGGCGCTGCGCCCGGCCGGGCTGGCGCCCGGCAGCGTGCGCGGGGTGTGGGCGATCGTGGGCTAGGGCATCGTGCGCTGCACGTCGAGGTTCCGGAACGTGGTCGACCCCTCGCACAGCTTCTCGATCCGCTCGGCGAATGTTGTGGTCTCGGGGCGGTTCGAGTTCTCCATCGCCGCCTCGTACGACGGGAACTCGACCACCTGCACGTAGGCGCCGGGGTTGTCGCGGTCGGCGCACAGGATGCCGCGGAAGCCCTCGGGGACGTCGGGGCTCGCCGCCTCCCACTCGTCCATGACCGCCCGCACCTCGTCGATGCGGTCGGTGCGGAACTCGATGATCTGCACGAACGCCATAGGGGCGCCCCCTCTCACTCGGTTGCGGGCCGCATTCTGCCGCCGGGTGGTGACTGAGGGAAGGGGCCTCCTACCATTCGCCGCCGTGCCGTTCACCCGCGCCCTTCGTGCCCTCCTCGTCGCGTCCGTCCTGGCAACGGTGCTCGCCGCCCCGCCTGCGAGCGCGGAAGGCGGCGGCGACGCCACCGTCCTGTCGTTCGGCACGGCCGCCTTCCACGGCTCGACGGAGGGCACCCGCCTGGCCGCACCCCTCGTCGGCATGGCGTCCACGCCAAGCGGCGACGGCTACTGGCTGGCGTCGGCCGACGGCGGCGTGTTCGGCTTCGGCGCCGCCCGCTTCCACGGGTCGGCGGGCGCGGTCCGCCTCAACCAGCCGATCGTGGGGATGGCGGCCACCCCCGACGGCGGCGGGTACTGGCTGGTGGCGCGCGACGGCGGCATCTTCGCCTTCGGCAACGCCGCGTACTTCGGGTCCACCGGCGGCAGCCGCCTCAACCAGCCGATCGTGGGGATGGCGGCCACCCCCGACGGCGGCGGGTACTGGTTGGTGGCGCGAGACGGTGGCATCTTCGCCTTCGGCAACGCCGCGTTCCTCGGGTCTACCGGCGCCGTCCGCCTGAACCAGCCGATCGTGGGGATGGCGCCGACGGCAGACGGCGCGGGGTACTGGCTGGTCGCCCGCGACGGGGGCGTGTTCGCCTTCGGGAACGCGGCCTTCCACGGCTCGGCAGTCGGGTTGCGGCTGTCGCGGCCGGTCGCCGCCCTCGCCCGCAGTGCAGGCGGCAACGGCTACTGGATCGCCTCGGCCGACGGCGGCGTGTACTCGTTCGGCGACGCCGTGTTCGCGGGCGCGGGCGCGGGGCGGGTGCCGCCGGGCAAGGCGGTCGTGGCCATGGTGCCGTCGCCCGCGGGCGGCTACTGGCTG
>DATAAM010000236.1:0-5437 GCA_036260075.1 Acidimicrobiales bacterium
CGCCCCGTTCCGCGGATCCATGGGCGGCCAGCGGCTGAACCTGCCGGTGGTCGGGATGTCGGTGGCGTCCGACGACGCGGGCTACCGCCTGGTGGCGTCCGACGGCGGCATCTTCTCCTTCGGCGCCCCGTTCTTCGGCTCGACCGGCAGCATCCGGCTCAACCAGCCGGTGGTCGGCATGGCGGTGCCGGGGGTCTGATGGCGGGCACTGCCAAGGACGCCGGCGCCGAGGTGGCGTGCCCGTCGTGCGGGCGCACGGTGCTCCAGAAGCAGATGATCCCCGTCCTCGGTGACGGCGGCGGGGTGGCGTACCTGTGCGTCGAGTGCGCACGGGCCCGCCGCCCCGCCTCGATCACCGGCTGACTCGTCGGCTTTTCTCCGCAAATACGGGCCTCTGGACCCGTATTTGCGGAGAAAACGTGAGGGCTACGCGGGCTTGGGCTCCTTCGGGAGCCCGAGCACCCGCTCCCCCACGATGTTGCGCTGGATCTCGGCGGTGCCGCCCCAGATCGTCTCCGACCGGGAGAAGAAGAACGAGGCCTGCAAGGGGCTGACCGGGTAGCCCTTGCGGCCCCGGCGGCGGCCGATGCCGGGCACGAACTCCTCGGCGCTGGTGCCGGTGAGAACCTGGCCGTCCATGCCGAGGATATCGATGGCCAGCTCCATCACGTCTTGGTGGTACTCCGACCAGAACATCTTGTTGAGGGGGCCGAGGGCGGCGGCCTGCTTGGTGCCGTGCAGCACGTCCGACAGCGAGCGCAGGCCGTTGATCTCCATGATCTTGACCTTGCTCCAGGCAGCGGCCAGACCCTGGCGGATGCGGGGATCGCCGATGCGCCCGTTCTTTCGGGCCACGGCGACGATCTCGTCGAGCTCCTTCTGGAAGCGGCGGTGGCTGGTGGTGGCGCTGGTTCCCCGCTCGAAGCCGAGGGTGGTCATGGCCACCTTCCAGCCGTCGTTCACGGCGCCGACCACGTTGTCCTTGGGGCAGCGGGCGTCTGTGAAGAAGACCTCGTTGAACTCGGCCGAGCCGTCGACCTGCTCGATGGGGCGCACCTCCACGCCCGGTTGGTTCATGGGCACGAGCAGGTAGGAGATGCCCGCGTGCTTGGGGGCCGTGGGGTCGGTGCGGGCCAGCAGGAAGATGTAGTCGGCGTACTGGGCCTGGGTGGTCCACACCTTCTGGCCGTTGATCACCCACTCGTCGCCATCGAGCACGGCCTGGGTCTTGAGGCCGGCGAGGTCGGAGCCCGCGTCGGGTTCGGAGAAGCCCTGGCACCAGCTGATCTCGCCCCGCAGGATCTTCGGCAGGAACTCCTTCTTCTGCTCCTCGGTGCCCCACTGGAGGATGGTGGGGCCGACGAGCGTGTCCCCGAAGAAGTCGGCCCGCATGGGAGCGCCCGCCCGGGCGAACTCCTCGTGCAGCACCACCTGCTGCATGGTGGTGAGCCCCTTGCCGCCGTACTCCGTGGGCCACGAGGCGCAGATCCACCCGCCCTCGTGGAGCTTTCGCACCCATGTGCGGTTGAACTCCTGGCGGGCCTCGCCCGTGAGCTCGTGGAAGTCGGGGGGGAGGTGCTCCTCCAGCCAGGCGCGGATCTCGGTGCGGAACTGCTCGGCCTCGGGCGGGTACCTCAGGTCCATGCCCGTATGTTACTCACCGGTAACTAACGGGGCGCCAGGTCCCGGATCGCCTGCCACTGGTCGACGCCGAAGGGCAGGATCAGGGGCGCCGTGGTGGTGACCCCGTTGGCCACGTACTGCTCGATGCGCTCCCGGCAGGCCTCGGGCGGGCCGTGCACGATGAGGTCGTCCACCACCTCGTCGGGGACGGCGGCTGCCGCCGCCTTGCGGTCCCCCGCCTTCCAGTTGTCCCACAGGCCCTTGAGCGCGGGCCCGCGGCCCAGCCACTCGTGGAAGGCGGCGTACACCGGCACTGTCAGGTAGGCGGCGATCGCCATGCGACCGAAGTGGCGCACGGTCGCCGTGTCGTCCGACGGGCACACGAAGATGCGGGCCACCACCTCCTTGCCCGGGCCGATCTTCGGCACGACGGTGCGGACGTCGTCGGGCGAGAGCCAGTTGATCACGGCGCCGTCGGCCTCGCGGCCTGCCAGTCGCAGCATCCCGGGCCGCAGGGCGGCGACGACGATGGGTGGGACGTGCTCGGGGGCGAGCGGGCGGCCGAGCTTGAAGCCCTTGACGGCGAACGTGTCGTAGGCCTCGTCGACCTTCTCGCCCGCCAGCGCCTTCTTCAGGAAGCGCACGGTGTCGCGCACTCGCTTGTAGGGCTCCTCGAAGGGTGTGTCGTTCCACCGCTCGACGATCACGTCGGAGGACGTGCCCAGGCCCAGCACGAAGCGGCCCGGTGCGGCTTCCGCCATGGCCGCCGCCGTCATGGCCAGGACCGCGGGGCCCCGGGTGTAGACGGGCACCACCGCTGTGCCGAGCCGCAGCGTGGGGGCCCAGGCCGCCGCCAGCGCCAGCGGCGTGAAGCCGTCGGTGCCGTTGGCCTCGGCCGACCACACGTCGGTGTAGCCGAGGTCGGCCAGCTCGCCGATCCAGTCGCGCTGGTCGGCCAGCGGCACGTTCTCGAACGGGATCGTGATGCCGTAGCGGGCCATCGCGGCACGCTAGCCCCGTCCCCGGGCGCTTTCGTCCTGATGCGGGCCCCTGGCCCGGATCCAGGACGAAGTGCGGCTCAGCCTCGCCAGAAGCGGACGACCGCCGACTGCGCCGCGGTGGCGAGCAACGTGCCGTCCTCCGTCCACATGTCGAGGTGGCCGTGGGCCACGCCGCGCTCGACGGCAGCCACGTGCACGTCGAGCAGCAGCCATTCCGGCGAGCGGCGGGGTGCCCGAACGACCCTCAGGGTTGTGTCGAGGCTCGTCCCGCCCGCCCGCTGCCCCAACGCCTGGCCGACGCCGAAGGGCACGTAGTCCGCCAGCAGGGCGAGCGCGGCCCCGTCGACGACGTCGAGGCCGGGCGCCCGGACCCAGAGCCTGGTGGTGCCGGTGCCGGGCGTGCCGTCGAGCTCGTCGGGCCGGCGACCGTCGGCGATGCGGATGTCCAGGCGTGCCGCCACGCCGGTGGGCTCGCCGTGCCAGTGGCGGCGGGTCGGGCACGTCTCCGGCGGCGGCGGCGCGGGCGGCGACACCCACTGCCCGCCCGCCTCCATGGGCCGCTCCCCGAACGCGCCCGCCACGAGGAGGACCTCGGCCCCGTCGGCTGTCGCCACCACCCGTGCCTGGGCGATCTGAGCGCCCTCGCTCGGGGTGACGTCGAGCTCGAGCACGGCGGGCGGGTAGGCGCTGCTCAGGAACTGCGCCGTGGCCCACAGCACGGGCCTGGCGGTCACGGCCTCCATCGCCGCGACCCCGGCGGCCAGCCCGGCGCCGCCGTAGAGGAAGCCGAGCGGCGTGCACACGCCCTCCGTCACCGGCAGGCGCCAGTGCGTGGGATCGCCGGTCTCCTCCAAGCCGAGGAACTGCTGGATGTCCACCGAGCGCAGCCTACGGAGCCCCGGCGTGCCGCCGCTCCGATAACTGTCTCACCCCCTCTTCATACTCGTCTCATGGCACGACAGCTGGTCCTCCTCGATGGCGGCGCCGCCGACTGGCGCCTCGACGACGCCACCCGCACCACTGGGCGCCAGGGCGTCGCGGCGGCCCGGGCCGCCTTGGCAGCCGTCCGCCCCTCCCGCCCGGTGGGCGACTCCGACACGCCTCCGCCTGCCGCCGCATGACGCCCCTCGCCTGCTCCTGCCTCCTCCGGTCCCGAGTCGCCTGCCGCCGCGTGACGCTCCGCACCGGCCCGGGGAGGCGGCCGGCCTGGAGTAGCGTCCCGCCCTGACGCCGAGTCGTCCTCGCTCTGGCGGGCACGTCGGTCGACCTCGTCACCGACGCCGCACCGGGAGCGGCTGCCTGTGGGCGTGCAGGGCGCTCGTGGGGCGGTGCCCGTAGATCGAGCAGCAGCTGCGACGGCGTGCTGCTCCTCCTCCTGCTCGGGGCGCCGGAGCCGGCACTCCCAGCGGACGTTCGCGGCCGCGCCCGACCACGGCCGCCTCGCACTCGTCCCCTCGCCTTGGAGGTGTTCATGCTCCGACGCGCCCCCACGCCGCGCCACGGGCGGTCGTGGCTCCGGCGCGGGCTGCTGCCCGTCGGCATCGCGCTGTTCGCGGGCGCGGCCTGCAACCGCGCACCGGCGGCCGTCGATCCGGTGCTGCCCCCCGACGTGGGCGTCGTGACCCGCGTCGTCGACGGCGACACGCTGCGCCTCCGCCTGGCCCGCCGCCACGAGACCGTCCGGCTCATCGGCATCGACACGCCGGAGTCGGTGCGGCCGCGCGCGCCCGTCGAGTGCTTCGGACGGGAGGCCGCTCGTCGCCTGCGCTCGCTCGTGCCGCCGGGCACGCAGGTCCGGCTCGAACGCGACGTCGAGCTGCGCGACCGCTACGACCGCCTGCTCGCCTACGTGTTCCGACGGCGCGACGGCCTCTTCGTCAACGAAGCGCTGGCGCGAGACGGCTTCGCCCGCACGGCCACCATCCCGCCCAACCAGGCCTACGTCGACCGCTTCGTCGACGCCGTCACCGACGCCCGCGCCGCCGAGCGCGGCCTGTGGCACGCCTGTCGCCACGACGAGCGCGGCCCACCGTGAGCCACGCCGGCGTCATCGCAGCCCGATCAGCCGGGCTACGGTCCGGACCGTGCCTACCGCTGCCGAACGTCTGGGCCACCCGCCCGACGCCAAGCTGCTGATCGTCAACTGCGACGACCTCGGCTCCAGCCACGCCGCCAACCTCGGCATCTACGACGCCCTGCGCGAGGGCGTGGCCACCAGCGCCAGCCTCATGGTGCCGTGCCCCTGGGCACGGGAGGCAGCGGCGCGCTACCGCGGCGAGGACGTCGGCGTGCACCTCACGCTCAACGCCGAGTACGACCTCTATCGGTGGGGGCCGATCACGCACGCCCCGTCGCTCCTCGACGGTGACGGCGGCTTCCCCCGCACCCTGGAGGACGTGTGGGACCACGCCGACCTCGACGAGGTGCGCCGCGAGCTGCGGGCCCAAGTCGAGCGCGCCATCTACTGGGGCTTCGACGTCAGCCACCTCGACTCGCACATGGGTGCGCTGCAGCTGCGGCCGGAGTTCTTCGACATCTACCTCGACCTGGCCGTCGAGTTCCGCCTGCCCGTCCGCCTCTCCGGCGGGTCGACCGAACGCGCCATCGGGTTCCCGTTCCGATCGCTGGCCGAGGAAGCAGGGGTGTTCTTCCCCGACCACTTCGTTCGCGTCCCCGGGATCGGGTCCCGCCGTCCGATCGAGAAGGTCCTGGCCGACCTGCGCCCGGGACTGACCGAGGTCTACCTCCACCCGGCGCGCGACACGTCCGAGCTGCGGGCGTTTGCGCCCGAGTGGGCCGACCGCGTCGACGAC
>DATAAM010000237.1:0-5547 GCA_036260075.1 Acidimicrobiales bacterium
GCGGCTTCGCCTTCCAGGGCTCCGGCCTGAAGGAATTCAGGGTGCGCGGCGGGCTCGTCCCGGTCGATCATTTCCGCCTCGACCGGCGCGCCTGGGAGAGCCTGAAGACCTGGGGGCACACGGACTTCGTGCCCCAGGAGGCGCCGGCGGACGCAGCGCCTGCTCTCCTCGTGACCCACTGACGTGGCGCGCTCCCGGCCGGAGGGCCGCGAGCGTTCCCGGCGTCTTCGCGTTGCTCCCGCGCGCCCTGTCTCTTAAAGGAAGCGGGTCATGAAGTTCCTCGACCAGGCCAAGATCTACATTCGCTCCGGCAGCGGCGGCGCGGGTGCCGTCTCGTTCCGGCGCGAGAAGTTCATCGAGTTCGGCGGGCCGGACGGGGGCGACGGCGGCCGCGGCGGCGACGTCTGGGCCGAGGTGGCCCCCGGCCTCAACACGCTCATCGACTATCGCTACCAGCAGCACTTTAAGGCCGGCACGGGCACGCACGGCATGGGCAGGAACCGCGCCGGCGCGAGCGGCGACGACGTGGTGCTGAAAGTGCCGGTCGGCACGCAGATCCTCGCGGAGGACGGCGAGACGCTCATCGCCGACCTCACCGAGGCCGGCCAGCGCGTGCTCCTGGCGCGCGGCGGCAACGGCGGCTTCGGCAACCTGCACTTCACCACCTCCACCAACCGCGCCCCGCGCCGCGCCAATCCCGGCCAGGAGGGCGAGGAGAAATGGATTTGGCTGCGCCTGAAGCTCATCGCCGATGCCGGCCTCGTCGGGCTGCCGAACGCGGGCAAGTCCACGTTCCTGGCGACGGTCTCTTCGGCCAAGCCGAAGATCGCCGACTATCCCTTCACCACGCTGGTGCCGAACCTTGGCGTCGTACGCTTCGACGATCACGAGTTCGTAGTGGCGGACATCCCCGGCCTCATCGAGGGAGCCAGCGAGGGCAAGGGTCTCGGCCACCGGTTCCTGCGGCATGTGGAGCGGGCACGGGTGCTCGTCCTGTTGATCGACCTGACGGGTGAGCCGGAGGACCAGGCGCGCGTGCTGCTCCAGGAGCTGGGCCGCTACCGGCCGGAGCTGTTGGAGCGGCCCCGCTTGGTCGTGGGCTCGAAGGTGGATGTCGCCGGTGCGCACGAGTGGGGCGAGTTGTCGGTGTCGAGCGTGACGGGCGAGGGCTTGAAGCCGCTCCTCGGACGGCTGGCGACCCTAGTGGAGGAGTCACGGGCGGCCGAGCCGGACGAGCAGGGCTTCGTCGTGCATCGTCCCGAGCCTGAAGGCGTGACCGTCGAGCGAGGTCCCGACGGAGCCTTTGTGGTGCGTGGTCGACCGGCCGAGAGGGCCGTGGCGGTGAGCGACATCACCAACGCCCAAGCCCTTTCCTACGTGCAGCAACGCCTGAAGCGGCTGGGGGTCGACCGGGCCTTGGCCCGGGCAGGGGCGCGGGAGGGCGACGTTGTGCACATCGGCGGCTTCACGTTCGAATACGAGCCGGGGTGAGCGCATGATCGCTGTGGTCAAGATTGGCACCTCCTCGATTACCGACGAGCACGGCGAGATCGCGATCCACGCCATCGAGAAGCTGTGTGCCGAGGTTGCCGGATTGCGAGGTCAGGGCCACCGCGTGGTGATCGTCACGTCGGGTGCGATCGGCGCCGGCCTGTCGCCGCTCGGGCTGGCGGGCAAACGGCCGTCGGATTTGCCCACCCTGCAGGCCGTGTCCGCCGTAGGACAGGGTCGGTTGATCCGCGTCTACGACGACGTGCTGCGCCGTCACAACATCGTGTGCGGACAGGTTCTGCTCACACCGCTCGACTTCATCCATCGACAGCAGTACCTGCATGCCCGGCAGACGCTCACACGGTTGCTCGACCTCGGCGTCGTTCCGATCGTGAACGAGAACGACGCCGTCGCCGATGACGAGATTCGCTTCGGGGACAACGATCGCATGGCGGCGCTGGTGGCCCACCTCGTGGGCGCTCACGTCTTGGTGCTGCTCACCGACACGCCCGGTCTGTTGACGGCCGATCCCCGCTTCGATCAGTCAGCCGGCCTCATCGAGGAGATCGTGGAGATCGACCACGAACTGGAACGGGTGGCAGGAGGCGCAGGCACCGACCGGGGAAGCGGGGGGATGGCGTCGAAACTTGCCGCGGCCAAGATCGCCGCGTGGTCCGGTGTACGCGCCGTCATCGGCGCGGCCGACCGTCCAGGCGTTGTGGCGGGAGCAGTGGCGGGCGAGCCCGGCATCGGCACGGTCGTGCGGGCGCACGACCGCAAGCTCCCTGCGCGCAAGCTGTGGATCGCGTTCGCGATCGGGTCGTCTGGGACGATCGTCGTCGACGACGGGGCCCGGCGGGCGCTCGTCGACCGGGGCACGTCACTCTTGCCCGCCGGCGTGGTCGAAGTCAGTGGCTCGTTCGATGCGGAGGACGCCGTCGAGATCGCGGGCACCGACGGTCGGGTGTTTGCCAAGGGGTTGTCAAGCCATCCCGCGGAGCGGGTGAAGGCATTGGCGGGCCAACGCACCGCCGACCTACCCGAGGACATCCCGCACGAAGTGGTGCACCGTGACAACCTCGTGATGCTCCCCTGACCGACGTCGGCAGCCGTACGATCCAGGCATGAAGAGGGGGGTGTTCGACCGTTCGATTGGCGGCGGCCCGCCGGCGCGTGGAGAGGACGTCGAGCTCGATCTGGTCACCGACTGGTTCTCCAACTCGTTCGCAGACATGCCTGGTCGGTTCGGAGCCGCCATTCGAAAGGCACTCGACGAGTTGATCGATACGCCGAGAACGGGGCGCTGGTCCATCGAGCAGTGCAACAAGCAGGAGAAGGCCTATGTGGGAGTCAAGGTCGAACACGTGATCCGCGAGCAGTTCGGCTTGCCGCACGGCGTCCGTGCGGACTTCGCCGTGGCCGGAGTCGACGTCGACTGCAAGTGGTCCAACGAGGTCGGTTGTTGGCAGATCCCGATCGAGGCCGTGGGCAATCTGTGCCTTCTTGTCTGGGCGAACGACCACACGAGCGAGATGGCCGTAGGCGTCCTGCGGACGGTGGAAGAGCTGCTGGTCGGCGGCAACCGCGATCGAAAGCGAACCATCCAGCGGCCCGCAGGGGTGCGGCGGATTCGCTGGTTGGTGCCGCGGGGTCCTGGCCTGCCCGAGAACTTCCTGCTTCACCTCGACCCCGACTACCGAGCGGCGATCCTGGCCCACCGCGGGGGCGACGCGCGGGCGCGGGAGCTGTTCATCCGGTGCGAGGGCGTCGTCATCCGCCGTCACACAATCGAGTCGGTCGGCAGGCAGGTGGACGAAGGGCGCCGTTTCCGAGGCGAGACGAGGGCCGCCCTCCTGGCCGACGGGTTCGAGGTACTGAACGGCCATTGGCGGGCGCAACAACAGCGAGCGAAGGAGTTGGGCGGGCCCGTGCCCCGCGACAGCACAGAATGGGTGTGCCTTCGCAGTGACGGCAGCACGCCTGCTCGTCTGGCAGCCAGGCGCCGCGGTCGGGACCGGCTCTTCTAGCTCGGTCGACAGTCAGCGCAAACGGTCGGCCACCACGTGTGCCAAGGACTGAGCGAGCTGAGGCGGTACTGCGTTGCCGATCTGCCGGGCGATCTCGATCTTGGTGCCGCACCACAGGAAGTCGGACGGGAACGTCTGGAGCAGGGCTGCTTCCTGATGCGTGATCGGTCGGTTCACCCGCTTGCTTGGATCGCGTTCGTCCCATTCGGGATGGAGGTACTGGCCCTTCTCAGGCTTGAAGAACTCCGTGCGGATCGTCAAGGACGGCGCGTCCCATCGCATGCGACCCATGACGTCGGTGGTGCCCGTTGCCTTGGTTGCCCAGCACCGGGGCAGCAGGTGCTCGGGGAGGTCGAAGCGGCCCCCGCCGGGCGGGATGTGGTCGTAGCGTTCCAAGGAGAGCGGCTTGGGACTGCGGCCGATGTGCAGGTCGCTCATCTTGAACACGCCGGGGACGCGGGCGCCAAGTACGTCGACAGTGCTGTGTGGAAGTGTCGTCGTGCCCGGGCGTGCAGGCAGGCCTGCGATGGCGTCCCGGACGGTCAGCCACGGGCGGGTTCCTTTCCCGTGGGTCGCAACCGGCAAGGTGACCGGTCCGACGCGTGATGCGATCACGATCGTGCGATGGCGCCGTTGCGGCACTCCGAAGTCGGCTGCGTTGAGCACGCCGGCGACGTGCCACTTCCATCGTCTCAATCGCCCGTCCGTCAGTTCACGCATCAACAACTCGAACTCGGAGGTGCGAGAGAAACGCTCGACGTTCTCGAGCACGAACACTTGGGGGTTGGCCTCGAGGACCACCCGCAGGTACTCCCTCCACAGGCTGTTGCGGGGATCGTCGGGATCCTTGGTGCCGAGGTTCGAGAAGCCCTGACAGGGTGGGCCGCCGATGACGACGTCGGCCCGCGGGACATCGGTGAAGGCGGCGATGTCGACGTTTGCGACGTGGTGCTCTCCGAAGTTGGCGGCGTACGTGCTCGCCGCGGCGAGATCCCACTCCACGGCGGCGATGGGGCGAAACCCCCGTCGAGCCGAGACGAAGCCCTGGGTCAATCCGCCGCAGCCCGCAAAAAGGTCGACGACGGTGGGCACGCCCCCGACCATAGCCGGCGAACACATGTTTGTGGTGGACCGCGGCGATCAGCCGGCCGTGGTCCCGCCTTGCTGCTCCTGAGGAGCACTGCCCAGCCCGAGCTGCGAGCGGATCTGGGAGAGGCGCGCCTGCGCCTCGGTGTCCATCTGCGCCTGCTCGACCTCCATCATGCGCGACTCGACCGACTCGCCCTGCAACTCGGAGACGCCCACGGCCTTGGCGTAGCGCTGCTCGATCTTGGCCCGCACCTCTTCGAGGGTGGGGACGTCCTGGCCGACGGTCTCCGAGAGGGTGGCCATGGCCCGGTTCATCTGCTCCTGCATCTTGGCCTGGTCGAGCTGGCTGAGGAGCTTCTGGCGCTCGGCCAGCTTCTTCTGCAGGGCGGCGGAGTTCTGGGCGACCGCCTGCTTGGCCTGGTCGCTGGCCTGGGTGGACTGGAGGTGCAGCGTCTTGAGCGACTCCACCTCCTTCTCGACGGCGATGAGCTTGTTGGCGAACGACTCGGCGGCCCGGGTGTACTCGGCCGCCTTGTCGGTGTCGCCCTTCTTGGCTGCCTCGTCGGCCATGAGCAGGGCCTGTCGGGCGGACCCGTTGACCTTCTCCAGCTCCTCCATGGCCCGGCTGAGCTGCATCTCCGTCTGCTTCTGGTTGGCGATCACGTTGGCCGCCTGCTCCCGCAGTCGCCGGTGCTGGTCCTGGGCGTCCAGGATCGCCTGCTCCAGCTGGACCTTCGGGTCGGCCAGCTCGTTGAACTTCCCGGTGAGGGCGGCGGTGATGTAGCGGCCGATGCGCCGCAGCAGTCGGATCATGCGGGCCAGGTTAGGCCGCGAGCCGTGCCGCGCCGAGCGGTCCCTACAGGTTGGTGAACAACAGGTGGTTGTTGCTCGTCCTCGACGGGGTCACGACACCCTTGGTGGTGAGGTTGAAGAGGGCGTT
>DATAAM010000238.1:0-8104 GCA_036260075.1 Acidimicrobiales bacterium
ACGGGCGGCGGCCACGAGGTGCTTCACGATGATGGGCCGCGACAGCGACGACACCAGCGGGTACTTGCCCTCGTACCTGGCGTTGGCCTTGAGCGCGGGCGCCACGAAGTCGCGGGCGTACTCCTCGCGGCAGTCGACCACGACGGCCTCCACCGCCCCCGCGCCCAACGCCCGCTGCCGGATGGCCTCGAAGTCGCCGCCTTGGCCGACGTCGGCCGCCACCGCCACGACCTCGACACCCATCTCCTCGATCATCCAGCGCACGGCGACCGACGTGTCGAGCCCGCCGCTGTAGGCCAGTACCACTCTCGCTGCCATCACGTCCTCACAGTCCCGCCAAGCCTGACAGGCGCTTGGCCACCTTGCTGCCGCCGGCCCGTTCGGAGGCGACCACCATGATGGTGTCGTCGCCCGCCACCGTGCCGATGACGTCCTCCAACCCGGCCCGGTCGAGGGCCGAGGCCACCACGTGCGCCGACCCCGGCGGCGTCCGCAGCACCACGATGTTGCCCGAGTGGGCCACCTCCACCACCCAGTCGCCCAGCACCCGCCGCAGGTGGTCCTCGGGAGCGAGCCGGTCCTTGGGCAGCTCGGGGATGGCGTAGACGGTCTCGCCCCCGGGCAGCCGGACCTTCACCGCCCCCAGCTCCTCCAGGTCGCGCGACACGGTGGCCTGGGTGGCGACCACGCCGTCGGCCGCCAGCAGGTCGACGAGCCGGCCCTGGCTGGTGACGGCGTGCGCCTCGAGGAGCCGGGCGATGCGGTGCTGGCGCTGGGTCTTGGCCATCCTCATGACAGCAGGAAGAGGAACAGCCCTCGGGCCGCGTGCATGCGGTTGTGCGCTTGGTGCCACACGACGCTGTGCGGCCCGTCCACCACCTCGGCCGCCACCTCCTCGCCGCGGTGGGCGGGCAGGCAGTGGAGGAAGACGGCGTCGTCGGCCGCCTCCGCCATGAGCCGCCGGTCGACGGTGAAGCCTTCGAAGGCGCGGTGGCGGGCGACGGCCTCGGCCTCCTGCCCCATCGAGGCCCACACGTCGGTGTAGACGGCATCGGCGTCCTTCACCGCCTCCTCGGGGCGGTGGAGCGCCTCGATGTCAGGTGCCTGGTACTCGGGCGGTGTCGCCACTCGGATGTCGAGGCCGGCCAGCGCGCACGCCTTGACCAGCGAGCGGCACACGTTGTTGGCGTCGCCCACGTAGGCGACCGTGCGGCCCGCGAACGAGCCCCACCGCTGTTGCAGCGTGAGGAGGTCGGCCAAGGCCTGGAGCGGATGGGCTTCGTCGGAGAGCAGGTTGACGACGGGGACGCTCGCGGCCGCCGCCATGCGTTCCAGCTTGGCGTGCTCGAACACGCGGGCGGCGATCAGCGCGTGGTAGCCGGAGAGGACGCGGGCCACGTCGCCTGCCGGTTCCCGCACGTCGATGTCGACTTCGTCGGCCCGGTGGGTGACGGGGTGGCCGCCCAGCTGCACCACCGCCATCTCGGTGGCGTCGCGGGTGCGCAACGACGGCTTCTCGAAAAACAAGGCCACGCCCCTTCCCGCCAGCACCTGTGGCGGGTGGGGCAGCTCGGCCAGCCGCAGGATCTCCGCCAACTCGTCGGTGCTGAGGTCGTCGACGTCGAGGAGGTGGCGGACGGTCACGTCGACCCCGTTCTGGGGGAGGGATCCCGCGCCAGAGAGCGTGATTCCTCCCCCAGAACCGCCGAGAGGATGGCCACGCCCTCGTCGAGCTCGTCGTCGCCGACGAGGAGGGAAGGCGCCAGGCGCAGGGCGGAGTCGGTGACGGCGTTGACCACGAGGCCTGCCTCCAGGCACCGGGCGGCGACGTCCTTGGCGGGGACGCGAAGCTCCGCCGCCAGCAACAGGCCGAGGCCCCGCACTCCCACCACTCCGGGCAGGGCTTCGAGGCGCTTGCGCAGCCCCGCGCCCGCCGCCTCGGCCCGCGCGGGCACGTCTTCCCGCTGCATGATCTCCAGCACCTTGTTGGCGGCAGCGGCGGCCAACGGCTGGCCCCCGAAGGTGGTGGCGTGGTCGCCCGGCTTGAAGGCGTCGGCCACATCGGCCCGGGCCCAGCACGCGCCGATGGGCACGCCGTTGCCCAGCGCCTTGGCCATCGTGACCACGTCGACCTGCACGCCGAAGTGCTGGAAGGCGAACCAGCGGCCGGTGCGACCGAGGCCGGTCTGCACCTCGTCGACCATGAGCAACAGGCCCCGCTCGTCGCACAGCCGCCGCACGGCGGCGAAGTACTCGGCCGTGGCCGGGTGCACGCCGCCTTCGCCCTGCACCGCTTCGAGGAGCACAGCCGCCACCGTGGGATCGAGGGCCGCTTCGAGGGCGTCGACATCGTGCCAGGCCACGTGGCGGAAGCCCTCGGGCAACGGCTGGAACGGCTCGTGCTTCTGGGGCTGGCCGGTGGCGTGGAGGGTGGCCAACGTACGGCCGTGGAACGAGCCGTACGCGCTCACGACCACGTGGCGCCCCCGGCCCGCCCACTTGCGGGCCAGCTTGATGGCGCACTCGTTGGCCTCGCCCCCGGAGTTGCACAGGAAGACGCGGCCGGGCGGTCCCCCGATCAGGCCGTCGATGGCGGCGGCGAGGTCGCGCTGGGGCTGCGTGCCGAAGAGGTTCGACACGTGCAGCAGCGTGTTGGCCTGGCGGCAGACGGCCTCGGCCACCTCCGGGTGCGCGTGCCCCAGGCCGGCGACGGCCAGACCGGTGAGGAAGTCGAGGTAGCGCTTGCCCGCGTCGTCCCACAGGTAGCTGCCCTCGCCGCGCACGAACGTCACCGTGGTCGGGGGGTACGTGGTCATGAGGTGCTCGACGCTCACGGCGTCACCATGGTGCCGATGCCGTGCTGGGTGAAGATCTCCAGGAGCAGGGCGTGCGGCACGCGGCCGTCGAGGATGTGGGCCTGCCCCACGCCGTTGCGCACCGCTTCGATGCACGAGGCGACCTTCGGGATCATGCCCTCCACCACGGTCCCGTCGGCCACGAGGTCGGCCAGCTCGCTCGTGGTGGTGGAGGAGACGAGGGTGGCGGGATCGTCCTTGTCGCGGCGCAGGCCTTCGACGTTGGTGAGGTACACGAGCTTCTCGGCCCGCACGGCGGCGGCGATGGCCCCCGCGGCGGTGTCGGCGTTGATGTTGTAGGCCTGCCCCTCGTCGTCGCTGCCGATGGTGGCGATGACCGGGATCAGCTCCTGCGAGAGCAGCCGTTCGACGATGGTGGGGTCGACCCCGCTCACCTCGCCCACGAAGCCGAGCTCGGGCGACTTGGCCTCGGCCCGGATGAGGCCCGCGTCCTCGCCGGAGAGGCCGACAGCCAGCGGGCCGTGCACGTTGATCGCCGTCACGATCTCGCGGTTGACCTTGCCCACCAGCACCATGCGGGCGATGTCGAGGGTCTCGGCGTCGGTGACACGCAGACCGTCGCGGAACTCGGGTTCCTTGCCGAGCCGCTTCATGAGGTCGCCGATCTGCGGCCCGCCGCCGTGCACCACCACGGGGCGCATGCCCACCGACCGCATGAGCACGATGTCCTCGGCGAACGATGCCAACTCGTCGTCGCCCCCGACGGAGGTGGGTGCGATGGCGTTGCCGCCGTACTTGACGACGACGACCTTGCCCCAGAAGCGCCGGATGTACGGCAGTGCCTCGATGAGGACGGCGGTCTTGGCGGCGGCGTCCATCACGAGGTCCGCATGTTCTCGTCGATGTACGCGTGCGTGAGGTCGTTGGTCAGGACGGTGGCCGTGCCCTCGCCCAGCCCGAGGTCGCAGTCGAGGCGCACGTGCCGCTCGGCCAGGTGGGCCTTCACCGCCGCTTCGTCGTGGGGGGCGGCGATCCCGCCCACGCACACGGCGACGCCGCCGTAGGCCACGGCCACCCGGTCGGGATCGAAGGCAGCGCCGCTGGTGCCGAGCTCGCTCACCACCCGGCCCCAGTAGGGGTCCTGGCCGTAGAACGAGCACTTCACGAGCTGGCTCTGCGCCACCTTGCGGGCGGCAGCGGCGGCGTCGGCATCGGAGGCGGCCCCGCTGACGGTGACGGTGACGACCTTGGTGGCGCCCTCGGCGTCGCCCGCCATCTGGGCGGCCAGGTCGGAGCAGGCCTCGGTGAGCGCCTGTTGCAGGGCGCCGTCGTCGTCGACCCCGGACCGGCCGTTGGCCAGCACGATCACGGTGTCGTTGGTGGACGTGCACCCGTCGACCGTGAGCGTGTTGAACGAGGCCGCCACGGCCCGTCGCAGCAGCGCGTGGAGCGTGTCGGGCTCGACCGCCGCGTCGGTGGTGAGCACGGCCAGCATGGTGGCCATGTCGGGAGCCAGCATGGCGGCGCCCTTGGCGATGCCCCCCACGGTGATCCCGCCCGCGGCAGCCAACGCCTGCTTGGGGTGGGTGTCGGTGGTCATCATGGCCCGGGCGGCATCGGGCCCGCCGTCGGGCGTGCGGGCGGCCACCAGCGGGGCGACGCCCTTCTCGACGGGCTCCAAGGGGAGCGGGATGCCGATGAGGCCGGTGGAGCACACGAGCACGTGGTCGGCGAGGCAGCCCAGCTCGTCGGCCACCAGCTCGGCGGTGCGCTGGGCCTTGGCCCGGCCGTCGTCGCCGGTGGCGGCGTTGGCGTTGCCCGAGTTGAGGACGACCGCGGCAGCGCGCCCGCCGGTGGCCGCCAGGTGGGCGGCCGTCACCTGCACGGGCGCCGCCTTCGCCTTGTTGGCGGTGAAGACGGCCGCGGCAGGGACGGGCTGCCCGTCGGCGGTGGCGACGAGGGCGAGGTCGGGCGCACCCGACTCCTTGATGCCGCAGGCGATCCCGGCGGCGACGAAGCCGTCGACGGCGGTCACGGTCACGGATAGACCCCCACGGTCGGCAGGCCCGACGTCTCCGGCAGGCCGAGGGCGAGGTTGGCGCACTGCACGGCCTGGCCGGAGGCGCCCTTCACGAGGTTGTCGAGCGCGCACAGCACGAGCACCCAGCCCGTGCGCGCGTCGAGGCGGGCGGTGAGGTGGGCGGTGTTGGAGCCGTACGTGGCCTTGGTGGACGGCGACCGCTCGTCCACCACCACGAACGGCTCGTCGGCATAGGCGTCGCGCAGGACGGCGATCGGGTCGACGCTGCCGGTGGGGCGGGCGTAGCAGGTGGCCAGGATCCCCCGCGTCATCGGCGCCAGGTGGGGCGTGAAGAGCACCTGGGCGCCGATGGCCTGCTCGATCTCGGGCGTGTGGCGGTGGGTGAGCAGCCCGTAGGCCGTGAAGTCCTCGTTGGCCGTGCCGTAGTGGCTGGTGTGCTTGAGGGCGCGGCCCGCACCCGACACGCCGCTGGCGGCGTCGACGATCACGCCGGTGGGCTCGACGGCACCGGTCCGGACCAACGGCGCCAATGCCAGGGCCGCGGCCGTGACGTAGCAGCCCGCGGCGGCCACCAGCGGGGCGTCGCGCAACGAGTCCCGGAACAGCTCCGGGATGCCGAAGGCGAAGTCGGCCAGCAGGTCGGGGGCGCTGTGCTCCTCGCCGTACCAGGCGGGGTACAGCGTGGGGTCCTTCAGGCGGAAGTCGGCCGCCAGGTCGACGATGTGCGGGACTCGCTTGCGCAGGTCGGGCACTATGTGCTGTGAGGCACCATGCGGAAGCGCGAGGAAGACCAGGTCGAGCCCTTCGGCCGCGGCCGGATCGGCGTCGGCGAACGCCAGCTCCGGGTACGCGGCGGCCAGGCTCGGGTAGAGCTCGGCGGCCCGCGTGCCCACCTGGGTGTCGGCGGTCGCCAGCACCACGTCGAGCTGCGGGTGGGACGCGCACAGCCGCAGCAGCTCCGCGCCCGTGTACCCCGACGCCCCGTAGATCCCGACCCGTACGGCCACCGTCCTACTATACAAGCACATGAATAGAGATGCAATGATGACGGCGGCCGGGCGGTGGCGCACGATCCGCGCCACCTGCACGCGCCGGCGGGGCGCAGTGCGCGAGCGGGTGGACGTGTGGCTCGAGAAGGAGCGCTTCCGCGAGGAGTGGTCGCCGTTGCCCACGTTGGTGTGCGACCCGCCGCGGTGGTGGGCGCGGTGGGACGTCGACGAAGTGGTGGTGAACGACGGGCGCGACCCCGGCTTCCGCCTGCAGCCTCGCCTCGGGCTGTTCTCCTCCGACGACGTGCCCGAGCGCTGCTCGCTGTCCGTGCTGGGCAGGACCGAGCGGGCGGGGCGGGAGGCATTCGTGGTGGAGGCGCTCCCCTTCCCCGACGACCTCGCCGGCCCGCCGTGGGCCCTGGCCGCCCCGGGCGAGGACGAGCGGAGACTCCACGACCGCTACGTGCTCGAGGTCGATGTCCGCGTCGGCGTGCTGCTGGCGGTCACCGGCTACCGCGACGGGCAAGCGCGCCACAGCACCGAGGTGGAGTCGATCGAGTTCGACCGCGACTTCCCGCCCGGCACCTTCGAGTACGCCGTGCCGCGGGGACTGCGGGTGGTCGACGCCTGCGCGCCGATGTGCGGCCGCTGATCGGGCGGCCGCGTCGTCAGCCGCGGAGGTGGGCCGGGTGGGCGGCCTCGACGGCGGCGATGCAGCGGGCCCGGGCCTCGGCCACGTCTGCGTCGGTGAGCGTGCGGTCGAGCGACTGGAACCGCAGCCGGTAGGCCAGGCTGCGACTGCCTTCGGGCAGGCCGGGGCCGCGGTACACGTCGAACAGCCGCAGGTCGACGAGCAGCTCGCCGGCCGCCTCGCGCAGCGTGCGCTCCACCGCCGCCGCAGGCGTGTCGTAGGCCACGGTGAAGGCCAGGTCGATGTCGCTCGACGGCAGCTTGGACAACGGCACGGCCTGCACGTACGTGCGCTCGGCGGGCAGCAGGAGGGCCAGGTCGGCCTCGATCCAACCCACCCGCCCGGGCACGTCGAAGGCGGCCGACACGTCGGGGTCGACCTCCCCCACCCAGCCCACGGTGGCCTCGCCGGAGACCAGCCGGGCCGTGCGGGTGGGGTGCAGGCCGGGGGCGGAGTCGGCGACCAGCCCGACGTCGTCGCGGTGCAGCGCGCCGAGGACGACGTCGAGCACCCGCTTGGCCGCCACCGCGCCCCCGACCACCGCCACCGCCAACAGCTCCCGCTCGTCGGGCAGCGGCTGCGAGCGGTCGGCGGGCACGCCGAACACGTGCCCGACCTCGAACAGGGAGACCTCGGGGTTGCGGTGGGCGGCGTTGAACGCCAGCGCCTTGAGCATCCCGGGCAGCTGGGAGGTGCGCAGCACCGACTCCTCCCTGGCCAACGGGTCGGACGCCGACAGCGCCTCGCCCGACAGCCCGGCCCGTTCCAGGTCGCCCGGTGCCAAGAGCGGCGAGAAGACGGCCTCGCTCACGCCCGCGCCCACCAGCACCTCCCGCAGGCGCCGCCGGGCCCGCTGGTAGGGCGTGAGCGCCCCCACGTACGGGCTGCGCGGCACGGTGCGCTCGACGTTGGAGTAGCCGTGGTGGCGGGCGACCTCCTCGATCACCTCGATCTCCACGGTGACGTCGGGGCGGAAGGACGGCGGCACCACCTCGACCACGCCGTCGGCCGCCGTCGCCTCGAACCCGATGGGCCGCAGGCAGGCGGCCATCTCGTTGCCGCCCAACGAGGTGCCCAGCACGGCGTTCACGCGATCCACCCGCACCACGATGCGCTCGCGCTCCCGCGGCAGCGAGGACACGTCGAGCATGCCGTCGGCGGCCTCGCCCACGCCCAGCAGCTCGCAGAAGCGGGCCACCGAGCGCTCGATCCCCCACGGGTCGCTGCCGCGCTCGAAGCGGGCCGACGCCTCCGAGCGCAGGCCGACGCGCTTGGACGTGCGGGCGATCGCCATGGGCGTGAAGTAGGCCGCCTCCAGGAGGACCCGTGTGGTGGTGACGTCGATCTCCGACGAGGCACCGCCCATGATCCCGCCGATGCCAACGGGGGTGCCCGTCGCGTCGCAGATCAGGCAGTCGTCGCCGTCGCCCAGGCGGCGCTCCACGCCGTCGAGGGTCACCACCGTCTCGCCCGGCGTGGCCGCCCGCACCAGCAGCCCGTGGCCGGGCAGGCGGTCGAGGTCGTAGGGATGGGTGGGCTGGCCGAGCTCGAGCATCACGTAGTTCGA
>DATAAM010000239.1:0-4815 GCA_036260075.1 Acidimicrobiales bacterium
GGAATCCCGGGCCATGGCCCGGGATTCCTCCCCCAGAACGCTGGTGGTGTCGGAATTCGTCAGGTTAGCGAAGCGCGCTGGTAGCCTGACGGGCGGAACTTCCCGCCCAGGAGCCTCTCTTGTTCGACGGACGCTGGCGCACCGGCGTGGACCGTGTCACCGCCCCGGTCGGCGCCTCATTGCGCACCTCCGGCCTCAGCGCCGACCACTTCACCGCCGCGGGCCTCGTGCTGGCGGCAGCTACCGCCGCGGCCATCGGCGCGGGCCACCTGCGCCTGGGCCTGCTCCTCCTGGTCCTCACGGCCCTGCCCGACCTGCTCGACGGCGCCGTGGCCAAGGCCACCGGCACCGCCTCCTCCCGGGGTGCCTTCTTCGACTCGGTGGCCGACCGGGTGTCCGACTCGCTGGTGCTGGGCGGGATCGCCTGGTACCTCGCAGGCGAGGACGGGGGCCGGGCCGCCCTGCTGCCCATGGCGGTGCTGGCCACCTCCACGTTGATCTCCTACGAGCGGGCCAAGGCGGAGTCGCTCGGCTACACGGCCAAGGGCGGCCTCATGGAACGGGCCGAGCGCATCGTCGCCCTGTGCCTGGGGCTGCTCGTCCCCGTCCTGCTGGTGCCCGTGCTGTGGGTGATGCTGGCGCTCACCGGAGCCACCGCCGTGCAACGGTTCGCCAAGGTGTGGCGGCAGGCGTCCGCCCCCCGGCCGATGCGTCCCCGGCGCACGGAGCGGCCGTGGCCCTCGGCCACAGTGGCGGTGTGGCGGGAGCGGCGGCAGTCCCGGGCCGACGCCCGCACCCGCCGCCCGCGGCGCTGGGGCGCCGGCACCCGGCCCTAGTGGCGGCCGAGCTCCGCCGCCGGGCACCGCTGCTCGGCTACCGAGGAGGCGCCCGCCTGGCCCGCCTGCTGCCCGAGCCGGTGGCCGAGGCGGCCGCGGCCGCCGCCGGCCGCGCCGCCGCCCGGCTGCTGAGCCGACGCCGGGCGTTGGTGGAGCGCCACATGCGCAGAGCAGGCGCCGGCCACGTCCGGGCCGCCGACGTGTTCGCCTCCTATGCCCGCTACTGGCTGGAGTCGTTCCGCCTGCCCGACCGCACGCCCGCCGAGCTCGACGCCCGCATGCGCACCGAGGGGCTCGACCACCTGCGGGCGGCCGTCGACGCGGGCAACGGCGCCATCCTCGCCCTGCCCCACCTGGGCGGGTGGGACTTCGGCGGGGCGTGGTTCGGGTCGCACGGGTGGAAGGCCACGGTGGTGGCCGAGCCGCTGGAGCCCCCCGAGTTGTTCGACTGGTTCGCCCGGTTCCGCGAGCGCTTCGGCCTCACGGTGGTGCCGCTCGGTCCCGAGGCGGGCACCGCCGTGCTCAACACGCTCAAGGCGGGCGGCATCGTCGGCCTCGTGTGCGACCGCGACCTGCAGGGCACGGGGGTGGAGGTCGAGTTCTTCGGCGAGCGCACCACGCTCCCCAGCGGCCCGGCCACCCTGGCCCTGCGCACCGGTGCCGCGCTGCTCCCCACCGCTGTCTACTTCGAGGGCCGGCGCGGCCACTGCGGCGTCGTGCGGCCGCCGATCGCCTGCGAGCGATCGGGCTCGTTCCGAGAGGACGTGGTCCGCATCACCCAGGCGCTCACGCACGAGCTCGAAGCGCTCATCCGGGCTGCACCGGAGCAGTGGCATCTGCTTCAGCCGAACTGGCCCGCCGACCGGGCCTGACGGCGCCTATCCGTTCAGGGCAGCCACGTTGACGATCGGGACCGGCGGCGGCTGCCCCCCGAGCGAGCCGTGGAACGGCTTGTTCGAGAAGTTGAAGATGCCGCCGTCCTCGGCGACCATCAGGTAGCCGTCCCCGAACCGGACCATGCCGGTGATCGGGCGGTTGAGCCTGGCGCCGCCCATCGAGCCCCGGAACGGCGCATCGAAGGCGAACACGCCGCCGTCGGAGGCGACCAGCCAATACCCGTCGTTGTCGCCGTCGGACACCAGGGACTCGACCGGCTTGTTCAGGCGGTGACCGCCCATCGAACCCCGGAAGCGGGCGTCGCCGAAGGCGAAGATCCCGCCGTCGGAGGCGACCATGTAGTAGCCGTTGCCCGTCCAGGTCGGAGTCGAGTCGAGGACCGGCCCGTTGAGCACGGAGCCGCTCATGTCGCCGTACATGCGGTGCACGGCGTCGCCGAAGCCGAACGCCCGGCCTCTGCTGGTGAACAGCCAGTACCCCCGCCCTGACCAGGTGCCGGAGATGGCGGTCACGCGCTCCTCCGGTGGCAGGGCGTTGACGGCACCGGCGTACGGCGCGTCGCCGAACGTGAAGACACGGCCCGCGTCGTCGACGACCCAATAGCCGTCGAACGACGGGGTCGGTTCGATGTCGACGGCCGTGGCAGCGCCGACAGGAGCGTCGCCGAGGTGCCGTGCGTCCCCGAAGGCGTACACGGACCCCTTGGCGCCGAGCATCCAGTAGCCGCTTCGGGGGGGAGGCGGCGGGGGCGGCGGCGGCGCAGGCGCGGGTGGCGGGCTCCCGTAGGAGATCGCCGGGCTGAAGCGGAACCTGTCCGGGGCGACGTCGGTGTGGCAGTCGCATTCGTCCGCGTAGGGCGAGTCGTCCCACACCATGTACGCCTGCAGGTGGAAGGCGTGGGGGGAGCCGATGCACGAGCGAGCGAACCCTGCCGAGAACCCGCGGTTGCCGTCCCAGTTGGGGACCGCGTCACAGACGCGCTCGAAGTCGTCGCGGAGGTCGTAGACCGAGGCGACCAGTGGGCCACCGGGCGACGGGCTGTAGTGGACGGAGTACTCGTCCACACCGTCGCCGGTGGTGTCGACGGACCAGATGATGTGCGTGATCCCGCAGTACCCACTCGACGGCCGGCAGTTCCAGTGCGGGCTCGTGTGCGGGTCGGACGAGCACGCCGTGGAGAGGGCGACGACGACGTTCTCCTCGTGTCCCGCGCCGAACGCCGTGATGTCACCCTGGCAGATCGAGTCGTCGACCGAGTCTCCGAACACCCCGACCTCTGCGGCTGTCACGCCGGTCCCTGCGGCAGCGCGGGCTCGGAGGAGCTGCGCGTGCATCTCGGCATCCGACGGCCGCGATAACGGCTCGGCGGCGCTCGCCGAAACGGGCGCGACGCCCGAGGAAACGGCGAATGCCACCACGCTCAAAGCCGTGAATCGGAGTGTCACGAGCCCCCCAAGAGACCAGTCGCAAGAAACCAATGAATTCCAGCGAAAGGTCGAGATTCCTCTTTCTTCGCGTCTCCGGACCGCGTGCGCCGCCGCCGGGATTCCTCTGCCGTGACGGCGACCGGTAGCGTGAGGGCGATGCGGATCGGGCTCGTGTGCCCCTACAGCCTGACCATCCCGGGCGGCGTGCAGGGGCAGGTCCTCGGCCTGGCCCGGGCGCTGCGCGAGCAGGGGCACGAGGCGCGGGTGCTGGCCCCCTGCGACGGCCCGCCCCCCGACGGCGGCGTCACCCCCCTGGGCGACTCCATCCCGTTCGCCTCGAACGGGTCGGTGGCGCCCCTCGCCCTCGACGTGCCGTGCGCGCTGCGCACCGTGCGGGCCCTGCGCGACGAGGCCTTCGACGTCGTGCACCTCCACGAGCCGCTCTGCCCCGGCCCCACGCTCACCGCGCTGCTCGCCGCCCCGCACCCACTGGTGGGCACGTTCCACCGGGCCGGCGCCAGCCGCTCGTACCGCATGTTCGGCCCGCTGGTGCGTCGCCTCGTCGACCGCCTCGACGCTCGGGTGGTGGTGTCGGAGGACGCCTGCCGCACCGCGCTCGACGCCCACCCCGGCCCCTACGAGGAGCTGTTCAACGGCATCGAGGTGGAGCGCTTCGCCAAGGCGGCGCCCTACCCGGGCCGGGGCCGCACCGTTTTCTTCGTCGGCCGTCACGAACCCCGCAAGGGCCTGGCCGTCCTGCTCGACGCCTTGGCCTTGCTGCCGCCCGACGTGCGGCTCTGGGTGGCGGGGGAGGGGCCGCAGACCGCAGAGCTGCGAGCCCGCACCGACGGCGACCCGCGCGTCGAATGGCTGGGGCGCATCGACGATGCGGAGGTGGCGGCCCGCCTGCGGGGCGCCGACCTGTTCTGCGCCCCCTCGCTGCACGGTGAGTCGTTCGGGGTGGTGCTGCTCGAGGCCATGGCGGCGGGCACCCCGATCGTGGCGGGCGACCTGCCCGGCTACCGCAACGTCGCCCGCCCTGACCAGCATGCGGTGCTCGTGCCCCCGGGCGACCCCGCCGCCCTGGCCGCGGGCATCCGGCGGGTGCTCGACGACGGACGCCTGGCCGCCCGGCTGGTGGCGGCGGGCGAGATCCGTGCCGCCGAGTTCTCCATGGAGCGGCTGGCCGTTCGCTACGTGGAGCTCTACGAGGCGGTGGCCACGTCGACGACCAGGCGGTGAGGCGACGTCGCCGTCGACACCCGCACCGGCGCCTTGCCCCGCACGCCGACGGCCCACGTCACTGTGCCCTCGAAGTCGCCGACGTCGACGGCCTCGGTGACGACGGCCGTGCCACTGCTGCGCACGCGCTCGGGACCGGTGTAGATCTCCACCACGCGCTCGCCCTCGATGCGAGCGCCCGCGGCGTTGTCGAACCGCACCTCGAGCACGGTGGCGCCCTCGACGGCCACCTCGTCGCCCGAGCCGTCCTCGTGGACCGGCCCTTCGGCGATCGCCACCCGGTACCCGGGCAGGGCGTCCTCGAACTCGAAGACCACGCGGTCGTAGCCCGGGTGCGCCGCCACCCGTACGTCCCGGAGGTAGCCCCGGGTGGCGCCCGCGGGCGCCGACGCGGGCAACGGCGTGGCGACGAG
>DATAAM010000240.1:0-7652 GCA_036260075.1 Acidimicrobiales bacterium
CATCCTCGAGACGATCAGGGAGTACGGCCGTGAACGGCTGGAAGCCGTCGGCGAAGATGTCCAGTTCCGCGACCGTCACCTCGATCATTTCGCCACGCTCGCCGGCGAGGCCGCGCCATCGCTCCTTACCGGGGAACAGGCGGCGAGCCTCGATCTGCTGCTGCCCGACCACGACAACCTGCGGGCGGCGCTCGAGTGGGCCGACTCCGGCTTCGACGGGCACCGGCTGCTGCAGATGGCGGTCGATCTCACCTTCTTCTGGTTCCTGACGGGGCACTTCAACGAGGGCGACAAGTGGCTGTCACGGGCGACCGCAGACGCACCGTCCCTCGACCGTGGACTCCGGGCCGAGGCTTGGTGGGGCCGCGCCTACCTCACCTTCTACGGCGGTGACTTCACCGCCGCATACGAGCTGGCCGTGGAGGCCAAGGCGATGGCCGAGGCCGCGGGTGACGACGCCACCGTGGCGCGGGCGCTCGACACCATCGGCTCGCTCATGCAACTCTCCGCGCCGAAGGCGGCTCTGCCGATCTTGCGTGACGCGGTCGAGCGGGCCCGGACACAACGCGACGACTGGTGCCTTGCCGACGCTCTTCAGAAGTCCGCCTGGTGCCATCTCTGGCAGGACCGCTACGAGGATGCACTGCCGTTGCTGGACGAGGCGCTGGTGGTCGCTCGGCGGCTCGGGAACTCGTTCCTGCTGTCCTGGCATTGGCTTGGATACGGGTTGGCGGCACTGCGGCGCGGCGAGCTGTCGGCGGCGCGACGGATGCTGGCCGACGCCGCCGGCGCCTCGGATTCGGCTCCCGAGCCGAACACGAGGATCTTCGCCGCGTGGTTCCTTGCCGACGCCGAGCTCCAGGCGGGCAGGCACGCAGAAGCCGAGGCCATCCTCTCCGAATGCAGCCTCGACTTGGGCCGCGGCGGCGCTATCGCGTTCCACCGGACGTTCGTCCAGGCCCTCCTCGTCAGGGCGAAGGTGATCGCCGGCGGCAAGCCCGACATCGACGACGTCGACAGCCTGGTCGACCTCCTCGCTCGCTTCGCAGGCGAGGACAACCTGGTCAGCGAGGGCCACTTCGTCCCTGTGGTGGCCGAAGCGCTCGTCATCATCGGCGAGTCGGAGCGGGCACGCCCCCTTGTGCTGCGCCACCTCGAGGTGGCCGGCACGCTCGACAACCCGTTGATGCGAGGATGGTCGCACGGCCTGCTGGCGCGCGCCGCGCGGGCAGGCGGCGGCTTCGAGGCCGCCGAGGCCCATGCGCACGAGGCGCTCGCTGCATTCGCCGAACATGGCTTCGGGCCGGACGCCGTCGACGCGCTCGAGCTGGTCGCCGCCCTCGCCGGGGACGACCAGAGCTGGACCGAAGCGGCGCGGCTGCGTGGCGCGGCCGAGCAGATCCGCGCTGACCGCGGGTGGCGCCGCTGGCCAATGCGGGCCGCAGCAGTTGCCGACGCCGATGCCGTCATCGACGCAGTCCTGGGCCCTGACGACGCCGCCGCGCTCCGGAGCGAAGGCGCGGGCCTCGACCTCGACGCCGCCATTGCCTACGCACGAAGAGCACGCGGTACGCGCGGACGACCGCCCACCGGATGGCGGAGCCTGACGCCGACCGAGCTCGACGTGGTGCGCCTCGTCACCGAAGGCCTCACCAACCCGCAGATCGGTGACCGCCTGTTCATCGCCAAGGCGACGGTCAAGACCCACCTTTCGCACATCTTCAGCAAGCTCGGAGTAGCCAGCCGGTCGGAATTGGCGGCTGAGGCAATCCGTCGCGGGATCTAGCCCGCCCTATTGACAGGAAGAACGATGACCATCGAATGCATCCAACCCGCGGGGCTCATGGAGGTGCCGGGGCTGGCACAGGTGATTGTCGCCCGAGGCAGCCAGTTCGTCTTCATCTCGGGCCAGACGCCTCTGACGGCCGACGGCGCCCTCGTGGGTGAGGGCAACCTTGGCGAACAGGCCCGGCACGTGTTCACCAACCTCAAGACTGCGCTCAGCGCTGCGAACGCCACGATCGCCGACGTCGTCCGAACCACCGTCTACGTCGTCGACTACACGCCCAACATGTTGGACGAGCTGTATCCCCCTGCGTACGAGGTTTTCGGCGACGGGTTCACCGCAGGCACGTCGACGCTGCTCGGCGTGCAGTCGCTGTTCATGCCGGGGCAGCTTCTCGAGATCGACGCCATCGCCATCCTCGACTGAGCCGCGCCCGCCGACCCGGAGGGACGTCACCGATCGGTCCTATCGCGGTCCCTCGGCACCAAAAAAGGACGAGCCAGTCGGATGGCCGGAGGGGCGACGGTTGGGGTGTTCGCACCTGTCCCTGCGGGGTCGGACGCCTGTCCGACCCCGTCCGGCATGTAGGGCAGGGCGCGCAGCACCCGGCATGGGGTCGATCCGGTCCCCGGACACGACCCGTAGCTCGTGGACGAACGCCCTGAGCTTCCGCACTGCGTCGGAGGCGTGTTGGGGCGGTGTCACGCAGGCCGGTCGAGCGCCTCGGTGAGGTCTGCTCGCGGGCACGCAGCGCAGCGGCCTTGGCGTCGTCCTCCTGCGCGACCACGCGTCCTGCAACAGTTCCGGGTGCTCGTACCTCTCGGCAAGCGCGTCGACACCGGTCCCCGTCGTCACGCTCAGAACTCATCCGCGGAGGAATGGCGCAGCCTGCGCGTGCCTAAGACACCGAACACCAGCAGCACCATTGCGAGGGACGCAAGGCCCCAGACAGACAGCGAAGGAACCGCGCCACCAGGGTCGAGCGCGAGGTCGTCGAAACATTCACCCGAGCCGGATTGGACAACGACCTGAAATCGGATCTCGCAGATGTAGTCACCTGAGGTCTTCATCCCCCAACTCTCACGCCACTGCTGCGCGTCTTCTGTTGGGTCCGGGCTGGAGTCGCGCACGTAGGCGATTTGAGTCGACCCGCACTTGTGGGTGACGTCGACCATGCCAGGGGCCTCGGCGTCAGGCCTACGGGAGGTGTACCAGGCCCTGACGTTGATTCTTCGATTCTCACATCCATCCGGGACGGTGCACCTGACTCCCCAGGTGTACGTCAGTCCGTAGTCGACCTCCTCACAGACGTTCGGGGGCCCCATGCCAGAGCAATGTCCGGTTCCCTCCTCAGGGAGGGTCCATGTGGCAATGCAACTTTGCGGTTCTGGGTCGCCCTTCGCTGCGGTCGAGAAAACGATCGACAAGCACAGGATGAGAACTGCGGCACCGATGCGGGCAGCAATTGCCGGCGCACGACTCGGCAGTCCCCCGTCTTCATCCATTCTGGGCCCCCTCCTCAAACAGAATGAAAGATCGCTGCAGGCGGCGACGCCCACCGGCAACGGTGATGAAGCAGTCGTTTGTTCGTCGCCGTCAGCCGGCAGCGATACGTCGCCTGAGCGCGAGCCAGCCGCCCAGGGCGACAAAGCTGCCGAACCCTGCGATGGACGCCAGTCCGTCGATTGGGACGGTTGGGTTCTGCGGGTAGTTGGGCACGCCCGGATCCGGCCCGACCGAACTGCAGGTTGCCACGGTCAGTGTGTGCGTGCCGCTGCAGCTCCCTGTGCCGGCGGCCGTGTGCGACTTCGGCTTCGCTTGCGTGCACACGAAGAGGAATGTGCTGCAGAACACGAATGTGCCGTTCGGGCATGTCGCCACTGCGGCATCGGCTCCGGTGACCGTCACGCGAAGTTTGCCGTTCGCTTCGCACTCGAAGTTGCATGTCGTGGCCCCGAATGTCGTGCAGGCTCCGGCAGCGGCCGGCTCCGGCGCGAGCACCATCGCACCCGCGACGCAGACAAGGCTCGCGATGAACGCGCGAACGAGTGTGACAAGGCGAATCCGTCCCCCCGACATGCTGTCCCCCCCCAAACACGGACGTTTGTCCGAATTGTGCCCTCCGGGATTTCGTTTGTAAAGGATGAATGGCCGGGTGCTGCAAGGTTTGCGTCAGCTTTGGCGTCGAGCCCGTCAGCGGCCCGCCGCCAGGGCGCGATGGCGGATCAGCGAGGCCGCCGGGTCTTGCCCTTTCGTCGCCGTCTGCTGCGTGCCGCAGCGCGCTCGTACCGCCGCTCTTCCTCTCGGCGCGCCCGTTGGAGCCACAGGTGCCAGACCACGAGGGAGATGCCGACGTGCAGCGCCAGTGTGAGCGGGAACGAGATGCCGTCGCTGTAGAGCCACAGCCCCCCACCGGTGCCGCCGCCGGAGCGGACACGGGTGGTCGTCCTCCAGAGCTGGGTGACGACCTGGAGCGCCATGACAGTTGGAACGCCCCAGCGCAGGACGCCGCGCAGCCGTGTCCGGAAGTCGATTCCGGGCGAGGCCAGGAACAGGGCGACGACAGCGGCGAACTGGGCGTAGGTGGTCATGTAGGTGACGAAGGCCCTCTCCTCGTTGGCGCCGAGAACGGTGAGCCGCCCGCCCCAGAGGACATGAGTCAACGCACCCGTGGGGACGCGCAGCACCCGGTAGTACAGGTCGGCGCCGTGCGCCCACAGGCCGAGCACGGCAAAGGCGAGCAGCTGGCCGGCGACGACGATCGCGGTGGTCGTCGGCCCGGGCAGGGCGACGGCGCCCCGCCGCAACATCACCCCCCGGGCGTCGGACGTCCACCACACCCAGGCGAACCAGAGCAGGCCGGTCCCGGCCACGAAGAACACCTGCCACCAGTACATGTGCACGGCGTCGAACGAAGCTCGGGCGTGGAGCCCGACCCACCCGAGCGTGACGAGGCGCAGGACGTTGACGACGAACAGCACCGGAAGGCCTGCGGCCACGCCGAACACGCGGTTGCGCCTTGACGTGGGATAGGCGACGACAGCCGCCGTGTACGTCGCCATGACGAGCATGGCGGTGCACCCGTCGTCGATGACGTAGCGGAACAGGTTGTCGCCGTCGACGAACCGGACGTGGGCCCCGGGCTCGGCGGCCGCGTCGAGGCCACCCAGGTTCGACAGCCACACGACGATGTGGGCAAGGGCCCCGCGGAGCCAGCGCGACGACGGTTGCACAACGCTCCACCCCACAGCGAGCGCGGCACCGACGCACAGGAACCGGACCGGGAAGCGGACCTCCGGGCGCCGGAAGAACGGCGTGGGCGCGGCGACGGACCCGGACGTCACCTCAAGCCCCCCTCGTGCCCATCTGCACCCCCCGGCGCACAGCCCCCTGCGGAGACGATTATCCGCTCCGGCGCGGCCGAACGCCACCCACGATTCGCGGGTGCCGGCAGGTGCACGGGCAGTTCCCCACTCCCTTCCGGCCCGCAGAAGGGAGTGGGGTCACAGCCGGCGCCTACCTCGCTCGCCGAGCCTTCCCGCCGGATGTGTTGAGGGCGACCGCGGCACGGACCAGGGCCTTGAACGCGCCCGGGTCGACCTCCTCTCCCTCGTGGATGTCGATTGCGCGGCGCACGTTGCCGTCGAGGCTCGAGTTGAAGAGCTGCGCCGGGTCCTCCAACGAAGCCCCCTTGGCGAAGGTCAGCTTCACCGTCGACTTGTAGGACTCGCCGGTGCAGATGATCCCGTCGTGCGACCAGACGGGCGTGCCCCGCCACTTCCACTCCTCCACGACGTCGGGGGCTGCCTCCTTGATGAGCCTGCGCATCCGGCTCAAGGCCTCGCCGCGCCAGTCGCCCAGCTCGGCGATCCTCTCGTCGATCAGCTCGGAAGCCGATCGGCCCTCGGTCGAACCTGGCCTCTCCATGCACCTCTCCTGAAACGTCCGTCGGGACCGTAACAGCGACCAGGCAACCCTCGGGAAGCGGCGCCCCCGGTCACAGGTCCCTGCGCGCGAAGGAGGCCGCTGCCAGCCCCCACGCCATGACCACCCACACGGCAGCCCAGGCGACGTAGGTGGGCGTCAGCGGGGCGATGCCGAGGAACGGAAACGCTTCGACCTCGCCGCCGAACTCGACGAGGGCCGACGGGTCCTGGAACGCGTGCATGGCTCCGCGCCACAACCCGTCGGTCGGCAGGAGCATCCGGGAGACGGTGCCGACGCGCTCGACGCCGGCGTTGCCGAGCGAGGCACCGATGCCACCGACGACCCCGGCGATCCAAGTGGCGCCGAAGAGGCCGACGGTGACGACACCGGAGGCCATCGGGGAGATCGCTGTGGACAGCAGCACGGCAAGGGTGAGCAACAGGATCGTCTGCGCCGCGAGGAGGGCGAGCGCCACCACCGGCTGGGGCGGCCAGTAGTCGACCGTCTGTCGCACCACGAGGCACTGGGCCAGCCCCGCGACGACCACGAAGCCGGTCCCGAACACCACCAGTCCCAGCCACTTGCCCAGCAGGAAGTCGGACCGCCGGATCGGCCGGGCCAGCACGGCCGGTGCGATGCCCGACTCCGTCTCGCCCGACAACGTGGGGCCGGCGAGGAAGGCGGTGCCCAGCGCCGCGATCAGGCTGAACCCGAACATCACGAGGTTCAGCAGGATGGACGCCGTCAGGCGGACCTGGCCGCTGGTGAGCGTGTTCTCGCCCGACTCCGCCGCCAGGCGCGAGAACCCCCATCCGCTGAGGGCGAGCAGCAGCACGGTGAGCGCGGCGAGGCCCAGCAGCACGCGGCGGCGGGATGCTTCACGCAGAGTGAGCGCGGCGACCGTCACGACGGTACGGGCCGGCGTCACCGCTCTCCTCCCTCGCCCTCCCGGAGGATGCCGAGCAGCCGCTCCTCCAGGCTGATCCGTGCGGGCTCGACGGCATGCACCCGGGCACCGAGGGCGACCAGGTCGCGCACGAGCGCGGGAACCACCACTCCGTCGTCGGCAACGGGCAGGGCCACGGTGAACCGGTCACCGCTGCGCTCGACGGTGCCCGTCGCCGCCAGTCGCGCCTCGACGGCGGGCGACACGCCCGTCAGCCGCAGCCGAAGCTCGCGTCGACCGAGCAGCTCGGCAAGCGTGCCCGACGCCGCAACACGCCCCCGGTCGAGGATGACCACTCGGTCGCACACCCGCTCGACCTCGCCGATCAGGTGCGAGTTCAGCAGCACCGCCACGCCGTGACCCTTCAGGCCCAGCACGATGTCGCGGACGTCGGCGCGGCCGACCGGGTCCAGCGCGCTGGTCGGTTCGTCGAGGATCACCAGCTCCGGTCGCGCCACCAGCGCGACCGCCAGCCCGAGGCGCTGCTGCATGCCCTTCGAGAAGCCGCCCACCCGATCGGCAGCGCGGTCGTCGAGCCCGACGAGGGACAGGCACTCCCGCTGATCCGCCGCGGGCACGGCGACGCCGGACAGGCGGACGTGGAGCGCCACCACCTCGGCCGCGCTCAGCCAGGGCTGGTACCGGAAGAGCTCCGGCAGGTAGCCCACACGGGTGCGGGAGGCGGGGTCCGTCGCCGGTCGGCCGAGGACCATGGCCTCGCCGGCGTCGGGGCGTACGAGGCCGAGAACCATCTTGATCACCGTGGTCTTGCCCGCCCCGTTGGGGCCGAGCAGCCCCACCACGTCGCCGCGCCGCACCTCAAGGGACACGTCGTCGACCGCCTGTTGCCGGCCATACCGCTTACGAAGGCCCGAGCACCAAATCGCCGGGGCCGCCGGCACGTCGGCGACGAGCCGCCCGACCGCGGTGGAGTCAGCCGCCGTGGTCAACGCAGGCTCCGGGCGACGGACAGCACCTCATCGGCGTCGAGCG
>DATAAM010000241.1:0-63459 GCA_036260075.1 Acidimicrobiales bacterium
TTCGCCGCACCCTTCCGACTCGGTGCTGCGACTTCTTACTTCGATCCGGCTCGGGCGTGCCCCGTGGCCACGTCAACTGTCCGTAACGGTGCCCTCCCGCGGCTCTCTAGGTCTGTGAGCTTCGGCGTCTGCACGAGTTGCTCGCTTGCCTGTTCCGACTCCAGCATGGGGAGCTTCAGCGTCCCATCCGCCGCAACCGTCGCGATGTAGCCCCCATCGCGATGGACAATGTACAGCGAGGGCTCGTACTCGACGAGGGGACTATTGGCCTTGAGGAACATGACGACTCGGCCGAGCCCCTTGAGCCCGGCGGCCATCAGGTCGAACTTGGCGGGATCGTCAAGTGGAAGCGCGACCTTGACCTGATCCGGTGACTGTGACGAGCCGATGCTCCGCTCGACGGTCACGGTCGCATGAATGGACCACCACAACCCGTTTGGCGCATCGAAGGGCGCGGGGGTGCCGCCTGGAGCATCGCAATCACCGACTAACGCGCCGGGCTTCGTCACCACGCATCCCGGAATTGTGAAAGCCCTGCCCTTCTCGACGGCGGTGACAGTGCCCACGACCGCCAGATCGGACAACGGATGCACAACTCCGTCCGAACGTCGGTATTCCACGTTCGGTAGGACGTCTGCCAGCGTCTCGTTCCAAGTGTCGAGACGCATGGCCCCTGATGTGCGCGCCTTCAGGAAGTCCGTAACGTAATGCACTCCTTCCTCGGCACTTACTGTCTCGGAATCGCTGCCCCGAGTTGTTGCAACAAGGCCAAGCAGCGCCAGCACGGCCAAGGCTGCGGGCACCACGAGCATCGGTCGTCGTCTCATCGGAATGATCCTCTCCCTGCTTCTGTCGGACGGTCGTTTCGCTGGCGCTTTCACGGTCTGCATGTCAGCGTTCCGTTGAATCGATGAGCGACGACTTCACGGTTCGGTCCGTAGATGACGAGGTTCCCGTCCGTCTGGACCTCGAGGTAGCTGTTGTCGGGGCCTCGCCACGTGTCGGTATGGCAAGCTACGGCGCCGTTCGGCCAGCGGAGCACCAGATTTCCGTCGGTCTGCATTGTCGCCCTGATGCCTGAGCCGGGCCAACAGCAGGAGTCGCTGGCCCAGCGGGGGAACCACGTGGGGTCTCGCAAGACGAGGTTTCCGTCGTCCTGCTGGATGAGGGTCCACCGTCCGTCCCAGGACTTGAGTTGCCAGCCCGCGAACATCGTCTGGCCTCCGTAGAGCCTGAAGGGTCCACCGTTGATGTGCGCGACGTCGTGCTCGTTGTAGTTCTCGTGCCCCGTGTATCCCGCTTGGATGCAGCTGCCGTCCCGGTGGATCAGTCCCAAGGTGTGACCGACTTCGTGGCAAGCGACATTTCGCCGCGCTGTCCACGACGAGACGTTCATGTAGCTCAGGTCGTACCGGACTTCGGCTCGTTCGCACTTGTTGTTGCTCGTCAGCCCGACACACACCTCCAAGCCGACGGTTCCGCTTGTGAGTGGCCCGTCCCAGGTGATGAAGCAGTACGACACGTAATCCTGGTCGAACGCCACAACATCAGTGACCGAAGTGGACGACGACACCATCTGTGTGTCGACACCGGTCGGTTCGACGGCAGCGTTGCGAGCATGGTCCATTGATGTGGCCGTTGTCGGCTCAAGCGAGCTGTAGAAGAACGTGTGAGGATTGGGGTCCTGCATGTTGACGCCCTCGGTCCAGTCCGCACGGCTGCAATCTGTTGTCACTCCCGATGCGCCGGAGAAGTTGTTGGCGCTGGCCGGTTGTCCCGTAATGGGTAGCAGGATGGCTGCGAGAACGGCCATCACCATGGCGTAGGTGGTTCGTTGGCGACGCGTGTGACCTCGCTGCGAATCCATTGGCTGCCCCGGAGCCGATGTCGGCGCCCGGAGTCGGAAAACGTTCACTTCAACCCCTTTGATGTCATGGGGAAGAAGAAGGCGGCGTGCCGCCGCTTGGCCATCCCCCAACCCCCAGGTTTGTCAATTTACCGGACCTTTAAGGAGCGATTGGCTCCGTAGCTGCCTCATTTGTCTCTGTGGGAAGCCCCCTCTCGTCCTGTGTGTTGCGGCTGCCCGGCCGGCGCGTCGAGCGAAGCCCGCGTCGGCCCGGCAAGTAGTGCGACTGGCGAGCTTGGCGGACGAGTGTGACCCCCTCCCCCAGCCGCCGAGCTACGACGACCTACGCGCACGGCTCGCGTTTGCTGCGCTAGTTGTTGACCGACCCCCCATCTGGCCCTTTGACCCAGGCGTCCACAGCCAATCTAAGAACATACTCTGTAGAGTACGGGCGTGCCGGGCCGCAACAGTCGGGGCCGTGGCCCAGGGACCGGGACGCGGACCCGAGGGGCTGGACGAGGCGTTCGGGCGCGTGCTGCGCGAGGCCAGGAAGTCGAAGGGGCTCACTCAGGAGGCCCTCGGCGCCGCGGGCGACATGCACCCGACCTACGTCAGCCTGCTCGAACGCGGGAAGAACTCGCCATCGTTGCGCGCCCTGTTCGTTCTGGCCGGCGCACTCGAGGTGAGGCCGTCGGAGTTGGTGGAGCGCGCCGAGGAAGAACTGCGCCGACCCACGTCTGCATAGTCCCGCCGCTCTCGGCAGGCTCGGCGTCGTCGGGTGCCACTCCAACGTTGCCGTCAAGAACACCGGTCTTCCTCCCCGTCGGCTCTCCGCAGAAGCAGCCGACACGCAGTACGACGATCGCGCTATCGACCCTGAGAGCGAACTTACGGACTCGGCAAATACGCGTCTATGGCGCAGCGAAGCAATTTCGGCTCTCGCTCAGGGGATTCGGCACAGGAATGTGGAAACCCACATCAACTCGGGTTGCCGGCTGTGGAGATCGACGGAGCGCCGTGCAGTGCCCTCGTGCTAGGGAGAAGTCGACCCTCGGCACCGCCAATGGTGTACGGCTCCGGTCGAACGGCGGCGTCAGGTTACGACGGAGGGGGAACATTGGGTCGAGACAACGGGCAACTCCCCGAAACGAGCGAGTACCGCCGCGTGGTGCTCGCAATCGCCAGGGCTCGCCTCGACGAGTTGGTCACGATGGTGCTCGATGCGGTGGTCTTCCTGCCCGGCTACACCAGTGATTTTCGGCCGTCGTTTGCTGACGATGTGCGAAGCAGCGTGCGGTACACGACCGAGCGTTTCCTTGAAGCGCTCGTCGAGGAACGCTCGCTGTCAACCGAGGAACTCGTGTCGTTGACGATCATCGGTGCTCGTCGAGCCCACCTTCCCCGAGAGGTGGTCGTGACGGGCGCGGCCGCCGCCTGCGATGCCGGCCTCGACTTCCTGCTCGATGTGGCTCGCGAGGTTCCGGCTCCCGGGCCGGTTGCCGTTGCGGCCGTGCAGTGGTTCAAGTCTGCGCTGGCGCAGCTGCGGCAGGAGGCCGTCGAGGCGTTGAGAAAGGGGCACGCAAACGAGCAGGAACGTGCGCCGCAGACGCTCGCCCGTCGGCGGACATGGCTGGTCGACCGGTTGGTCTACGGGATTTGGGACGAACCTGCGGAACTGGCCCGCGAAGCGACAGCGCTCGGCTGCGAGCTTGCGCCGCCATTTGCCCTTCTACTGGTGACGGCATCCGACAACACAGACCTCGACAGCCTGCGGGCCGCGATCACAACTCTCGTGGAGAGGCTCCCAACCTCGATCGAAGGACCTGCTCGTCCGTTTCCGTCGGAGTGTCACGGCGTGATCCTGCTGCCTCGACATTCCGTCAGCGATGAAGCCGTCCTCGCCGGGTCGTTGGCCGAGGCGGCGGCGAAGTGCTCGGTGTACGTCGTCTGCCCGGACGCGGCCGCATCTGTGGCCGACCTGCCCACGACCTACTCCCGTACGGCGCGGGACCTCTCGTTGCCGAAGCGTGTCCACCTCCGGCCCGGAATCGTCAGTGCAGGGGATCTCGCCTACTACCGACTGATCACGCGTGCATCGCCAGAGGAGCTCGCCGATTTCGCCGAGCGGTTCGTGGGACCGCTACTGCGGAGCAAAGCCGCAGGGAAGCTTATCGAGACGCTGGAGGCCCTTTATCGAGCACCTGACGTCGCAAGCGCCGCGACTGCGCTCCAGGTTCACGAGAACACCGTGTACTACCGCATCCGTACAACGACAGAGCTGACCGGCTGCGACCTCAGTGTCCCCGCCGAGGCTGACAAGGTCTTTGCCGCACTTCGCCTCCGATTCGCCATCGACCCGGATGTGCTTCGCCCGGAGGACGGGGAAGGAGACGGCGGCTAGGCGTCTTCGACGTTAAGCACCTTCCTCAACTCCTCGCCCACAAGGCCAAGCACCTTGTCCAGAGTGCCCACCTCCGAGTGGAGAATGACGGTTCCACGCCATGTTGCTTCGTTCAACGTCAGCTCTCCGAGGACGATGCGACGCAGGTCGACAGGCTCGCAACGAACTTCGATGTGAGGGACGAATCCGTTGGGTCCGAGGTTCTCGGGCTGGGCCAGTAGGACGTTGCCGGCAGGCGTGAACATGACCCGATGAACCCTGCGTGCCCCGGTATCGGCCAGGGTGAGCGAGACACGAAGGGAACGCCCGTCCAGGGCTGCACGCAGGTCGTCGGCGCGGCGACGCAGGCCTCGGAGCACGGCCACGAGGACACCCGTCGGATTTTCGACGCATCCATCGACCCACTCCGTCATGAGACCCCGCAGCCTCCTCGGGGAATACTCGGGCTTCCGCCCCCTCCCGTGACGGGTGGGGGGCAGAATTTGTGCATTCGGAGAGGCGACGTCACCCGGCGCGGCCTCGCGAGAGGGGAACAGCTATGAATCGACTGCGTATGTTCGCGGCGGCTGGCGTGCTCGGGTCCTCGGCGTTGCTCAGCACGGCCCCACCTGCCCGTGGTGAGTGTGTCTACGGGCTGGCCTATGTCGAGCGGGAGAACGCCCCGACGATCTGGTTGCTCGGCCCTGACCCCTGTGTCTATCCGACCGGTTGGAACCAAGTCGTTTTCGCCGGCCCGGTCGACGTCGGCCACGACATGCCCGAGGGCGCTCCGAACCGTGTCTATGTCGAGGCTCGGGTGCCCGTTCCCTAACTGCCCCCCGACTCGACGCCAGGCACGTTCCTGAGCACCGCGCACGCCTCGCGGACGAGGTTGCTCCGCTCGCATTTCACCTCGACCGACGTCTCTCCGTGCCCGGCGCCCATTGCGTCGACCCAATCGACGCGGACTCGGACATACGAGTCCTCGGGGCCGATCCTGACCGCGGTGTCCGTCGAAGAGAGCATCAACGGCGCCGATGAGGCTTGGACCTCTCCCCCGGAGCGCTTTCCCTCGGCACGACCCGAACCGACCGATGACTTGACGGCGTAGTCGGTGCGTTCCGCGACAAGATGACGATCAGGCGTCGGAACAGGGACAGTCGAGCCCTCGGGCGGTTCTGACTTGGCGGAACGAACGGAGGCCGGGCGGGCGTCGGAGGAAACCGACTCGACACCGAGCATTGCCAGGGTTGCGAAGCCTGCTGCCATGCCGACAGCCGCCCACGCCGGTCCGTCTCGAAGCAGCCCAGAGGCCCAGCGCATCCGATCACGCAGCCGAATTGCCCACAGGCGGGCGGCGGGCAGACCGAGCATCACCCCTGCCGACTCCATCCGTGCCTCGTAGCGCCGACGAAAGCCTCGCCTTGCCCGAGCCAGAGCAGCGCGCACCGTGTCGGAGGACACCCCTTCGTCGGCGGCGATAACAGCAGGGGAATCAACGATGGAACGGGTGAGCAAGCGACGATGGCGCGCAGGCATGTCTCCTAGGACGCCATCGACAACGTGTCGCAGTTCGACGGCCTCCAGTGCGTCCTCGGGGCTTGGGCCGCTGCTGCGTCGGACGGCGTGCGGCTCGCCCGACGGAATCTCTCGATAGCCTCGCCAGTGGTCGGCGCAGGAGCGCCGGGCAAGCGTCACCAGCCAAGGCCACAGGGGGACCGTTAGGTCTACCCTCCCTCGACTGCGGTAGGCGCGTACCAACGTCTCCTGAAGTACGTCGTCTACCGACGGCCGCGGAACGCGAGCTGCCACCACGCGGCGAAGTGCAGGCCCGTAGCTACGACTCAACTCGTCCCAGTCGATCTCCGGGCGTGTCCAGGTGTCGTCCGTCCCGGACGCTTCGGCACCAGTCAAGGCCACGACTTCCTCCGGTCCCCTCGCGGCGTGCTCTCGACACGCTATGGCCTGCATCTTTCGTCCTGCACGGCCCTCCGACTCGGGACCCGGGCGGCTCCGAATGCCATGGCGACCGCGCACGGTTTCGGTCACTTTTCGATCAACGACCTTCCTGTGCCCACACCTGATCGAAAAGTGATCGACCGACACCGGTCCAATCCCCGTGTGACACGAAGTCCTGGCACTCGACGCCTACTTCGACGAGTGGCTACCGGCACGGCTGGTGGATGGTCGCCCGCTTCGACAGGCCACCAAAGACGGGTACGAGCAGCTCTGGAAGCGGAACATCAAGCCGGTGCTCGGTCGTCGTCAGCTTCGGGCGTTGCGACCCGACGCCATCCGCACCTGGCACGCGGAAGTCACTTCGAGAGGCGGGCAGGACCAGGCCGCGAAGTCGTACCGCCTTCTGCACGCCGTGCTGGCGACGGCAGAGGCTGACGAGTTGATTCGATCCAACCCTCATCACATCCCGGGCGCCGGACAAGAGCACGCCGAGGAGCGCCGATGATTTCGACGCCGATGGTGCTCGCTCTCGTGGAGGCCATCGGAGCGAGGTACGCCGCTCTGCTCCAGTCGATGGGATTCGGCAGCCTCCGCACCGGCGAAGCACTCGGCCTGCAGCGGTGCGACGTCGATCCGTTGCGCGGCGAGGTTCACGTCGTCGTGCAGGCGCAGGAGTTGAAGGGCAAGGGCCGCGCCGTCCTCGACCACGCGAAGACCGACGCGGGCCGAAAGACAGTCGCGGTGCGAAGTGGTGATGGAGGCATGGCGCGCCTCGGGCACACGAGCTGGCGTGCCGTGCTGATCTACCAGCACGCCACTGCCGAGCGCGATCACAGGATCGCGAGCTTCCTCGACGAGCAGATCGCCGACGCGGAGACAGCGCCGGCCACGGGCCACGCAGCAGCCACGCGTGGGTTTTTGTGTCGGATGCCAGCGCACCGAAGCGACGCCGCCGCAAAAAGTCCCCTGACCAGCAGGAACAATGGGAGGCGGCGACCGGAATCGAACCGGTGTACAGGGCTTTGCAGGCCGCTGCCTGACCCTGAGAACTCCCTGGTCAGCGGCAGTTTACGCGGTGGGTGGGGAGCAGGTGGGGAGCGGAATCCGGGCGCGTGGCGCGTCGTCGCGGGCCGTGGCGGTCATCACTCGTTGACGGCCGCCCAGAAGGCTTCGGACTCCCCGTCGGTCAGATCCTCGATGACGAACGACTCCTCGCCGGTCCAAGGCTTGATGCTCGCCATCTGCTCGTCAATCGACCTGTTGCGCCAGAAGGCGTCGGGATCGAACGGCCAGTCCGATTTCTCGTGCTTGGGTTCGTCCATCGGCACGCCTCCGGCAGGTCCCTGTGCGCGAGCGTACGGAATCGTTCAGGTTTGGCGGTCGCATTTCCGGCCGGCGAAGACGGTTGTGGTCAGGCGTCGACCTCGTCGGGGTGCTGGACGCGAATGTCGCGCATGGGGAAGTCGCTCGTGTTGTGGGTCACGAGCACGGCACCGTGGACACGGGCGGTGCCTGCGACGAGGGCGTCGGGCGTGTGGATCGTGCGACCACGCCGTGCCCACTCGGCCTGATAGCGACCGGCTCGGTGAGCCGCCTCTCGATCCGTGGGTATGAAGCGCAGACGGTCGAGCAGGGCTTCGGCTCGCGGCCGCTCACGCGGCCGAAGTCCGGCCTCGACCTCGGCGAGGTTCACGCACGTCGTGCCAAGAGTGTCGCCCCGGGTCACGAGGCGCAGCATCATCGACGCAATCGCCTCACGCCCCCGGAGCCATTCGATCAGGACGGTGCTATCGAGCAGGTACGTCGTCAGTGGTCAGCTCCCCACGCCGAGACGTGCGCACCCACTCCTTTACCGACTCCGTGTCTCGCCAGTGGGGGTAGTCCTTGTCTCGGAGCACGCCTGCGCCTTCGCGGATCGCCGCCTCCAGTTCAAGGCGGTCCAGCTTCTCCCGCGCCGCATCCTCCAAGAACCGGCTGCGCCCTCGCTGGCCGACCTTGTCGTCGATCGCTTTGACCAACTCGTCGTCGAGGATCACATGCGTCCGCGCCATGGCGGCCTCCTAAGTCCCACAGGTAGTCCCACTATACCGGCGCATCGGCGGGCAGCCATGACGATGCGACCAAGCCAGCCGCTCAGCGGCTGGCTTCATTCATTGTCGGGCCCCAGGACCGACCAGACCGAGCCCGTCAAGGGTCGGCCGGTCACTCGTGCCCGGCCTCGGCTTCGCCGTCCCTTGACCGGCTCGGCGGTCGCAGCGACGGGTGACAGCGTCATCTCATGTCACGACGAGAGTCAACCAACACAAGCAACACAAGGAACGAGCGAAAACGGAGACGGGAGAGCGAGCACAACCCCAAACACGTACTCACGTCACCTGACAGCAAGGTCCAGGAAGACTGCACACACTTGCACAGGCCCGCTGCGTTCCTCGCTGAGGCATCTCTGTCAGTGCTCGAGCCGCTGACACTCGACGACCGGCACTCGTCGCGCCCAAGGTGTGCAACACCAGACGAACGGTCCAAAGGGCCAAGACGGCACCCTACCTTGGCGCGCGCCTCAGTCGAACAGAGTCTTGTGCCCGGGTCAGCGCGACGTACACCTGCCGACTAAGTTGCGAATCTTCGTCGAGCCGGTACCGCTCGCCAGGCTCCATCACGTTCTGCAGAAAGTCGACCGCTGGCCACTGAAGGCCCTTGGCTTGATGCACCGAGAGGGCAAGCACGCTCGGGCCGCCTCTCACAAGTTCAACGAGTCGTGCGAGCCGCCGGCCAGCGATCACGCCCGGCGCTGGCCAACTCTCGCCTGCGCGTGCCAACCCAGACTTCAGGGCGGTCCAGATGGCCTGTTCATCGCCGCCGCCCGCAAGCTCGCCGACAGCATCGACGAGCCGACTACGGTCACCATCCCATCCCAGCAACGCCGCCGCCTCACCGAATCCCGTTACTGCAACACCGAAACGATCTGTCGTTACTTCGTTCAACAAAATGAGCAGTGCAGCGGAGTAAGGACCGCCAGCGATGCGACCACCGAGACCCGGCGGCAGGAGGGGGAGCTCCGCTTGTTCCCACAAGGGAGACCACGTGGTCGCCAATACGACATCCGGGAGCCGACCTGGCTCCGCGGCCGCCACAGCGAATGGGTCTCCGAGGGCGAGTTGACGTGCAAGGGTCCGCATATCGTCCGTGCGATAGCGATGGCTGCCAAGGACGGAGTGTTTCGTAAACCCATCGCCAACGAGGGTCGCCATGAGCTTCGGGCGTGAGCCGCGGAACTCGTACAAGCTCTGCCATGGATCCCCGACGACGGTCACACCGACCTCCCCCTCGGCCATTGTGCCAACAAGTGCGATGTCCAATTCGTTCATGTCGAAGGCCTCGTCCACGACTAGGTGGACGAACGAAGCGGCAAGGAAGCCCTTGATCGCCTCTCGGAGAGTTGGTACCGGCCGCAGAAGGGCCGCACCGATGAGCGCGCGAACCTCGTCGTGCGTACAGCGACCGGTCTCGAGGACCGCGAGATATGCACCTCGATCCGTAAAGAAGGCTGGTGGTCGAGGCCCCTCGCTGACCAGTACGGGAGCGACTTCCCCGTTTGGATCAAGGTCGACGCTCCACCAGCCCGGAGCCTTGCCGAGCCGGTTCCGTGCACCTGGTGACTGCCGCCACGTGTCCTTGACTGAAATGTCGGGCGGTGCCCCAGGCCACAAGACTTGGCCAGTCTCAATCAGGTGCTTCAGCAGACGCCGATGCAATTCGTCGATCGTCCCGACGAAGTTTGGCCATCGTGCGGCCGAGGCGCCCCACCGACGAACGATTCGGCCAAGCAGCTCCGCCGACGCCGACCGGGCGAATGACACAGCACCGATCCCACGATGGTCTCGGGCGTGCAAGCCGAAGCGTAGGTAGCCGTACCGCTCGACAGCGAGGAACGTCTTGCCAGACCCTGGCGCTGCCTCGACGTACGTCCGCGCACCGCGAGCGGTTGCCGGGAGCAGTTGCTCTGGCGTGAGCTCTGGCCGCGTCATGTTGGAGAATCAGGCGGGGGCTCGGCAGCAGGGCTGGATTGGCCGTACACAAAGTCGAGAAGGTCTCTGAGATGGGTGGGCACAACGGTACGTTCAGAGTCGGCCTCAATTAGCGCACTGAATGCCATGGCGAACTCAGCCTTGCGCCGTCTTCCTTTGTCGGCCACCCACGCTGCAATATCACCAGCAGTTGGGCTCTCCCCGGCCACCCATGGCTTCGCGTAGCCGAGTTCATCAAACACTGCTTCAATAAGTGCTTCGTTTCCGACCACAACTGAGGGCTCCAGCGTTGGGTCACTCAGGAACGCGTCAAAATGTTCCCCGCGTCTGTCCGTCGCCCATTGCGGAAGACCGCCGCCATCGCTGTCCATGAGTACTGCCACGCGAGTGACGACCTCCTTGTCGGGTGCAGTCAAGAGGTTCGGCAGCCATTGACCAATGCGGCTGCCTACAACCGTGATCGTCAACGCGTCGATGAAGTGTTGCTTGTCCTCGTCGCCACTCGACCAAGCCCGACCGAAGGCGCGTACGAGCATCGCGTCAGTCACGCCTTCGACAAGCACCATGCGGTCTGCGAATAGTGATGCCGACCGGCTCACATCGAGGTGACGCCGCATCTGAGCGAGGTCGGCTATCGGCAGATCCAGGGCTTTGATCGCGATGGACCGTGACTCGCCGGAGGGGAGCCGCCGGAACACCACCAACTCCTCAGGATCGCAGGCCGCCACAATCTCGTCCGAGTGGGTCGTAAGGATTACCTGGAGTTCCGGTCGAACCCTGACAACGTCCCTTAGATAGCGAACGAGCCCGTACTGAAGCTGTGGATGCAGGTGGGCCTCTGGCTCCTCCAAGAGGACGAGGGCGTGAAACTGTTCCGGAAACAAAGATTCATCCAGTGCTCGTTGATTCTCCTCGGCGTCAGCGAGTTCGGCGCGTCTTTCCTCTTCGGTGCGGTCATCTTCCTGATCACCAGCCGTACCACTACCTGCGCTTTCGGCAGCAGCCTCGTCGTCGATCGAGGAACCGCCGTCGCCGCCCGGGACCGGTGCCGTGACCTGCGGATGAGTGAGATCAGGGATCGCCGCGAGAACCACGGCGACCTGAAGGAGATTTGCGTATCCGAGTCCTTCCACTTCAAGCCGATGGGATAGCTCGCGTCCATCCCCAAGGGCGCTCAGGAGAAATTCGAAGACTCGCGCCACAATTGCATCGTCGATCTCAGTGGTGGCGAGATACGGGGTCCGGAGTGAAACGCCAACCGTCAGGTTCCGCAGCGCGGCAGCAACTCGGTCTTCGGCTGGTGCAAGTGGGGGCTCGGAGATGAGGGTCGCGACGAGATTGCCGAGGTGCTTCCGCAGTCCCGCCAGCGATCGCGTTCCCTTCGAACGAAGACTCTCTGAGCGCAGCAGCTCGACAATGAGTTGAGCATTTCGCCCAGCGAGTTCTGCCGTCGGGTTGCGGGAAGGCGACAGATACATCACGGGAAGCTGCGATGCGAACTCGTTCCGGTTCCCTGAGAGGGTGTTCGTCGCGATGCGGCCTAGCGATGGCGTCAGGCTCGTAACCCAGTGAGGGGCCGGGCCTTGTGACTTGCGCATCCGCCAAAGATCGATGGTCTCTGTGTCTTCGTAGGCGTACTCAATCAAGATAGACCGATCGGTCAGAGTCTTCGACAGGGCTGCCGAGGACACGCGAGAAGAGGACGGGAAAACCTCTGGATGCGCGATCGTGATCGCATCAGCGACGGTCGATTTGCCGCTGCCGTTCGCACCAAGCAAGACAGCGAATCGACCAGGTAGGACGCATTCAAGCCGATGGGCGTTCGCGGCCCGGAACCCTTCGACCACGATCTTGGATAGAAACACGGGCGACCACCTCGGGGTCAGCGGCGAACCTTGGTCGGCGGGTCAGCGGCAGTCGAGACGAGCCGAGCATCCGATCTCGTGATGCCTCTCCGTCACCGTCGCCAGGCCAAACAAGACAATTATCGAAAGGGCTGGACTGTACTCGTCAGTCATTCTACGAAGCAGGCGCCGATGTTCGGCGACGATGGTCCGAAAGGCGCCGGATGTTCGATCGTCCACTCCGATCTTCCCTCGGACCTACTCCGCGTCCCGGCGGTTCCGGCCGAGCCAGGTGGCGATGTCGTCGGGGTCGAAGCGGATGAGGTGGCCCCACTTGATAAATGGGATGCGGCGTTCGGCGATGAGGCGGCGGATGTGGCGCTCCCTGACGCCGAGGTGGGCGGCGAGTCCCGGCACGTCGAGGAGCCGGGGCAGCGCCGCCTTGTCGATCGTCGGGGTTCCGTCGGGCATCGGTCGCTCCTTGTCGTGGCGAGTAGGCACGGGCAGCAACGTGCGCCTGCGGACTGACACGACACCTGACCGATCGCCTGACAGGCCTACGCCACCTCGCTGACAGCTCCACCTCGGCGGGCGGTGTCAGTCGCCTGGAACGCCTTGTCGAATGCTGATGCGATCGCTTGGTCCAGCTCCGGGAACAGGTGGCCGTAGCGGTCGAGCGTCACGGTGATCGAGGCGTGGCCCATCCTCACCTGGATCGTCTTGGCGTGGGCGCCTGCGCGGATCGCCAGCGCCACGCTGGTGTGGCGCAGGTCGTGGAACCGGCACCGCACGTCCGCGGCGCCAGCGCAGGCTTGAAGTAGTGCGTGTAGAAGCTCGACGCGATGAGCGGGCTGCCCGCCTGGTTCACGAACACCAGGCCATCCGCACCTGGCGCCGAGAACTGGTCCATGTGGCCCGCCAGCATCCGTGCGGTAAACGGGGAGATGGCGATCGTCCGCACGCCTGCCTCCGACTTCGGCGGGTGCCAGACCCACTCGCCGGTGTCCAGGCGGATCAGCTGCTCGACCACCTCGACCTTGCACGACTTCAGGTCGACCCGTGACCGGTGCAGGCCCACCAGCTCGCTCCAGCGCATGCCGCTGTCGACCGCCAAGAAGATCAGCGCCCGGTAACGGTCCGGCAGGCCGTCGGCCACGTCGAAGACCTGGGGCCAGTCGAGGATCACCATGCGCCGCGTCGGAACGCTCGGCGGCTGGACCCCAGCACACGGGTTGGCGGCGATGCGCTTGTGCTTGACCGCCACCTCCAAGACCCGGTGCAGCGTGCGGTAATGGCGGTGCACCGACGACGGGGCGATGCCCGCGTCGATCTCGTCCAGCAGCCACTCCTCAATCTCCTCGGCTCGCAGCCGGCCGAGGCGGTAGGAGCCGAACTTCGGCAGCACGTAGCGGTTGAGGTCTCGGCGATAGGTCTGCTGCGTGGTGTCGGCCAAGCGGCGGGCCAACGACATGAAGCGCTCGCACCACTCCCCCAGTGTCGTGTCGGCCGCCCGAGGATCGATCCACGAGCCCCGCTCCAGCGCCACCTCTTCCTCGCGCACCCAGCGCTCGGCGTCGGCCTTCAGCGTGAACGACTTCGACCGCACTCGGCCGCTCACATCGCGATACCGAGCCCGGTACTTGCCGTGATGCTTCTCGCCGTAACCCACTCTCCGAACCTCCTTGGGGCGCGCCTGGGGCGCGGACTGGTTGAAAACCAGGGGGTTCGGGGGGTCAGCAGCGGTCACACACGGTCTGTCACGGACAGACCGAAAACCGCCCCTGACCTGCCATTATGCATGCAGATCAGGTCGGAGGCGGCGACCGGAATCGAACCGGTGTACAGGGCTTTGCAGGCCCTTGCCTAAGCCACTCGGCCACGCCGCCTGGTGTGACGGGTCAGTGTAGGGCACGGAGCCGTCAGCTCGACGGGCCGCGCTTGCGGAGGGAGAAGCGGGCGACCAAGCCGCCGAGGCCGGGGACGAGCACGGCCCGGTCGACGGGCAGGTCGTCGACGACCGCCCGCAGCTCCCCGAACGAGAACAGCCGGTGGGGTGAACGGTCGACGAGGTGCACGGCCCGATTGAACCGGGTGGCGAGCAGGTCGTAGCCCACCAGCGAGCCGCCCGGCCTCAGCACCCGCAACGCCTCGGCCAACGCCTTCTCCCACTCGATCACGTGGTGGAGCATGGCGAACGACAGCACGGTGTCGAAGCTCTCGTCGCCGAACGGCAAGCCGGTCGCGTCCGCTCGGCGCACCGTGGCCCGGTCGCCGAAGCGAGCCAGGCGCTGCTCGGCATCGGCCACCATCGTCTCGTCGAGGTCCGTGGCCGCAAGCCGCACATCGCGGTGCCGGGCGAGAAGCTCCTCGGCCATGGCGCCCGCGCCGCTGCCGATCTCGAGGACCTCGGGGCCGATGCGCTCGCCGTGCAACGCCCAGGGCAGGACGACCCGCCCGGCCAGGGCGCCCCACGCCGCGCTTCGGCACACCCTGAGCTCGGAGGGCGCCATCGGCGGCATGTGCGATACCCTAATGGGGTATGGCGACCGTCGCCACCCGATCCGATGCCGTCCGGCGGGCGAGCGTGCTCAACCTCGTCACCATCGCCTGGAACGGCACCGAGGGCGTGATCGCCGTGGTGGCGGGCCTGGCCGCCGGCTCCGTCAGCCTCGTCGGCTTCGGGCTGGACAGCGCCATCGAGGTCTCCGCCGCGCTCGCCTTGGCCTGGCGCCTGCGCCAGGAGCGGCGCGCCGACTGCACCCAGCCGTCGGACCGCGTGGCCGTGCGCCTCATCGCAGGCAGCTTCGCCCTGCTGGCCGTCGGCGTAGGGGTGGAGGCGGTCCGCGACCTGGCCGACCGCCACGAGCCCGACGCCAGCGTCGTCGGCATCGTGGTGGCGACGCTCTCCCTGCTCGCCATGCCCGTGCTGGCCCGGGCCAAGCGGCGCCTGGCCCCGCTGCTCGGATCCGCCGCCGTCGTGGCCGACGCCCGCCAGACCACGCTGTGCGCCCTGCTCTCCGGCGTCCTGCTCGTGGGCCTGGCCGCCAACGCGGTGGCGGGCTGGTGGTGGGCCGACCCGCTGGCCGGGCTCGGCATCGCCCTCCTGGCCGCCCGCGAGGCGGTGGACACGTGGCACGCCGAGGCCCTCGAGGACACCTGCTGCGCCTGACGGCGCCCGTCGCTACGGACGGGTGGTGGTGGTCGTCGACGTGGTGGTCGTGGTGGGCGGCGGAGTGGTCTCCATCTTCCCGGTGACGAGCAACCCCACCGAGCAGGCGGGCTGGGCGGGCTTGCAGCTCACGAAGAGCCGCACCACCTGGTTCTCGGCGAACACCAGCGGCGTGGAGAACTGGTAGGGCGAGTCGCGGAACGTCTCCAGCCGCGCCACCAGCAGGTCGGTGGGAGTGGCCGTGGCCGACGCCATCCGCTGCACCTTCATCTCCCCCGCGCTGCCGTTGACGTTCTGGACCACGAGGTCGGTCAGCGAGAGCGTCTGCCCCCGGGGCACGGTGAAGGAGGCTGTGGCCGTGTTGCCCGGCTCGGCCACCACGGCCAGCCGGCGGTCGAACGACGACGACGTGGGCGCCGCCGCCGGGGCGGTCGTCGTCGTGGTCGTGCTGCTCGTCGTGGTGGTGGTCGTCTCCTCGGCCGGTGCCGTCGTGGTGGTGGTCGTGACCAGCTCGTCGAGCTTCTTCTGGGCCTCGGCCACGTCCTTCTTCAGCGCGGCGTTCTCCTTCTCGGCGGCGGCCAGGTCGGCGGCCACCGCGTCGTTGGCCGTCGAGCGCACGGCGGGCTTGACCAGCATGAACCACAGCAGGGCGGCGGCCAGCGCGGCGGCCACCAGCATGGAGCCCCGGGGCAGGACGGCGGGCTGGTTCATCTGCCCGTTGAGCTCGATCGGCTCGCTGCCGGGCACGTCGACCAGCACCTTGAACGGGTGCAGCTTGGCGGGCCCCTTCAGGAACCGCTTGCGGGCCTGCAGGCGCAGCACGCTGAAGCCAGCGGTGCCCGGTTCCACGAACAGCGGGTCGGGCCGCACCACCGCCTTCAGGTGCTGCTCGGGGTCGGTGACCGTGACACGGGCCAGCGCCCGGTCGTTGCCGCGGTTGTCGACGGCGATGCGGTGCTTGACCTTCCGCCTGCCCTTCGACACCAACGGCAGCAGCTCGGCGGCCACGTCGGCGAACGAGCCGACGACGAGCTCGCCCTCCTCCACCACCGAGTCGCTGGGGTCGTCGCTGGGCGTGACCTTCACGCCGAACGTCGTGGGGCCGGGCTGCACGTCGGGCGACCGCGGCGGGGCGAAGTGGATGGTGGCTGTGCCCTCGGCTGCAGGGAACAGGGACAGCAGCGGGGGCTCGACGGTGGCCCACTCGGCGGCCACGCCGACGACCTCGATGGTGAACTGCTCCACGGTCGATCCCGTGTTGCGCACGGTGACCTCGGTCCACGTGTCGCCGCCGGGATCGACGGCCAGGCCATCGGCACGGAGAAGGACGAGCGCGCTCACGGCAGCAGTGTCTCCACGAAGAACACGGGATCGCCCAGGTCGACCTGCGCCTGGTCGCCCCCTCCGGGCCCGCCGTCGACGGCCACGTCGGCCCCGCGGTCGCGAGCGAACAGGTCGTCGTCGCCGCTCTCGCCGTACAGCGCGTCGGCCCCGCCGTTGCCTTGAACGGTGTCGTTGCCGGTGCCGCCGAACAGCGTGTCGCCGCCCTCGCCGCCCACGAGCACGTCGTCGTTCCCGCGCCCTTCGAGCGTCGCCGCACCGGACCCGGCCACCAGGGTGTCCATCCCCGAGCCGCCCACGACCCGCTCGATGTCGGTCCCCACGCCGTCGCCCTCGCCCGCCCCGTCGTTGGCCACGCCGTCGAGGGTGACGTGCAAGGCGGCTGTGCGGACCGAGTAGTCGGCCGTGTCGAACCCGGCGCCGCCCGAGAGGCTGTCGTTGCCCTCGACGGTGGCGCCCTGGACGAAGCTGTCGTTGCCCGCGCCGCCCGACTCGGCGTCGGTGCCCGCGCCGCCTTCGAGCACGTCGTTGCCCGAGCCGCCTTCCAGGGTGTCGTTGCCGTCGCCGCCCCGCAGCGCGTCGCCGCCGTCGCCGCCGTCGAGCACGTCGTTGCCGAGGCCGCCCACGACGACGTCGTTGCCCGAGCTGCCGACGAGCGTGTTGTTGCCGTCGCCGCCGGACAGGGCGTCGTCGCCCGAGCCGCCGACGACGTTCTCCAGGTCGCCACCGGCGTTGTCGCCCTCGCCTGCGCCGTCGTTGGGCACCCCGTCGAGGCTGACGTTCACGCCCGCCGTCCGGGCGGCGTAGTCGGCGGTGTCGGTGCCGGGGCCGCCGACCAGCGCATCGCCGCCGTTGGGGCCGGCGTCCTGGCGGAAGGTGTCGTTGCCGTCGCCGCCCAGCTCGCTGTCGCTACCGTCGCCGCCGACGAGCGTGTCGTTGCCCGCGCCGGCGTCGAGGGTGTCGTTGCCCGGCCCGCCGAGCACGCGGTCGTCGCCGGAACCGCCGCTGACGTTGTCGCTGCCGGAGCCGGCAGCGCCGCGGTCGTTGCCGCTGCCCAGCGTGATCGTGTTGTCGGCGCCGCTGCCCACCACCACGTCGTCGAACGCCGACCCGACGAGGTTCTCGATCGAGCCCATGGCCAGCGTGTCGCGCCCGGCACCGCCCGTGTCCTGCGACAGGGGCGACTGGAGGTCGACCCGCACGCCGGACACCGCCGCCGAGTAGTCGGCCGTGTCGACGCCGAGGCCGCCGTCGAGCGTGTCGTTGCCGCCCAGGCCCGCCAGCGTGTCGGCACCCGACTGGCCGTACAGCGCGTTGGCGGCACCGTCGCCCGTCAGTGCGTCGTCGAAGTTGGTGCCGATCACGTTCTCGAGCGCGACCAGCGAGTCGACCCCGACGGTTGTGCCGGAGCCCGACGCCGTTGTGAGGTTCACCAGGATGCCCGCGGTGGCGGTGGCGTACGAGGCGGCGTCGCGCCCGGCGCCGCCGTTGAGCGAGTCGTTGCCCGCCAGGCCGACGAGGATGTCGTTGCCCGCCCCGCCGCCGAGCACGTTGGCACCGTCGTCGCCGGTGATCGTGTCGTCGCCGGTGGACCCGGTGACGTTCTCGACGGTGAGCACGCTGTCGCTGCCTTCGCCCACCGCCGTGCCTGTGCCGAGGTCGACGACCACGCCCGCACCTGTGGTGGAGAAGTCGACGGTGTCGAGGCCGTCGCCGCCGACGAGCGTGTCGTTGGCGCCCAGGCCGCGAAGCGTGTCGCTCCCCGCGCCGCCGGTGAGCGTGTTGGGATCCGAGCTGCCGGTGAGCACGTCGGCGAGCGAGGAGCCCACGGCGTGCTCGATCGACAGCAGCGTGTCGTTGCCCTCTCCGGTGGCCTGGGGAACGGCTGTGACGCCGAGGTTGACCGCGATCGCACTCGTGGCCGACGAGAAGTCGACGGTGTCGAGGCCGTCGCCGCCGTCGAGCGTGTCGTCGCCGGGATGCCCGACCAGCCGGTCGTCGCCGTGGTTGCCGATGAGGTCGTTGTCGGTGCCCGCACCGATGATCACGTCGGCGAACGGCGAGCCCAGCACGTGCTCGACGCCCGAGACGGAGTCGGCCCCCGAGCCCGAGCCCCCGGCGGTGCCCAGGGCCAGGTTGACGGTGACGCCCAAGGGCGCCGCCGTGTAGCTCACGGTGTCGTCGACGCCGGCGCCGCCGTCGAGTGTGTCGTTGTCGTCGAGCCCCGTGAGCCGGTCGTTGCCACCGCGGCCTTCGAGGCGGTTCGGTGTCTCGTCGCCGATCAGCTCGTCGTTGCCGGTGGCCGAGCCGATCACGTTCTCGACGAACGAGATCGCGTCGGCGCCGTGGCCGCCGCTGGCCGAGCCCGTGTCGAGGTTGACGGCGACGGCCGTGGCGTCGAGGTAGTCGAGCGTGTCGGAGCCGCCGCCACCGTCGAGGGTGTCGTCGCCTTCGAGGCCTTCGAGGGTGTCGTTGCCCGCGCCGCCCGAGATGCTGTTGACGGCGGTGGTCCCTGTGAGGATGTCGCCGGACGCCGAGCCGATCAGGTGCTCGAAGTTGGCGAGGCTGTCGGTGCCACTGCCGGTGCCGCCGCCCGTGGCGTTGAGGGTGACGGTCACGCCGTTGGGCGCGTCCTGGTACGTGAGCGTGTCGGCACCGTCGCCGCCGTCGAGTGTGTCGTTGCCGTCGTCACCGTCGATCCGGTCGATGCCGCCGAGGCCCTTGATCGTGTTCGGCCCGGTGCTGCCCACGAGGACGTCGTTCTCGCCGTCGGAGCCGTCGACGTTCTCGATCGCGATGAGCGTGTCCGCTCCGGTGGCCGCGCCGAGGGCGGTGCCGTTGCCGAGGTCGACGGTCACGCCCGCCGTTGCCTTCGAGTAGTCGGCTGTGTCGGACCCGTCGCCGCCGTCGAGCGTGTCGTTCGCGCCGAGCCCCGCCAGCCTGTCGGCCCCACCACGGCCGGTGATGTCGTTGGGGTCGGCATTCCCGACGAGCACGTCGTCGACCTCGGACCCGGCCACGTTCTCGATGTTCGTCAGCCCGTCGTCGACGCCGCCGTATGTGGCCTTGCCGTCGGCCAGGTTCGCTGTCACCGGGGCGGTGCCCGCGTAGTCGGCGGTGTCCTCCGTGCCGCCGCCGCCGTTCAGGGTGTCCTTGCCGCCGCCGCCCGTGAGCGTGTCGTTCCCCGCGTCGCCGTTGAGGATGTCGTCGCCGTCCTTGCCGTCGATGACGTCGTGGCCGTCACCGCTGGTGAGCGTGTTGGCGGTGCCGCCTCCGGTGATCGCGTCGCCGTGGGCCGATCCGATGACGTCCTCGACGGTGAAGAGGTCGTCGAAGCCGAGGCCTGCGGCTGTGGCGTCGCCTGCGCCGGTGGTGAGGTTCACGGTGACGCCCGCCGTGGCCGCCGCGTAGCTCACCACGTCGGCGGTGCCGCCCTCGCCGTGGAGGTCGTCGTCGGACTCGCCGCCCACCAGCGTGTCGTTGCCGTCGCCGCCCCGCAGGACGTTTGGCCCGCTGCCCCCGGTGAGCAGGTCGGCCTGGGGCGAGCCGGTGACGTCCTCGATGGCGATGAGGGTGTCGCTGCCCATGTCGGCGCCGCTGCCTGTGCCGCTCTGGAGGTTGACGGTGACGAAGGCGGTGGCCCCCGTGTACTCCACTCGGTCGGTGCCGTTGCCGCCGTTGAGCGTGTTGGTGCCGGCGTCGCCCCGGAGGACGTCGCCGAGCGCGGAGCCGAGGACGTTCTCGATCCCACTCAGGCTGTCGGTGCCCTCATTGGTGGGTGTGCCTGTGCCGCTCGACTGGTTGGCCAGGAGGTCGACCGTCACCGCTGTGGAGGCGCCGCTGAAGTCGAGCGTGTCGACGCCGTCGCCGCCGGCCACGGTGTCGTTGCCGGCGCCGCCCTTCAGCGTGTCGGTGCCGCCCAGGCCGTTGAGGACGTCGACGCCGCCGAGCCCTTCGAGCGTGTCGCCGCTGTCGCCCCCGCTCAGCGTGTTCGGCCCGTTGGTGCCTGTGAGCAGGTCGACGTGGGCCGATCCGATCGCGTTCTCCACGTCGACGAGCGTGTCGCTGCCGAGCCCGGCGGCGATTGCGTTGCCTGTGCCCGCCAGGTTGACGCTCACGCCCGCGGTGGCCGCCGAGTAGTCGACGGTGTCGCCCGCCGTGCCCGCGCCGCCACCGTCGAGTGTGTCGTTGTCGCCGCCGCCGACGAGCGTGTCGTTGCCCAGCCCTCCTTCGAGCTTGTTCACACCGCTGCCACCGACGAGCCGGTCGTCGTGCTGGGAACCGACGACGTTCTCGATGCCCGTCAGTGTCTCTGTGAGGCCGGTGCCCGCGCCGCTCGCCGTGCTGGCGTCGAGGTTGACGGTGACGGCCGCGCTCGCCTCGTCGAAGGCGGCCGTGTCGGTGCCGTCGCCGCCGCTGAGCGAGTCGTTCTCCTCTTCGCCCGTCAGCTTGTCGTTCCCGTTGCCGCCGGTGAGCGAGTTGGCCGCCTCGTTGCCGGTCAGTGTGTCGTCGAGGGCGGTGCCCACCACGTTCTCGACGGTGGCCAGTGTGTCGATCGTGGAGACGGCGGCTCCCACGTCCTCGCCCGTGCCCGCGTCGAGGTCGACCTTCACCGGCCCGGCGATCGAGGCGTAGTCGACGGTGTCGGACCCGTCCTCGCCGGTGAGCGCGTCGGCCTTGCTGCCGCCGAGCAGTGTGTCGTTGCCCGCCTCGCCGTTGAGCGTGACCCTGGTGGCGAACGGTGTGGTGCTCGTGTAGCCCGCGGCGGTGAGGCGATCGACCCCGCCGCCGCCGAAGGCCTGGAAGTTCTCGACGTCGTTTGTGGGCGGCCCTGCTGTTGTCGTCCAGTTGACGTCGGCGTCGCCGTCGTTGTCGAGGCTGATCGACGGTGCCGTGGGGGTTGTGGGTGTGCCCGCGTCGAACACGATCGTGTCGGCACCCGCGCCGCCTTGGACCTTGATGGTGTCGCTGCCCTCGCCCGCGTCGAACGCGAAGTGCACGGCGCCGATGGCGTTGCCGGGCCCGCCCGGTGTGAACGAGCCGTTGGTGAGGTCGATCACGAGGATCTGGTCGTCGGGCGCGGCTCCGGCGGCGTTGACGGCCACCTCGACCGTGTTGGTGACGGTGGCGGCCACGCCTGTCCCGTCGACGCAGGTGCCCCCGTTCATCAGGATGTTGTCGGAGCTCGCCTGGCGGGCGATCGTGATCGTCTCGGACGCGCTGGTCGTGACCGTGAGCGTGTTGGTGCCGTTGTACACGCAGGTGGCGGCCGCCGCGTCGGCCGGCCACATGCCGACGACCCCCGCGCCCACCGCCGCCGCGCCGAGGCCGAGCACCGTGATCAAACGCATGCGCTTCACCTTCACCCCGCTCACTGCGCGCTCCCCGCACCGCCGACGACGGGGGAGGCCAACGGCAGCCCGCCCATCGATCCCGAGAACTGCGCGTCGCCGAAGGCGAACACGCCTCCGTCACGGGCGAACAGCCAGTAGCCGTTGCCCGACGACGTGGCTGCCATCCCGACGATCGGCTGGTTCAGCTTGATGCCGCCCGTCGAACCCTTGAACGCGGCGTCGCCGAAAGCGAACACGCCGCCGTCGCGGGCCACCAGCCAATAGCCGTTGCCCGTGGGCGTGGTGGCCATGGCGACGATCGGCTGGTTGAGGCGGATGCCGCCGGTGGAGCCGTGGAACGGGGCGTTGAAGGCGAAGATGCCGCCGTCGGCCGCCACCAGCCAGTAGCCCGTACCGGAGGTGCTCGCCGCCACCCCGACCACCGGTTGGTTGAGGCGGATGCCGCCGGTGGAGCCCCGGAACGGGGCGTTGAAGGCGAAGATGCCGCCGTCCTGGGCGGCCAGCCAGTAGCCGTCGCCCGAGGGCGTGGAGGCCATGCCCACGATGGGCCGGTTCAGCCTGATGCCGCCGGTGGAGCCCCGGAACGGAGCGTTGAAGGCGAAGATGCCTCCGTCCTGGGCCACGAACCAGTAGCCGTCACCCGAGGGGTGGGCGGCCATGCCCACGACGGGCTGGTTGAGCCTGATGGCACCGGTGGAGCCGCGGAAGGGGGCGCCGCCGAAGGCGAAGATGCCGCCGTCGCCCGCCACCAGCCAGTACTTCGTGGCCTTCTTGTTGAGCAGCGTGGCGATGCCGGTGCCGTCGAGGATCGACGCGTTGACGGCGTCGGACAGCGTGAGCGAGAACGACTCGTCGGGCTCGACGGCGCCGCTCGAGCGGACCGTGATCGCCACCGGCTTGGACGTCTCGCCCGGGGCGAAGGACAGTGTGCCGCTCCTGCCCTCGTAGTCGGGGCCCGACCGGGCCGAGCCGTCTGTGGTGGCGAAGCTCACGGTCACCGTCTCGAGGCTGGGTGCGGACAGCGAGGCGGTGAACGACACGCTGGTCTCGCCCCGCGGCGGGACGACGACCTGCACGTCGTCGACCGAGACCGTCTCGCCCAGCACGCGCATGAGCCCGAGCGAGGAGGCGGATCCCTTGTCGAACGTGCCCGCCGTGACCATCTTCGTGTCTGGCTGCACGAGCACGGCGCGGGCGGCGTCGTCGTCGGAGCCGCCGCGCACGAGCTTGCCGTCGCCGTCGAAGGTGCCGTCGAGGCTGCCGTCGGCGTTGTAGCGGACCATCAGCACGTCTTCGGTGTCGCCGTTCGACGAGGCGCCGGCCACGAGCACGCGACCGTCGGGCTGGACGGTGACGCCCTCGGCCCGGTCGTGCGAGGCGCCCACCCCGGTGAGGGCGATCCCGTCGCCGTCGAAGCCGGAGTCGAGCGTGCCGTTGGCGTTGTAGCGGAGCACGGCGACGTCGTCGTTGCTCCCGTTGTCGGCGAGTCCGGCGACGACGATCTTTCCGTCGGGCTGCACGGCGACGGCGCGTGCCTCGTCGTCGGCGCCACCGAGGGGCGTGACGACGATGCCGTCCGTGTCGAACGACGAGTCGGGCGTGCCGTCGGCGTTGTAGCGGGCCACCATCACGTCGCGATCGGTGGCCGATTCGGTGTAGCCGGCCACGACGATCTTGTCGCCGGACTGGAGCACGGCGGCGTGGGCGACGTCACGGTTGCCCCCGATGTCGGTGGTCGCCCGGCCGTCGCCGTCGAAGCCGGTGTCGAGCGAGCCGTTGCTGTTGTAGCGGGCCAGCGCGATGTCGGAGTCGGTGGCGCTCTCCGACTGGCCGACGGCGATGGCGTCGTCGCCGTCGAGCACCACGGCGTACGCGGTGTCGTTGAGCCCGCCGCCGAACGCGGTCGTGACCTTGCCGTCGCCGTCCCAGCTGGTGTCGACGCCGCCGCCCGCCGTGTAGCGGGCCAGCGCGAAGTCGGCGTTGCCGCCGTCGGTGGTGTGGCCGGCTGCGAGCAGCCTGCCGTCGCCGTAGCGGGCCAGCCCCTGGGCGGCGTCGTTGCTGCCCGCGGCGCCGAAGTTGGTGACGGCGTGGCCGCCCACCCCGAAGCTCCCGTCGACCGCACCGGAGGACGAGTAGCGGCCGAGGACGAAGTCGCTGCTGCCTCCGCTGACGCGGTAGCCCGCGGCCACGATCCGGCCGTCGGGCAGGAGGAGCGCGGCCAGCGCCTCCTCGGCGCCCGCGCCGCTGTCGCGCACCGTCCCGCCGTTGCCGAACGTGGTGTCGGGATCGCCGGGGGCTGCACTGCCCGGCGCCGCTGCTGCCAGCAGGAGGGCGAGCGAGACGGCCACGACGCCCGCGCGCTTGCGCGCGGACCGTGTCACCTGCCCCCGGGTTCCGCCTCTTCTCATGCACCGCTCCCCGCCGGGACTTCACCCGGTACCCGCCGGATGGTAGGGGACGACGGCCCCCGTGAACAGGGTTCGGCCGAAATTTCTGCCGGCGCCGCCGGCCTAGAAGGCGAGGAGGTCGCGGGCGGCGGCGGCGATGTCGTCGACCTGCGGGAGGACGGCGCGTTCCAGTGTGGGCTCGTACGGCACGTGGGTGTCGAGGGCGCCCACCCGGCGCACCGGCGCGTCGAGGTCGGCGAAGCAGTGCTCGCCGATCCAGGCCGCCACCTCGGCGCCGAAGCCACAGGTGAGGGTGTCCTCGTGCACGACGAGCGCTCGACCCGTGCGGGCCACGCTCTCGGCCACGAGCTCCTCGTCCCACGGCACGAGGCTGCGCAGGTCGATCACGTCGGCCGACGCGCCCAGCGACGCCACTGCCTGGAGGGCCTTCTCCACCGTGGCTCCGTAGGTGACGACGGTGATCTCGTCGCCGCGGGCGCGGAGGTCGCCCTTGCCGAAGGGGAGCACCCAGTCGGGCGGCGGGTACGGGTCGCGCGTGTAGGGCTGGCGCAGCAGGTGCTTGTGCTCGAGGAACAGCACCGGGTCCTCGCATGTGAAGGCGTAGCGGAGCAGGCCCGCGGCGTCGCGCGCCCGCGACGGGAACGCCACCAGCAGCCCGGGCACGTGGGCGAAGATCGACTCGCCGCACTGGCTGTGCCAGATGGCCCCGCCGGTGAGGTAGCCGCCGATCGGGATGCGCACCACCGTGGGGCAGGTGAACGCGCCGTTGGAGCGCCAGCGGATGGTGGCCGCCTCGCTCTTGAGCTGCTGCATGGCCGGCCAGACGTAGTCGAAGAACTGGATCTCGGGTGCCGGTCGCAGCCCTCGGATCGCCTGGCCCACGGCGCGGCCGATGATGTTGGCCTCGGCCAGCGGCGTGTTGTAGCAGCGGGCGATGCCGAACTCGCGCTGCAGGCCGTGGGTGGTGCCGAACACCCCGCCCTTGCCCTCCACGTTGGCCAGCACCGCCTCGCGTGCGTCGGCCACGTCCTCGCCGAAGACGCGGATGCGCTCGTCGCGCGCCATCTGCTCGTGCAGCGTGCGCCGGATGGCCTCGCCGAAGGCCACCACGTCGCCACCTTCGTACTCGTCGGGGGGCGTGGGCACCTCGGGCAACACCCAGACGTGCTCACGCACTGTGGCGGGATCGGGCCGGGCGGCCGCCAGCGCCTCGCGGGCGGCATCGGCCGCGACCTGCCTGGCCTCGGCGCGCACGGCGGCGGCCTCCTCCTCGGTGAGCAGCCCGCCCTCGATCAGGTTGCGCTCCATGAGCAGGATCGGGTCGTGGGCGGCTTCCTCGGCGAGCTCCTCGAGCGATCGGTACTTGGCCTGGGTGTCGGCCGCCGAGTGGGAGTAGGGCCGGGTCACGGTGGCGTGCACCAGCGCGGGCCCGACGCCGGCCCGCACCTGGGCAACAGCCCGGGCGCCGTTGCGCCGAGCGGCGAAGTAGTCGCGCCCGTCGAAGCGGTGCACCTCCAGGCCGCGGAAGCCGCGCACGAGCTCCGAGATCGGCGCGGGCGACTGGTCGGACGACGGCACCGAGATGGCGAACCCGTTGTCGGCCACCACGTAGAGCACCGGGAGGTGCAGCGTGCAGGCGGTGTTGAGCGACTCCCAGAACTCGCCCTCGGAGGTGGCGCCCTCGCCGAGCGAGACGTAGGTGAGCTCGTCGCCCTCCGCCGTGCAACCGGGCAGGTGGGGGCGCCGGGAGATGTAGCGGGCCGCCTCGGCGCAGCCGACGGCGGGGATGCACTGGGAGCCGGTGGGGCTCGACTGGGTGACGACGTGCCTGTCGCGAGAGCCCCAGTGGCTCGGCATCTGCCTGCCGCCCGAAGCCGGGTCGTCGGCCGAGCCCACCGCCTGGAGGAGGATCTCCGTCGGCGTGATGCCGAGGCCGAGCATCAGCGCCAGGTCGCGGTAGTACGGGAAGAACCAGTCGTAACCGGGGCGCAGCGAGCGGGCCAGACCCAGCAGCAGCGCCTCGTGGCCCGCCCCGCTGATCTGGAAGAACACCTTCGACTGCTTCTGCAGGGCCATCTCGCGGTCGTCGAGGGCGCGGGAGATGCAGGCCAGGCGGAAGTCGTCGACCAGCTCGTGGCGGGGGAAGCCGAACAGCGAGTCGCTCGGCGCAGTCGTAGTGGAGGCCATCGATCGGAGCGTACCCGCGCGGCCTGTTGCCGTTCGGTGCATCCCCGTGCGCCCAGCGGAGCAGGCTGCGGGGCGGAGCGGGACCGCCCGGGAGCGTCAGCCGACGGTGGCGCTCGCCGGCCGGTCGGCCAAGGCCCGCAGGCGGGCCAGGCTGCGGGCCAGCAGGCGGGACACGTGCATCTGGCTCACGTCGAGGCGGGCGGCGATCTCCGACTGGCTGAGCTCGTCCCAGAACCGCAGGCGGATGATGGCCCGCTCCCGCTCGGGCAGCCGCTCGACGAGGGAAGCCACCGTGTCGCGGTCTTCGAGGGCCTGGAAGTCGCGGTCCTCGCCGCCCAGCTCCGGCAGCTCGTGGGCGGGCTCGCCGAAGCGCCCGGCCTCGATGGAGGTGAGCCGGTAGCTGCGACCGACCTCGATCGCCTCCACCACGGCCTCCTCGCTGAGGCCCGAGTAGCTCGCGATCTCCGGGATGGTGGGCGAGCGACCCAGATCCTGGTCGAGGGCCTCGATGGCGGAGCGCACGTGGAGGTACAGCTCCTGGAGCGAGCGCGGCACCCGCAACCGCCACGTGCCCCGGAAGTGCCGCTTCAGCTCGCCCGCGATCGTGACCTGCGCGTAAGCGCCGAAGGTGGAGCCGCGGTCGGGGTCGAAGCCGTCGATGGCGTGGGCCAGCGCGATGAGCGCCACCTGCGTGAGCTCGTCGAGGGGCTCGCCCCGGCTGGCGAACTTGCGCGCGATCGTCTCCGCCAGGGGCACGTGCGTACGCACGAGCTCCTCGCGGAGCCGCGGGTCCCTGGTGAAGGAGAACCGCCGCAGCCTCTCCTCGAGGCCCTCCCCAGCGACGTCAGCCATCGGTATCCGCAGATTGTTGCACAGTCGACCCCGGGCGCCTAGGACCAGATCGAGCGCGCGACGGCACGGCCCCTACGATGCGGCCGGTGTCGGGCAACGAGGGCTTCGACCGCATCGCCGGCTCGGTCGACTACCCCATGTACGTGGTGACGGCGGCGTCGGACGACGACCGGGCGGGCTGCCTGGTGGGCTTCACCACCCAGTGCAGCATCGACCCGCCTCGGTTCCTGGCCTGCCTCTCCAAGGCCAACCACACCTACCGCGTGGCGCAGCGATCGCCGGTGCTGGCCGTCCACCTGCTGGCGCACGACGACAAGGGCTCCGCCGAGCTGTTCGGCGCCGAGACCGGCGACGAGGTCGACAAGTTCGCGCGGTGCTCGTGGTCGCCCGGCCCCGACGGGGTGCCGCTGCTCGACGACGCGATCGCCTGGTTCGGCGGACACATCCTCGACCGCCTCGACCTCGGCGACCACGTGGGGTTCGTGCTCGAACCGATGCCGGGGGTCGGCGGCGCCCGCGACGAGACGGCGTACTACTCGTTCCGACAGGGTCGGAAGCTGGAGCCCGGCCACCCGGCCTGACCGGAGGGCGAGAGCGTCGGCTCGGCACCGTCGCCGGCAGGCTGTCGTGCGTGCACCTCCCCTACGGCGCGTTCTCCACGCCGGGCAGCGACGTCCGCCTGGGCGTGCGCACCGACGACGGCCAGGTGGTCGACCTGCGCCGGCTGAGCGAGGCGGGCGCCGTGCCCGACCCGACGGGCACCCTCCGGAGGCCGACGCTCAACGCCTTCCTGGCCGAGGGCCCCGAGCGGTGGGCCGACGTACGGGCCGCGCTCGCCGACGTGGTGGGCGAGGCGGACGGGCTGCCGCTCGGCGACGTGCGCCTGCACCTGCCGTTCGAGGTGGCCGACTACGTCGACTTCTACTCGTCGCTCCACCACGCCGCCAACGTGGGGCGGCTGTTCCGGCCCGACGGCGAGCCGCTGCTCCCCAACTGGCGGCACGTCCCCGTCGCCTACCACGGCCGGGCGGGGACGGTGGTGGTGTCGGGCACCGACGTGGCCCGGCCCCACGGCCAGTACCTGCCCTCCCCCGGGGCGGAGCGTCCCGTGTTCGGCCCGTCCACACGGCTCGACGTCGAGGTGGAGGTGGGCTTCGTCGTGGGCGTGCCCAGCCCGCTGGGCGTGCCGGTGGCCGCCTCGGCCTTCGCCGACCACGTGTTCGGCCTCGTGCTCGTGAACGACTGGAGCGCCCGCGACATCCAGGCGTGGGAGTACCAGCCGCTGGGGCCGTTCCTCGGCAAGTCGTTCGCCACCAGCGTGTCGGCCTGGGTGACACCCTTGGAAGCGCTGGCAGCGGCGCGGGTGCCGCCGCCGGAGCAGGACCCGCCGCCGCTCCCGTACCTGCGCGACGACGACCCCTGGTCGCTCGACCTGCGGCTGGAGCTGGTGGTCAACGGAACGGTGCTGACGCGGCCGCCCTTCGCCCACACCTACTGGACGCCCGGACAGCAGCTGGCGCACATGACGGTGAACGGGGCGTCGCTGCGCACCGGCGACCTGTACGCCTCGGGCACGGTGAGCGGGCCGGGCGCCGACGAGGTCGGGTCGCTGCTCGAGCTGGGGTCGCACGGCTTCCTGGAGGACGGCGACGAGGTGACGATCCGGGGGACGGCGCCCGCTGCGGGCGGCGGCACCCTGTCGCTGGGCGACGTGCGCGGACGGGTGCTGCCCGCGTGTCCGATGTCACTTTGACTTCGGGTCGCCGCGGCGCGACGGTCATCGCCTGGGGGTTGCCATGGAGCCGACCGTCGTACCGGAGCAGGTCTCCGTCCGAGCACGCGACATCCTGTTGGGCAGCGGTCCCCGCTTCGCCCGCGACGCCTTCGGGCCGCTGCTCGTCTTCTACGTGGGGTGGAAGTTCGTGGGGCTGGCGGCGGGCATCGTGGCCGCGACCGTGCTGGCAGTGGCAGCCTGGCGCTGGGAGGTGCGGCGCGAGCGGCCGGGGCTGATGGCCCGGATCGGGCTCGTGCTGGTGCTGCTTCAGGCGGCCATCGGGCTCATCGCCGACGACGCCCGGGTGTACCTGGCCCAGCCGGTGCTCATCAGCGGGGTGTACGGGATCGCGTTCTTCGTCTCCGCCGCCATCGGACGGCCGTTGGCGGGCACGTTCGCCACCGAGATGTACGACTTCCCCGACGAGGTGCGGGCCTCGCAGACCTTCCGACGGGTCTTCGGCCGGGTGTCGCTGGCGTGGGGCTGCTACCTGGTGGCCCGCAGCGTGGTGCGGATGGTGGTGCTGGCGCAGACGAGCGTCGACGCGTTCGTGGCCGTGAACTTCCTCACCGGCTTCCCGTTCATGACCGCGTTGATCACGTGGTCGGTGTGGTACGGCGTGCGGGCCTTCCGTCGCAGCGAGGAGTGGGGCTGGGCCTTCGCCGGGGCCGGCGAGGCCTAGGTCGGTCTGCAGAAGCACCTTGGCCGGCGGTCCTGGTGCATGATGCATGGCGATCTGCCCGGTAGCGACCACCGACAGGGGGGAGATGGCACTCCGCGACGTCACCGATCGGGAATTCGTTCTCCGTGCCATGAAGGAGTTCGACGACGTCGGCCGTGAGGCGTTCCTTCGCAAGTACCGCTTCGGGCGAGCACTCACCTACTTCGTGGAGCACGAAGGGAAGCGGTACGACTCCAAGGCCGTGTACGGCGTCGCCGCCGGGTACCAGGAACCCGACCTCGGCCCACTAGGGAGCACCGAGTTCACGGGCGGGGAGGCGACCGTCAAACGTCGCCTCGAACGGCTCGGGTTCGCAGTCGTGGCCGACGACGACGCGCCGAAGGGCATCGACGGCCTGATCAGCGACGTCCTCGACCTGCAGCAGCGCTGGTCGATGGACAACACGCCAGAGATGCGGGACCGCAGGCGACTCGTCTGCGACGAGGGCCCGAATGTCGTACGACGCCTGCTCCCATCACGCCCCACTGTGTCGTTCGACCCCGCCGTCGAAGGTGGTGACGGAAGCGGAAGCAAGGGGCGGGTCACCTGGATCAGGATTTTCGCCAGAACCCGCTCACCGAACGCGACCACCGGGTGGTACGTCGTGCTGTTGTTCGCGGCCGACGGCAGCGCCGCGTACCTCACCCTGCTCACACCGGCCACAGCCACCGAGTCGGGGAGGCGTCAACGACGGCCGGAATCCGAATTGCGTGCCCAGGTCCAATGGGCACGTGAGCACCTCGGCGATTCGTTGTCCGACCCGAGCCTCGTCGACGCCATCGAGCTTCGCGACCCGGGGCCCTTGGGGCGGCACTACGAGAAGGGTGCGGTGTGCGCGTATCGCTACGGGGCAGACGACCTCCCGAGCGACCACACATTCGCGGCGCACATCGAGAACATGCTCAAGCTCCTCGCCCGGCTCTACGCCGAGCGAAGAGACGATCGCTCTCTCCATCTCGTGCTCAAGTGGAACCCCGAGCACAACACCGACACCGTGCGAGACCACCAGGAGATCGTCAGACGACACGGCTCGGTGTGGTGGGGCAACTGGACCAAGGGCGAGCGACGAGCGAGCGACGAGCGGATTCGCAAGCTGAAGGCGCAGATCGAGCGGGGCGTCCCGACGTATGCCTTTCTCTACCGCACGGGACGGACACCCGCACTTTGGCGGGCGACCATGCTCGACATCACCAATCGACGAGACGACGTCGATGATGTCCTGCTTCCCGACTACTACGCCGCGTCGCAGGAACACAGCGTGTACGTCCGGCTCTCGAACATTGAGGCGATTGCCTTCGACTGGGCACAGGACCACCTGGTGCTGGCGAGTCGAGAGGCAGGTTCGCTGAGCGGGGCACTTCGAAGCCAGACGACGCCGCTGTACGTGGTACAGCAGGGAATCGAGGCGGCTGGAGACCAAGCCCCGACGTTCGAATGGCTGGCCGAGCACACGATGTGGCCTGCGGCAGCCCTTGAAGAGATCCTCGAAGTGTTGGCCGGTGCCCAGCCACAGGTGCTGCTCGCCGGGCCGCCGGGCACCGGCAAGACCCACGTTGCGACAGCTCTGGCGCGCTATCTCACCAAAGGCCGGTTCGACCGGTGGCGAGTAGTCCAGCTGCACCCCGGCTACGGCTACGAAAGCCTCATGCACGGGTTGCGGCCCGTGGCGAGTGAGCGCGGGATCAACTTCGAGCTCGTCGAGGGCGTCGTGGTGAGGATGGCGACCGCCGCACGCAGCGATACAGGACGCCACGTCTTGGTTGTCGACGAGTTGAACCGGGCGAACATTCCGCGAGTGCTCGGCGAGCTCATGTTCCTGTTCGAATACCGGGACCAGCAGATCGACCTCCAGTTCGCCGAGGCGTTCGCCCTGCCGCACAACCTCTCGTTCGTAGGCACCATGAACACCGCCGATCGCAGCATCAGGAGCATCGACGTCGCGCTGCGACGACGGTTCGAAATTTTCGAGTGCCTTCCCGACCCATTAATACTGGCCCTCTACTACGAGCGCGCGGAGAACGAAAACCTCGTCCCCGACTTGGTCGACGGCTTCGTCGCCCTCAACGCCGCCCTGGAGGCTCAGCTCGACCGTCACCACACCATCGGCCAGAGCTTTCTCATGAGCCCCTCGATGACGCCCGAGCGGCTGCGCCGCACGTGGCATCGGCGTCTGTTTCCGCTGGTCGAGGAGTACTTCTTCGACCTGCCCGAACTCGTCGATGAGTTCAGGATCGACAAATTTTGGCCGAGCGTCGGTGCGTAACCACGTCGTTGTCGAATCGTGTCCCGCGCTGCTGGAGCTGACGGAAGCGGAGGCAGCCGCGATGCGCTCCGTCGGCAGGCGGCTCGTCGGTGTCCCACGGGGTCACGACCGCGACGAGCCCGACGAAGACACGGGCGACCGCGAGCGATCAGTCGTCCACTGCGTGCGACACGACGAGCACCGCTACGAGCTCACCGTTCGCGACGCGGTGGGCATGATCGCATGCCCCGACATCGAGGTCGTCGTGGCACCCAAGATCCCCCCCGCGCACTTCGAGTACCTGCTGGCCCGATCGAGGACGGTGCCCCGAACAGACAGCCAGCAGGGTTCGACTGCCCCGGGCACGGCGGTGTGGGACCTGGTTGCGTCATGGTTCGTGAGCGCCGTGGAACAGGCACTCAGGAAAGGGATCCTTTCCGATTACGAGGAGCGCTCGGACTTCCTTCCCCTTCCGCGCGGGTCCCTCCGTCCGTTGGAGACGGCCCAGGCCTTCTATCGAGGGAAGGTGTCCTTCGCATGTGAGTACGAAGAGTTCGGCAACGACTCGGCACTCAATCGAGTGCTGCGAGCGGCAGCCGTGCGGGTAGGCCGTGAGCCCTACTTCGACGCAACGCTACGAGCGCGTGCGCACAGGGCCGCCACCAGGTTCGGCGACGTGAGCGAACTCCGCTCCGACGACGTGCGCGTCGCCATCGACCGACGGCTCCTCGGCTTTCGCGACGCGCTCGCCCTGGCTCGGCACGTTCTGTCCGCGACCGGCCGCACCGCCGAGCAGGGTGCGGCGCGAGCATGGACGTTCCTCCTTCGGACGCCCGAAGCAGTGGAGGCCGGCGTACGCAACGTGCTCGCAGGGGGGCTCACGGAAACCGATGTCAAGAAAGGCAGGATCCCGTTGACCGGGGGGAAGCTCACCCTGAACCCCGACCTGGTCTTCGGTGACACAGCCGTGGGGGACGTGAAGTACCGGGTGGTACGCAAACCCGACTGGCGCCGCGGTGACCTCTATCAGGTCACCGCCTTCGCGACGGGTGGCCGGGTGCCGCATGCCGCTCTCGTGGCGTTCGGCGACGGTGTCGCCACGTTGCCAGACGTGCACATCGGAGACATTGCCGTTCGGGGGTTCCTCTGGAACGCGTCCTTCGATGTGGAGCCCGAGCAGGCTGCCCGCACGTTGGTGGAGGAAGTCCGGCATTGGCTGCACGAGGCCGACTCCGAGTGGAGCGGACGACGGGATTCGAACCCGCGACCCTCACCTTGGCAAGGTGATGCTCTACCAACTGAGCCACGTCCGCAGCGGCGATCAGGGTAGCAAACCCGCTCCCCCGGTCACCCGCCTGCCCGGGTGGAGGCCTTTCGGGCCGCTGAGCGGACCGAAACGCCTCCGATGTCGGGGGGACGCTCGGCCGCCCGGGCCGCCGGCTAGCTCCCGGCCGTGGTGGCGGCCTTGGTGAGCTGCTCGAGGGCGTCGCCCAGGTGGTGGGCGATGTCCCACACCCGGGGGACCGTCTCCCGGCAGGCCACCAGGCCGAAGTGCATGCTGCCCATGTAGCTCATCACCGTGATGTTGAGCCCGGCGCCGTCGAAGATCGGCCCCATCGGGTACATGGCGACCATGCGGGCGCCCGCGCAGTAGAGCGGGAAGTTGGGCCCCGGCACGTTGGAGATCGTCACGTTGAAGAGCGGGTTGTGGCGGTCGGCGATGCGCATGTTCGAGTAGAGCCGGGCCGCTCGGGCGGCCACGGCGGGGGCGGCGAACTCCGTCCAGTTGGAGAGCGTCTGCGCCCCGATGGCGCGGTCCTGCTCCTTGGCCGCCTTGGTCGCCGCTGTGACGGCGTGGAACCGCTCGACGGGGTCGTCCACGTCGGTGGCCAGCGACACGAGCATGGCCGACACCTGGTTGCCCATCGCCCCCTTCTGGTCCTCGGTGCGCACCGAGATCGGCACCATGCCGACGAGCGACCGGTCGGGCAGCTCGCCGTTCTCGACCAGGTAGGTCCGCAGTGCCGAGGAGCACAGCGTGAGCACCACGTCGTTGACCGTGCCGCCCAGCGCGTTCTTCACCACCTTCACGTCGTCGAGCGACACCTCGGCGAACGCCACCCGCCGGTGCGGCGTGATCGTGGTGTTGAGCGACGTGCGCGGCGCTGTGAGCGGCGCGGGCGGCGGGTTGACGCCGGGCTGCCGGTTGCGGCGTCGCAACGTGAGCGCCATCTCCGCCGTGCGGCGGATCGACTTGGCGGCAGCCAGGGGTTGGCGAGCCAGCGACGACATGGCGAAGGCCACCAGCTCCACGTCGGTGGGGATGCGGTCGGGCTTCCACGTGTCGGGTTCGGTGACGGGCGTGGGCTCGGGTTGCAGGTCGAGCAGGTTGACGACCAGCTCGGCACCGGACACGCCGTCGATGGCGGCGTGGTGCACCTTGCTGACGACGGCGATCATCCCGCCTTCGAGCCCTTCGAGCACGTACATCTCCCACAGCGGCCGCGTGCGGTCGAGCGGGCGCCCCATGAACTCCTCGGCGAACTCGGCCAGCTCCCCGTAGCCGCCCGGGGCGGGCAGGGCGGCGCGGCGCAGGTGGTAGTGGAGGTCGAAGTCGGGGTCCTCCACCCACAACGGGTGGTGGATCTGGAACGGGATCTCCACCAGGCGACGGCGGAACGGCGGCATCCGCGGCAGCCGCTCCTCGACCAGCGCCCGCAGCTTCTCGAACGAGTAGCCGCCCGGCACGGTGGACGGGTCGAAGATCTCGACGCCGCCCACGTGCATGTGGTTGCGAGGCGTCTCCAGGTAGAGGAACGTGGCGTCGAGTCCCGTCAGCCGCTGCATGGCGGCCATTCTCCCACTTACTTGAGAAGGCGACTCAGGCGGCGATCGGCCAACGGCTTGCCGCCCGTCTGGCACGTGGGGCAGTACTGCAACGACCTGGTGGCGAACGACACCTCCCGCACGGTGTCGCCGCACACCGGGCACGGCTCTCCGGTGCGGCCGTGCACCCGCAGCCCCGACCTCTTCTCCGACTTGAGGCCCTTGGCGGGCAGGCCGGCCGAGCGCTCCACCGCCTCCCGCAGCACGGTGACGAGCGCCTCGTGCAGGCGGGCCACCTCGTCGTCGGTGAGCTTGTCGGCCGCCTTGAAGGGCGAGAGCCGGGCGGCGTGCAGCGCCTCGTCGGAGTAGGCGTTGCCGACGCCCGCGACAACCGACTGCGTGGTGAGCGCGCCCTTGAGCTGCCCGCCGTGCTCGCGCAAGGCCTGCCCCAACGCGGCGGCGTCGAACGACGGGTCGAGCGGGTCGGGGCCCAGCCGGGCGATGCCCTCCACGTCGTCGAGCTCGCGCACGACGTAGGCGGCGAGCCGTAACTCGGTGCCCGCCTCGGTGACGTCGAAGCCTCCCCCGCCCTCGAAGCCCACCCGCAGCGCCAGCGGCCCCTTCGCGCCGGGACGGGGCCGGGCGGTGGGCAGCGCCTCGTGCCACTTCACCCAGCCGCCCCGGGCCAGGTGCAGCACGAGGTGGAGAGGCTCGGCTGTGACGACGAGGAACTTGCCCCGCCGATCGGTGCCGGTGACAGTGCGCCCGACCAGCGCGTCGGCGGGCGGGTCGAACGTCTTCAGCGCGTGGAAGGCGGCCACGTCGAAGCGGGCGATCCGTTGCCCGCCCGTCTGCTCGGCCAGGTAGCGAGCCAGTGACTCGACCTCGGGCAGCTCGGGCATCGCCTCTACCGACCCGTCGAGCCGAAGCCGCCGGTGTGGCGCGACGAGGGCGGCAGCTCGTCGACCGCGGAGAAGCGCGCCTCCTCGACCCGCTGCACGACCAGCTGCGCGATGCGGTCGCCCCGGTGCACCTTGTACTCCTCGTGGGGGTCGGTGTTGACGAGCACGACCTTCAGCTCGTCGCGGTAGCCGGAGTCGATCAGGCCCGGCGTGTTGAGGCACGTCACGCCGTGCCGCAAGGCCAATCCGCTGCGGGGCTGCACGAACCCCGCGTACCCCGGGGGGAGGGCGATCGCCATGCCGGTGGGCACCAGCGCCCGGCCGCCGCCGGGCGCGAGGACGGCGTCCTCACGGGCCACCAGGTCGGCGCCCGCGTCGCCCGGGTGTGCGTACGAGGGGAGCGGCAGGTCGGGGTCGAGCCGGACGATGGGGACGTCCACCACGGGCAGCGACTCTACGCTTCGCTCGTGCTCGTCTGGATGGACCTCGAGATGACCGGCCTGGAGCCCTCCCGCCACGCCGTCGTCGAGATCGCCACCCTCGTCACCGACGACGACCTCGAGATCGTGGCCGAGGGGCCCGACCTGGTGGTCGCCTGCGCCCCCGAGCTGCTGGGCGAGATGGACGAGATCGTGCGCTCCATGCACACGCGCAGCGGGCTGCTGGCGGCCATCGAGACGAGCACGGTCACGCTCGAGGAAGCGGGCCGGCAGACGCTCGAGTTCATCAAGGAGCACGTGCCCGAGCCCCGCACGGTGCCGCTGTGCGGCAACTCCATCGGCACCGACCGCCGGTTCCTCGCCCACCACCTGCCCGAGGTGGAGGACTGGCTGCACTACCGGTCCATCGACGTGTCCACCATCAAGGAGCTGGCCCGCCGCTGGTACCCCGACGTGCTGGTCGGCGCCCCCAAGAAGGCGGGCGGCCACCGGGCCATGGACGACATCAAGGAGAGCGTGGCCGAGCTGCGCTACTACCGCGAGGCGATCTTCCGGCCCCGTTCTGGTGGGTGATTCGTGCGCTGGAGCGGGCTTTGCACCACAACCCGGCCTGCTGCTCTCGTTTCGGTGCAGGAGGCTCCTGTGAAATAAAAGTCGGCCGCGTCGGAGTATCCACCCGAACGCGTGTTCGGTCAAGTATGTTGATGATGTGGGCAATGTTGGGAAGGGGGGAGACCGATGACCGTCATGGGCGACGCCGCCTTGCGACAAGCGTTGGAGAGCGGCGGCATCGAACTCGATCCCACCCCCGACGATGTCAAGGCGGCGAGTATCGATCTCGGCTTGGGTCCAGAGGCGTTCCTGGGCACAAGCACCGAGATCATTCGGTTGCTGGAGCGCCGCCTGCTCACAATCCCGCCCGGTGAGATGGCCCTTGTCACCACCCTTGAGAAGGTGCGCCTGGCGCCGCGTTACGCGGGGCAAATCGGTTTGCGGTCCCACTTTGCACGCAAGGGGCTCGCGCTGTTGGCAGGCCCGCAGATCGACCCTGGCTTCCGTGGTCGCTTGCACGTGGCACTGGTCAACCTCAGCCCTACCGAGATTTCGATTGCCTACCGGGAACCCCTAGTGAGCATCGTCTTCCACGATCTGGGCACAGACGTCGAACGCCCCTACGGCCACGGTGCAGGCGACGAGTACCACGAACAGGACGAGATCACCGGCTCGGAGATCGACGACATCCGACAACACCGCGGCTACGCCATGAGCGAAGTGATCCGCGAGATGGCAACGCTATCCGCGAACGTGGGCGAACTGAGCACGGCTGTCGAGGGCTACATCAAGCGGAGCAACGCGATGATGACGGTATTCGTCTCCGCTGTTGTGGCGTTGGTACTCGGGATACTCAGCGCTCTCGCCAAGTACATCTTCTGAGTCACGCTGCTCGGTCGAACGTCGGGTCGACGCCCAGCTCGTAGAACGACTGGATCAGCACGCACAGGTTGTGCGCGATCACCTTGCACAAGACCTCGTTCACCTGTGCCGTGTCGCTCTTGCCGAGCACGTCGTCCCCGAACTTGGCCTTGATCTGGCGAAGGTCGACTCCACGTTGCTGCGCCGGTGGTAGTGCTCAAGGAACTCGGCCCGCCGGAACGAGTACAGGTGCCACATGCGAGCCCACGGGCTGTCGGCGTCGGGCCTCGGTGCCACGGTGTTGCTCTTGAAGGGCACGAAGGGTGCCGCACCCACGGCCTCGATGGCGGCCACGTTGCGCTTCGTCAGGTAGCCCTTGTCGGCTGAGACCTCCTGCACGTCGAAGTTCTGCGCCGTGCCCCGCACCAGGGAGGACAGGTAGGGCGCGTCGTTCGCCGCCCAGCCGGTGACCTCGACCCCGGTGACGATGTGCGTGCGGACGCCGGTGATCAAGTGCAGCTTCACCCACTCGCGGGCCTTGACCTCGCGGCCGTGCTGCGGCTGTACCAACTCACGGTGCGCCGGGTGCCGAAGCCGGAGGAGTCCACGGCGAACTCCGTCTCCACGGCGCGCAGGGGCAGGCAGGAGACGGTCACAAGCTCGTTGAGGATCGGCGTCATGGCCGGGTCCCGCTGGTAGCGAAGGAGGCTGTTGAACGACGGAGCGGCGGCAATGTGCCCGGCACGCTCGGCGTCGCGCAGATCGGAGGCGAAGCGACGGGAAGAGAAGCGCGAGTAGGTCCGGGCCACCAGGGCGTAGACCATGTCGGCCAGCGGCAGCGGTGGGCGCCCTGTCTCGTGGGGCGGCTGGGGGACCAGGGCGCACAACTGCGCCAGCAGGTCGCCGAAGTGCTCGCCCTCCCGTGTCTGGGCGAGGTTGTAGGCCGACCAGTCCTGCGAGTAGGTCACCTTGACCTGCTCGGTGAAGGTGACCCGGCCACCACCGGACTCGCGACGGATGGTGTACTCGACAGCGAGCGCGTGCTTGCACTGCACGGCGCGCGTCTCGTGGTCCGGGCAGGTGCAGGCCCATGTGCCCGTCTCGGTGACGGAGACGGCGTAGGTGCCCGTTCCGGTCTGCGAGGGGACCGACCAGCGGCCGTTGCTGGGCTCCAGTTTGGTTGTCGCCGCGATCTGCACTGCCCGAAGCTCTCGACCGTCCATCGGTCCCGTCCTCCCGCTGTATACCTAAGAGGACTATACTGTGGAGGTAGAGCACTGGCAATACCTTGACCGTATATACTTGGTCGGTATACTGAAGACCGTGGGTCGGGTGAAACGGACCGTCGTGTTCTACAAGTGCGAGCGGTGCGGGCACGAGTGGTTGCCACGCGTGGAGGGATCACCCCCGCCGAAGGTGTGCCCCAACCCGGCATGCAAGTCGCCGTATTGGGATACACCGCGACGGTCACCGAGCAAGTAGACCTACACGCTGCGTCGTCTGCGGTCAGCCAGGTTGACAATCTCCGCTTGAGGACGCCGGGACCAATCAGCGAACCGTAGGAGGTCGTCACCGTTGCCGCCGACTGCCGCCGCCAGATGCCGGCACGCCGCCGGCAGATCGTCAATCGCGGCCTTCCTCACGAGCCACCCCGCCAGCCACTGCGCCGACTCGTTCGGCACGTCGACTGGTTCGTCCTTCGACCACTTCCTCGCCGAAATCTGCTTGTAGAGCGACCGCGCATGCTCGGCGTCGATGACACCGAGCGACCGATAGCGCCCCACCAGGGCCTTGATCGAGATACCCCATACCGACTTGACGTGTTGAAGGGCGCCGAGCGTCACCTTCCCGCCGTACTCGTTGAGGGTGTCGATTAGAGCGTCAGCCGGTCCGAGGAACGCGGCGGCGAAGCGGTGCGCCTGCTTCTCCATGCGGGTCGCCTCTTCGGCGTCGCGGGGCGGGCCGGTAGTCCCATGCAGCGCGAGGTGTCCGAGTTCGTGCGCGACCGTCCACCGCTGGCGATCACCGGGTACGTCGTCCTTTGCCACGCACAGAATGGGGATGTCGTCGGCCCGAACCGACATGCCGAGGTGTCGGCCCAGCTCGGACTCCAACGGGAGCACGACGCACCCGAGCCGTTCCGCCGCACGCACGGCATTGGTCACGACGGCGTCCTGATCGATCTTCGCCAGGTAGCGCATCTCCTGTGCCAGTTCTTCGATGACCTCGTCGTCCTCGGCATCACCGGCGTGGTGGGGAAGCAGATCGGGAAGCGGCTTGAGCGCGAGGCGCCGGATGTACTCGGCGGCGATCGCCGCCGCCGCCGTGCGCGCGTCGGCCTCACGCTTACTCGCGTCGGCGTAAGCACGTAGCCAGGGGCGGGTCGTCCCGATGACGGACGATTCCGCCGTCATGAATGCGGTTGAGTAGCCGAGAGCAGCGGACAGGCCCGCCACCTGCTCGGCCGTGGGCGTGGCGCGCCCGTTCTCGATCTGAGACACCGCCGCGGCGCTCATTCCGGCCCGCTCGCCGAGGGTGCCCTGGTCCCATCGGCGCATCGTCCGCAGCAGCTTCACCCGCTCACGGAACTCGCCGCCAGCCCCGAACATCGACAACTCAGCCGACCCCCTCGTCGCCCTGCTCGTCGCCCTCGTCGTCGTCGAAGTCCAGGTCGTCCTCGTCGCGCTGGAAGGGAGGGGGGACGGGCGGGGTCAAGGTGATCTCGATCACCGGGCCGAAGGCGAGCCGGTAAGGCGACGTCTCGCCGATCAGGCCGATGGGGAGCGCCGCCCACACATCCAAGAAGGTGCGCGTCATCGGGTTCATCCGGTAGGCCAGCACCCACTGCTCCACCGTGCCCGGCTGTTCCTCGGCCGGGTCGTCCCACAACTCGCGCTCCCTGACCTCGTGCGTCAGAAAGCTGTCGCTGTTGACCGTGACCCTCAAGCCGCCGTTCCTGTACCTGCCGGCGCTCTTGAGTCGGAACCGGCGTTCGCGTCCGGAGTCGACGATCACGAACTCGCATCCTCCGTTCGACAGGTCGACGAACGTGATGGTGGTGCCCGCCGTGGCGTTCTCCCCGAGCGAGGACAACAGCGCCCGCGTCAAGGTGCTGTCAACGAACCCGCGATTGAAAGCCGAGTGGACGTCGAGCGCGCGGCTGACACGGTGGCTCTCGGCCTGGAGCCCTTCCTCCATTGCCTGCAGCAGGGAGGTCAGCGGCGAGAGAACAGCGGGCGGCAGATGTGACTCCATGCTGAAAATTTTTAGCACGTATGTCACATCGGTTCAAGCACCCGACCGGGCCATTCCGTTGCGATGGTAGCCCCGGAGGGATGAGCCTCCGGGGCTTCTCATGGGGCACGGGGCCATCGGTGGTATCGCATACACCCGATGATGCGGATGGTCCGGCGACGACCTCTTGCTACTCGTCGCCGAGGTTGTCGAGCGTGGCCCTGAACTGCTCCTTCATCCGCTCGACCGCGGCGTCCAGTTCCTCGGCCCGTCCCTTCTCGCCGAGGTAGGCCCGGATGGCGGCGAGCACCACGTCGTTGATGGCCTTCCTCGTGAAGTGCGCGTAGGCCCGCAGCGCGTCGTACTCATCGACCGGCATCCTGGCCGTGAACACGTGGACGGCGCTCATGCGGCCGTCGCCTCGGCCAGCGTCTCGCGCATCCGTTCCACGAGGTCGAACAACCCCGCCAGTCCGGAGGCAGACGCGACCAACTCGTAGTGTTCGTCCGACAGGCCGAGCGGCCCCACGTCCTCGGTGAACGCGTCTCCTGCTTCGCGAGCGTGGACGGCGAACGTCTCCACTTCCTGTTCGAGTTCGACGCCCCTGTTCGTCGCCTGCACGATCGCGCAGCGGGTCGCGTGGGACGGTGCCTGTGTTGCCGTAGCCTTCGCCATGGTCGGTTCCTCTCATCCAGGAACCGGCTTCGGTCGGGGGCTGTTCGCGCAGCCCTCGGCCACCGGTTCGGTTGTCGAGGCCGATGGTGAGGAGGGGCTGAGACAGCGAAGGGCGCTACGTCACGCCGTTTTGGTGCAGGTGTCGGCGTTTAGGTGCACGGGCTCGTTGTGGTGCAAAGCCGCTGGAGCGCACGAATCACCCACCAGAACGGCGGGGGGTCAGCCCCGGAACACGAAGCGGTCGGGCTGCATCGAAGCGGGCACCACCAGGAACGTGGTCGAGGCGGTGGCGGCACCGCCCACGGCAGTGAGCGTGCGGGGCCCGAGCACGTCCTTGCGCAGCACCGGCACGGGCACGCTGAACGTGCCCGAGGCGTCGGCCACGGCGGCGGCGCCGCCGATGCCGCGGTCCCAGTCGAGCGTCACCGGCCCGGGCGGGAAGCCCGCCCCTGTGGCGATGGCGACGAAGCCGGGCGGTCCCACCGCGGGCGTGATCGCCAGGACCGGCACCCGCGAGGGCGCGACGGTGGTGGTCGTGGTCGTCGAGGTCGACGTGGTGCTCGACGAGGTGGACGAGCTGGAGCTGCTGCTGCTCGACGAGGTGGACGAGCTGCTCGACGAGGACGACGACGGCGTTGTGGTGGACGTTGTGCAGGGCGAGCGGAACAGGGTCTCGGCAAAGGCCACGATGCCGCCGTCGGGCTCTGTCTGGAAGGCGGCCACCCGCCAGCTCGTGCCCGTGTAGCTGGCTGTGGGCACGGAGAGCGTGACCGAGTACTGGTAGCTGTTGTTGACCGAGCCGGTGGACGTGCGAGGGTTGGAGCCGCCGTAGTCGAACTGCACGTACACGGTGACGCCGGGGTACGGCATGCGACCGGTCGCGGTGATCGTCCACGCCCTCGGACGGGTGTCGATGCAGTCGGGTGTCAGTGTGATGGTGGGCTGCACCTGCTGCTGGGCGGCCGCTGTCGACGCCAGCGCCAGCACGGCGGCGGCCAGCGCCCGGCCCCGTCTCACTGCTCCGTCATCACGCCGCTGAAGTACAGCCCCGGGGTGCACGCCGGGCTCGAGCATGTGGCGACCAGCTCGAGCTTCTGCCCGGCGCTGAACACGATCGGCGTGACGAAGTGGTAGTCGAGGTCGCGGAAGTTCTCCAGCGCCACCACCAGCAGCACTGTGCCGTCGCGCTGCACGCTGAGTGTGCCGGTGTTGCCCCCGGGGTTCTGCAGCACGATGTCGGTGAGGCCCAGCACCCGCCCGTCGGGCACGGCGAACGCAGTGCTGCCCGGGGCGTTGAGGAAGAGCCGGCCGTCGATGTTCGTGCCCGTCGAGCGCACGGCCGCCGCCCCGCCGCTCGACTCCGCCCCGCCGCTGCTGCCCGCCGAGCCGGTGGCCGTGGCCGGTGTGAGCGCGGGGCGGTTCTCGGGCGCGGCCAGCTCGTCCTCCACCGCGTCCTTCGCCGCCGACTCGATCTCGGGCTGCAGGAGGGCGAACCACAGCCCGCCCAGCAGCGCGGCCAGCAGGAGCAGGGCCGCGATTGCCCGCGGGAGCCACCGGGGCAGCACCGGCTCCTGCACGAAGGTGCCCTCGAGCGCGATCGGCATGCCGCCCTCGGGCTCCGCCACCACGGTGAACGGCCGCGTCTGCGCGGGCCCCCGCAGGAACCGCTTGCGGGCCGAGACCCGCACGGTGGAGAACACCGCCGTACCCGGGTCGGCGGCCAGCCCGGGCGGGGCGAAGGCGATGCGCACGTCGCCGCCCGGGTCGCTGCCCGTGAGCACCGCGTTGACCCGGCCGTTGCCCCGGTTGTCGAAGGCCAGCTCGTGGCGGGCCCGTCGCTTGCCCCGCGACGTGCGCGGCACGAGCTCCGCATGCACCTCGGTGAAGGCCCCCACCGTGAGGGTGCCCTCCTCCACGACCGAGCCCTCGGCGTCCTCCTTCGACTCCACCCTGATGCCGAAGGGCACCTCGCCCGTCGGGGTGCTGGAGGCCCGGGGCGGCACGAAGGCGACGGTCACGACCCCTTCGGCGCCGGGGAACAGCGACACGGTGGACGGCGCGATCGTGGCCCACTCCCCCGCGTCGCCCACCACCGACACGGTGAACTGGTCGACCACGGAGCCGTTGTTGCGGATGCGCACGTCGCAGGTGGCCGCCTCCCCCGGTGCGGCGGACAGCGAACTGCTCGACAACATCGCCATGGCTCCCACGGCCGCGCAGGCTAGTGCCGTGCCCGCTGCCCGTTGAGTCCCCGTGAAGTGCCCGGAAACACCTGCTTGGCATGCTCGCCCGGGCTTCACCAGGAGGGCAGGAGGGCAGGAGGGGTGATGAGCGATCGAGTTCGGGTCTTCGTGTACGCGGCCGACCCCATCTCGCAGGCGGGGGTGGCGGCACAGCTGCGCAGCAGGCCGGAGGTCCACGTGGTGGACGAGGTGGACGTCGACCGCGCCGCCGTCGCCGTGGTCATGGCCGACGAGGTGGACGAGGAGACCACGCGCGTCGTGCGCGCCATCGAGCGCAACGGCTGCCCCCGAGTGGTCCTCGTCGTCACCCGTCTCGACGACAGCGGGCTGCTGTCCGCCGTGGAGGCGGGCGCCTGCGGCATCCTGCGGCGCAGCGAGGCGGCACCCGAGCGGCTGGTCGGCGCCGTGCTGTCGGCGGCCAACGGCGACGGCTCCGTGCCGCCCGACCTCCTCGGGCGCCTGCTCGACCAGGTGGGCCGCTTGCAGCGCAACGTCCTCGCCCCCCGCGGCCTCACGCTGAGCGGGCTGTCGGAGCGCGAGGTGGAGGTGCTGCGCCTGGTGGCCGACGGCTTCGACACCGGGGAGATCGCCGGGAAGCTGGCGTACTCGGAGCGCACGGTCAAGAACGTCATCCACGACATCACCACCCGCCTGCAGCTGCGCAATCGCTCGCACGCGGTCGCCTATGCCGTCCGACAGGGGCTGATCTGATGATCCACGAGGTCGACGAAGCCCTGCGCACGCTCCTGCGCCGCGACGCGCTCAACGGGTCGGACGTGGAGGTGGTGTTCGACGCGCCCACCAAGGAGTGGGCGGGCCGCCGCAACACGCCCACGCTCGACGTGTACCTCTACGACATCCGCGAAGACCTGAAGCGGCGCCACGTCGGCATGGTCGACCAGCGCGACGAGACAGGCACAGTGGTCGGCCGCAGGCCGCCGCCCCGCCAGTTCAAGCTCTCGTATCTCATCACCGCGTGGACGAACCGGCCGGAGGACGAGCACCGCCTCCTGTCCTCCGCGCTCGCCTGCTTCATGCGCTACGACTTCCTACCCGAGGACGTGCTGAGCGGCTCGCTCGCCGACGTAGGGGTGCCGGTGTCCACGTACGTGGCCCTGCCGCCGCCCGAGGACCGGCAGATCTCCGACGTGTGGTCGGCACTGGGCGGCGAGCTCAAGCCCTCGGTCGACCTGGTGGTGGTGGCGCCCGTCGACACCGCCAGGGTCCTGCCGTTCGGGCCGCCGGTTCTGGAGCAGCCCCGCATCACCGTCACCCGCGACGACGGCGCCACCGAGACGAAGACCAGCCGCCGCCACCGCGGCGCCGTGCTCGAGCCGCCCGCTCCGGCGCCGGAAGAGGAGGTCGTGTCCGGTACGGAGGAGCAGCCCGGTCGGGTGTTCCGCATGCGCGGCACCATCAAGCGGTGACCAGCCACCTGTTCGGCCGGCTCGCCGTGGTGGAGAGCCGGGTCCGAGCGGCCGTGGCCGCCCGGCGGGCCGTCGATCCCACACCCGACGACCCCTTCCGGGGGCTGTACCTGGCGGACGAGCACGTCGACCGGCTGCTCGCGCCCGGCGCGCCGGCGGCCGCGCCGCCGCCCGAGCCGTCGGCCGTGGCCATGCTGTCGACAGTGGAGCAGGCGGCCGACGCCGCCGAGGCGCGCGGAGACGTGGTGCCGCTGCGCCGGCTGGCTGCCGCCTTCGACTTGGCACCCCTCGACGTGGAGCTGCTGCTGGTGGCCTTGGCCCCCGACCTCGACAGCCGCTTCGAGCGCCTCTACGGCTACCTCAACGACGACGTGTCGCGACGACGGGCCAGCGTGGGGCTGGCACTGGAGCTGTGCGGGCTGCCGCTGGCGACTGCCTTCGCACGCGAGCGGCTGTCGGCCGCCGGACCGCTGGTGCGGGGCGGGCTCGTGGTGGTCGAGGACCCGGACCGGCCGTTCCCGACGCGGGCGGTGCGGGTGCCCGACCGGGTGGCGGCCCACCTGCTGGGCCACGACGCACCCGACCCCCTGGTCGCCGACCTCGTGGTGGAGCCCCCCAAGGTGGTGCTCGAGGAGGCCGGCGCACTGGCCCGCGGCCTCCATGCGGGGGCTCGGGTGGCGTACCTGCGCGAGTCGCGCCCGGGCGGCGCCGGAAGGGCCGTGGCCGTCGCCGCGCTCGACGCCGCCTTCGTCGTCGACCTCGATCGCATCGACGTGGACGACGTGGCGGCGGTCGCCCGGGTGGCCGGTCGGGAGGCGCGGCTGCTGGGCGCAGGGTTGGTGGCGGGGCCGATCGACCGGCTCGACCCGGCCGGGGTGCGGGCGTTCGCCGAGCTGCCGGGCCCGGTGGTGCTCACGGGCCGGGCCACGTGGGACCCGTCGTGGAGCAAGGTGGTGCCGCTGCTCCTGGAGGCGCCGGTGGTGGGCGCGGGCGCCCGGGCGACGCTGTGGCGCGAGGCGCTGAACGGCGACGGGCCCGTGCCCGATGCCGTCGACGTGGAGGCCGAGCTGGCGCCGTTCCGCATGACCCCCGAGCACGTGGGCCGCGCCGCCGTCGCGGCGCGATGGGAGGCGGCCGCCGCGGGCAGTGCCATCGGCGCCGCCGAGGTGCGGCGGGGCGCCCGGTCGCAGAACGCGGCGGGGCTGGAGCGACTGGCCCGCCGCATCGCGCCGGGCGTGGGATGGGACGACCTCGTGCTGCCGCCCCAGACGCGGGCGCACTTGCACGAGGTGGCGGCGCGGGCGCGCCGGCGCGACGTCGTGCTAAACGAATGGGGCATGCGACCGGGCGGGGGTCGCGGGCGCGGCGTCACCGCCTTGTTCGCAGGCGACTCGGGCACGGGCAAGACGATGTCGGCCGAGGTGATCGCGGGCTCGCTCGGCCTCGACCTGTACGCAGTCAACCTGGCCACCGTCGTCGACAAGTACGTGGGCGAGACCGAGAAGAACCTGGAGCGGATCTTCTCCGAGGCAGACGGCGTGAACGGCATCCTCCTGTTCGACGAGGCCGACGCCCTGTTCGGCAAGCGCTCCGAGGTCAGCGACGCCCACGACCGCTACGCCAACATCGAGGTGGCCTACCTCCTCCAGCGCATGGAGTCGTTCGACGGGCTGGCGATCCTGTCGACCAACCTGCGGTCGAACATCGACGAGGCGTTCGCCCGACGGCTCGACGCCATCGTCGACTTCCCGGTGCCCGACGCCGGGCTGCGTCGCGAGCTGTGGGACCGCTGCCTCGGCGCCCAGGTCCCCCGCGGCGACGACATCGACCTCGACTTCTGCGCCGAGGCCTTCGAGCTGTCCGGGGGGAACATCCGCTCCGTCGCCCTCACCGCCGCCTACCTGGCGGCCGAGACGGGCCGGCCGGTCACGATGGCCGACCTCATCCGGGCCACCCACCGTGAATACCGCAAGCTGGGCCGGCTGTCCGTGGCCGCCGAGTTCGGCCCCTGGTTCGACGTGGTCTCCACCGGCTGACGCCGTCCCGGCGCCGGAACGACGGAAGGGGTTGCCCGAAAGGGCAGGGACGTCGGCACCGGCGGCCCTTGTGGTCGAGGGCGCGGCGGACGGAGCATGGCGGCATGAGCGATCTCCACCACGCCAACGAGGAGCAGCTCGACGGCCGCGCTCGCACGCCGGGCAAGACGGCGGGCCACGAGCACGAGCACCCGCTGCTGCACCTCCAGCACGCGGCGGGCAACAGGGCGACGGCCAAGGCGGTGCCGGTGCAGCGCTTCTTCGGCATGTTCGGGGGCGGCAACCCCATGCAGGGGATGATGGGGCAGGCCGGCGGGATGGCGGGCCAGGGCGCCACAGCGGGCATGCAGCACCTCGGCGGCATGATGGGCGGCCCCATGGGCGGCATGATCGGCGGCATGGGCGGCCCCATGGGCGGGGTGGCCCAGAACCTGATGGGCGGCAACATGGCCGGGGCCATGGGCGGCATGCAGGGCATGGGCGCGGGCGCCGCCTCCGGGCTGGCCGGCATGGGCATGAACGCGCTGGGCGGCGCCATCGGCGGCCCCATGGGCGGAGCCATCGGCGGGATGGGCGGCGCCATGGGCCAAGGCCTGTCGTCGATGATGATGGGCGGCAACCCGATGCAGGCGGGCATGGGCATGCTGGGCGCGGCGGGCAACGCGCTGAGCGGTCTGCTCGGCGGCATCTGAGATGACGACCCTCGACTCGCACGCGCGAGGCGAGGACCGCGACGACGATCGCAGCTACAAGTCGGTCGACCGTGCGCCGCGGGGCCGTCCGCCGGTCGACACCGGCCGGGCCCTCCAGGCGCTGGTGGCGGGCCGCAGCGCGTCGATGGGCCACGACACCGTGCTGCACGTGCAACGGGCCGTCGGCAACCGCGGCATGAGCGACGTGCTGGGCGAACAGGTGGCGACGCTCGACGGCGGCGGCTCGCCGCTTCCCCGACCGGTGCAGGCGCAGATGGAGCGGGCCATGGGGGCCGACCTGTCGAACGTGCGGGTGCACACCGACTCGCGCGCCGACGAGCTGTCCCGCTCGATGGGCGCCGCCGCGTTCACCACGGGGCGCAACATCGCCTTCAAGTCGGGTGCCTACCAGCCGGGCACGCCGGGCGGCGACAAGCTGCTGGCCCACGAGCTCACCCACGTGGTGCAGCAGCGCAGCGGGCCGGTCGAGGGCACGCCCACGGGCGGTGGCGTCAAGGTCAGCGACCCGTCCGACCGCCACGAGCAGGAGGCCGAGCGGGCAGCCGAGCAGGTGGCCCAACGAGCCGTCGACGAGGACGAAGACGAGGAGGACGCCTAGTCCCGCCGTTCTTTTACCCGATGGCGCACTGGCGTGCGCCTTCGGGGAAAAGAACGGCGGGCGCGGCCTCAGGAGCGGTCGCCGTCGCTCTCGCCCGCGCACGCCGTCGACGCCCACAGCACGAGCACCAGCAACAGCGCCCGCCCGATCACCTGGCCACGGCCACCAGGCGGGAGGCGTCGGCCCCGTACGGCGAGCCGTGCAGCGAGCCGAAGCAGCGGATCTCCTCGAAGCCCGCCTCGCGCAGCGCCGCCTTGAGCTCGCCGGCCGAGTACAGGCGGTGGGTCAGCACGAAGTCGGCCCGGCCCTCGTCGCCCAGGAAGGCGAACCGGTGGTCGACCCACGTCCAGTCGTCCCGCACCTGCTGGTCGGTCAGGACGAGCAGCCCGTTCTCCTCCAGCCACGTGGGCCCCCGCAGCGTGCGGGCGATCACCTCCTTGCCCAGCAGCTCCACGAGCAGCACGCCGCCGTCGCGCAGTGAGGCCCGCACGTTGCCCAGCACGGCCACGTCGTCGGACGGGTCCTCGAAGTACCCGAACGACGTGGAGAACACGAAGGCGGCGTCGAAGGAGTCGTCCTCGCGGAACCGCAGCATGTCGTCGCACACGAACCGGGCCGACAGGCCCTGCTGCTCGGCCAGCTTCGACGCCGTGTCGACGAAGGCCGGTGTGACGTCGACGCCCGTGACCTCGTAGCCCCGGCGGGCCAGCTCGAGCGAGTGGCGGCCGGGACCGCACGCCAGGTCGAGCACCGAGGCCCCGGGAGCCACCCCGGCGAGCGCCACCGCGGCGTCCACCTCCGGGCCTGCCTCGGCCCAGCGGTTCTGGTCGAAGATGATCGGGGCGAAGTCCTCCCACGAACCCATGGCCGCGACGCTACGGCCCGTCGCCGGCCCCCGCGTGCCCGAAAGGGCAGCACAACGTTCCCGCACAAGCGCCCGGTGGGGCGTTGTCCGACGCCTTGCGCGACGAGAGGCTCGGCAGCGCATCAGTCATCGAGGAGGAGTGGTATGCCCACCTACCTGTCACCGGGTGTCTACGTCGAGGAGGTCGACAGCGGCTCCCGGCCGATCGAGGGCGTCAGCACCGCGGTGGCAGCCTTCGTCGGCCTCGCCGCGTCCGGCCCGTTCAACACGCCGACGCTCGTCACCAACTGGACGCAGTACACCTCGATCTTCGGCGACTTCGTCGAGGGGTCGTACCTCGCCCACGCCGTGTACGGCTACTTCCAGAACGGCGGCGGCCAGGCCTACATCGTCCGCATCGGCGGCGACGGCGAGGCGCCTGCGGCACGCGCCGAGCTCACCACCGGCGGCGACCAGAAGGTCGGCGCCTACCGCGTGCAGGCGCTCGAAGCGGGTCCCGCGGGCAACGACATCTCGGTCGAGGTGGCGGCGGCCGGCCAGGCCGACGCAGGAGACGACACGTTCAAGCTCGTCGTCAAGCGCGGCGGCAAGGCGGAAGAGACGTTCGACAACGTCACCACCAAGAAGGGCAAGACCAACGTCGCCACCGTCGTGAACCAGCAGTCGAAGCTCATTCGGCTGGAGGAGGTCGGTGGCGCCGTCGAGGCCGTGGCCAAGGGCACCGTCTCGCTGTCGGGCGGCGGGGCGCCTGCGCCCACCCGCCTGGGCGCCGAGGACTACGTGGGCGACTCGGCCGACCGCACCGGCTTCGGCGGCCTGGAGGCCATCGAGGACGTGACCATGGTGGCCGTCCCCGACCTCATGGCCGCATACCAGAACAACATGATCGACCTCGAAGGCGTGCAGGCGGTGCAGTTGGCGATGATCGCCCACTGCGAGCTCATGGGTGACCGGGTGGCGATCCTCGATCCGCCCCCGGGCCTCAACGCCCAGCAGATCCGCGAGTGGCGGGTCGACAAGGCGGGCTACGACTCCAAGTACGCGGCGCTGTACTGGCCGTGGGTCAAGGTGTTCGATCCGGCGTCGGGCCAGAACGTGCACGTGCCGCCCGCGGGCCACGTGGCCGGCATCTGGGCCCGCAACGACGACACCCGCGGCGTGCACAAGGCGCCCGCCAACGAGGTGGTGCGGGGTGCGATCAGCCTGGAGCTGAACTGCACCAAGGCCGAGCAGGAGCAGCTCAACCCCAACGGCGTGAACTGCATCCGGGCCTTCCCCGGCCGCGGCATCCGGGTGTGGGGCGCCCGCACCCTGTCGAGCGACCCGGCCTGGCGCTACCTCAACATCCGCCGGCTCTTCAACTACCTGGAGAAGTCGATCCTCACCAACACCGACTGGGTGGTGTTCGAGCCCAACGACCCGAACCTGTGGGCGAAGATCCGCCGCACCATCGCCGCCTTCCTCGTCATGGAGTGGCGGAAGGGCGCGTTCTTCGGCCTTACGCCGGAGGAGGCCTTCTACGTCAAGTGCGACGAGGAGACCAACCCGGCCGAGGCCATCGACGCAGGCCAGGTGCTGTGCGAGATCGGCGTCGCCCCGGTGAAGCCCGCCGAGTTCGTCATCTTCCGCCTGTCGCAGTTCTCGGGCGGCGTCTCACTGGTCAACGAGTAACGGGAGGTAGGGCAGATGCCCGGCTTCGAACCCAACGACAGTGCCGTCGGCTACGCGTTCTTCGCCGAGTTCGACGGTCCGCCTTCGATGCTCATGGAGGTGGGACCGCTTACGAGCGAAGTGAAGGTCATCGACATCAAGCACCAGCTGCCCACCGGCCAGTACGCGGCCAAGAAGGTGCCGGCCAAGCCCGAGGGGGGCCAGCTCACGATGAAGCGAGGCCTCACCAACAGCACCGACTGGCGCGACTGGCACAAGCTCGCCGCCGATGGCAAGGCCAAGGACATGCGCAAGACCGGGTCCATCGTCGTTCTGACGTACGCAGGCGAGGAGATCGCCCGGTGGAACGTCGAGGCGGCATGGATCAGCAAGCTGGAGATCGGCACAGCCAAGGCCGGAGACACCAGCCCGCTGACCGAGACGGCCACCGTCGTCTTCGAGAACCTCGTCCGCGTCAAGTAAGGGACGAGTCCGGTGAGACGGTCGATCGCAGGGGTGGTCGCCTCCGACGAGGAGGTGACCACCCTCACCTTCGCTCCCGAGCCGCTGCGCACGGAGTTCGAGTTCGAGCTGCCCCGCGGCTACCTCGACGACGCGGGCGTGCTCCACAAGCGCGGGGTGATGCGGCTGGCCACGGCCAAGGACGAGCTGCTGCTCACCAAGGACGACCGGGTGCGCATGAACCCGGCGTACATGACGGTGTGCCTACTCGCCCGTGTGATCACGGAGCTCGGCACGCTGACCGACCACGAGGTCAACGCAGGCGTGGTCGAGAACTTCTTCGCGTCGGACCTGGCGTTCCTCCAGGACATGTACCGGCGCATCAACCAGGAAGGCCACACCCGCGCCGCCGTCACGTGTCCTGCGTGCGAGCACGAGTTCACGGTCGACGTGGCCGGTGGTCGCCTGGGGGAATCGTGACGTACGCGACCGATCGCCTCTACGAGGAGGTCGCGTACGTCGCCTACCACTTCCACTGGTCGCTCGACGAGATCCTCGAGCTGGAGCACCCGCTGCGCCGGAGGTTCGTCTCGGAGATCGCGTCGATCAACACCCGCCTGTCCGACGGCGAGTGAGCGATGGTGTGGCCCTTCCGCCGCCGGAGCGAGCCGCCGGCCACCACGCCGGCTGAGCCCCCTGCGCCGACGCCGCCCGAGCGGCGACAGGAGTGGGCCGCGCTCGCTCCGTTGGGCGGCAGCGTGCCGTCGCACCCACTGACGATCGAGCGTGAGTCGTTCGAGGGCGAGCTCGCCGCGCTGACCCCGCCGGAGCTGCGGTTGGCGCCGTTGCGCCACGCCGTGAGCGAGGACGCGCCCGCGGGTGTCATCGAGGACCTCGTCACCGCGGTCGACGCCGCGCCCGGCTCGTTGCCGGCCCTGCCGTCGATGTCGATGCCGCTCGTGCACCCGGCCCCGCCCGCGCCGGTGGTCACCCCCGCCCGCCGTCCGCTGCCCAGCTTGCGGGTGGCGCCCGCGGCGCCCGCCCCGGTGCAGCGGGCCATGGTGTCCGCGCCCCCGCCGGTGGAGCCGCCGCGGCCCCTCCCACTGGCCGAGCCGCTGCCCGTCGTGCCGATGCCCGTGTCCGAGCCCGACCCCGCGCCGGTGCTTGCACCTGTGCCGGTGGAGCCGTGGGCCCTCGCCCCGCCGCTGCCCGGGGAGCCGCCGCCCGCCGCGGTCGTCGAACGGCCGACGACGCCCGACGAGGCGCCGCTCGCAATCGATGCCCCGCTCGTGCTCGACGCCCCCACCGCGGCGGCCCCACCCCCCGTTCTTTTCCCCGAAAGCGCACCGGAGCGCGCTTTCGGGGAAAAGAACGCCGGGGCCGGGGCCGGGGCCGGGGCCGGGGTGGGGGCGGGGCGTGACGGCGAGCCGGCGCTGCCGTTGGCCACCCCGCCCGCCCCTCGGCCGCCCGACGAGCACGCCGCTGCCGACGTGCCGATCCTGGGCGACGCCGACCCGATGCCCCGCCGGCTGGGGCTCGGCGAGCCGATCCGGCCCGATCCCGAGCCGCAGCAGCCGCAGGCGTTCGCGCCGCCCGCCAAGGCGGCCGCACCGATGCCGCTCCCGCCCGCCGAGTCGCGGATGCCCAAGGCAGGGCCCGCCCCGAAGGGCGCCGTCACGCCGACGCGCGCCCCCGCGCCCGCGGCCCCCACGGTCGCATCGGTGCAACGAGCGCCGTTGTCGCCGTCGACTGCCGCGCCTGCGCCCGCACCGCCCACGCCGAGCCCGAAGCCGTCGACCAGCCTGCCGCTCCTGAGCAGCAGGCCCCCGGCGCTCACCGTGACCGAGCAGGTGCCCGCCGCCGTGCGCGCCCACGTGGAGCGCACCGTGGGCACCGACCTCGGCGACGTGCGCGTGCACCGCGGCGAGGAGAGCGCGCACCACGCGGCGGCGCTCGACGCCCGCGCCTTCACCAGCGACGGCGAGGTGCACCTGCCCGCCGCCCACGGCCCGCTCGACCACGGCCCGGCCCAGGCGCTGCTGGCGCACGAGCTCGTGCACGTGGCCCAGCAGAAGCGCATGGGCGCCACCCGGCCCGCCGAGCACACGGCCACCGGCCGGCAGCTCGAACACGAAGCGCGGGCGGTGGAGCACCAGGTGGCACGGCAGGTCGAGGGCCACAACACCCCCCCGGCCGCCCCGCCGCTGCCGCTCCCCCGCCCCGCGGGCCGCCCGACCAGCCCCGACACCCGCCCCTTCCTCGACCCCGGGCAGGTTGCCCTCGACGCGGGCATCGCCACCCGCGCCCCGGACGGGTCGGTGCTGTTCACCGCTCCGCCCGCGGGCGCCCCGCAACCGCCGCCGCCCCAGCGAGCCGTCACCGTCGAGACCTCCGACAGCCCTCCGGGGGTGGAGGCCACGCCTGTGAACGTCGACGTGCTCTACGACAAGATCCGCCGCCGCCTCAAGGACGAGCTCCGCCTCAACCGCCAGCGGCTCGGCATGAACATGGACTTCGGGAGGTAGCCGGCGATGTCCAAACTCCTCGCCGATCCCGCCGTCAGCCTGTGCTTCCAAGTGGTCGTCGACGGCAAGGACCTCGGCACGTTCTTCAAGTGCGACGGCCTCGGCGTGCAGGTGAGCACCGAGGAGCGCGAAGAGGGCGGCAACAACTTCTACGTGCACCAGCTGGCGGGCCGCCTGCGCTACACGAACGTGACGCTCACGCGCTACATCAGCGCGGAGACGCAGAAGGTGGCGCAGTGGTTCGCCTCGATGGCCACGGGCGTGAAGCGCACCACCGCGGTGATCACGGCGATGACCTCCGACCTCAAGCCGATCGCGTCGTGGAACCTCATCGACGTGATCCCGGTGTTATGGACCGGCCCGAGCCTGGGCGTCGACGCCACACAGGCGGCCACCGAGACCCTGGAGCTCGCCCACCACGGGTTCCTCGACCCGGGGAAGGCCTAGATGGCCACGGTCCCCGCCGCCCAGGGCAAGCCCAAGCTGGAGAAGGCGTACCTCACCCTGCTCCCGCCCATGGTCCCCGGCCTCGGCGGCCTCATGGCGGGTGCGTCGGCGGCGGGCGCCACGGGCGGCACGGGGAGCGGCGGGAGCGGCGGCGGCGCAGGCCTCGGGCAGCTCACGTTCCGCTTCAACCCCAAGGAGTACTCGGTCCAGAAGCGGGCGAACTGGCAGCGCGCCCCGCTGCCCGGCGTGGCCCAGGCGACCACCCCGCAGTTCACCGGCGCCGACCCGCGCGAGCTGTCGCTCGAGATCTTCCTCGACGAGTCGGAGTCGCCTTCGAAGAGCGTGGTGAAGGACGTGGAGCTGCTGTTCAGCTGTTGCACCCCCACGCCGCAGTCGCTGCTCATGCGCCAGCCCTCTCCCCCCTTCGTGATCTTCGGGTGGGGCTCGACGATGAGCTTCGTGGCCTTCGTGAAGTCGGTGAGCGCCCGCTACACGCTGTTCCGTCAGGACGGCACGCCCGTGCGCGCCGTGTGCAACGTCTCCCTGGAGGAGATCCCGACCCCGATCCCTCGGCAGAACCCGACGTCGGGGACGCTGGAGCGCCACCGCACGCACGTGGTGACGGCGGGCGAGACGCTCGCATCGATCGCCTACCGCGAGTACCGCAACCCCAACGACTGGCGCGCCATCGCCGACGCCAACGACATCGACGATCCCATGCGGGTGCCGAGCGGCACGCGGCTGCTGCTGCCCCCACCTGAGGAGGCGTAGATGGCGCAAAACCACACCTACGACCTCGAGATCAAGGTCGACAACGTGCGGCTGCCCTCGCAGATCACCGACAACCTGCTGTCGGCGGTGATCGACGACGGCGTGCAGCAGTCCGACGTGGTGGAGCTGCGCTTCCGCGACCAGGCCCGCACGCTGCTGAGCGGGGTGCCGTTCCGCCTCGGCGCCGCCGTCAAGGTGTCGGTCACAAGCGGCACACCCTCCACGCCCCAGGCGCTCATCGAAGCGGAGATCACCGCACTGGAGGCGGAGTACGACCTGGAGGTCGGGAGCGTGGCCATCGTGCGCGGCTTCGACCGCGCCCACAAGCTGTTCCGCGGCCGCAAGAACAAGAACTTCGTGATGGTGAAGGCCTCGGACGTGGCGTCGACGGTGGCGAGCGCCAACGGGCTCACACCCGACGTGGACGCCACCACCACCGTGTACGCCCACCTCTCCCAGGCCAACGAGAGCGACTGGGCGTTCCTCAAGCGGCTGGCGGCCAAGAGCGGCTACGTGCTCAGCGTCACAGGCCGCAAGCTGTCGTTCAAGCGGCCGGACACGCCCGCGCTGAGCATGCCGATCACATTGGCCGGCAACGAGGACCTGCTCCGGGCGCGCATCGGCTACTCCAGCAACGAGCAGGTGCAGAAGGTGGTGGCCCGGTCGTACGACGCGGTCATGCAGCAGCCGCTCGTGGGCACCATGCCGCTTCTCACCACGGTGGCGCGCATGGGCACGGCGCTGCCGATGGTGCAGGCGGCGGCCGCGGTCACGCAGGAGTACCTGTCCACCGACACCCCGCTGGAGAACGCGGGCGAGGCGATCGCCAAGGCCACCGCCCTGTCGAAGCAGATCGCCGAGGGGTACGTCGAGCTGCACGCCGAGACGTTCGGCAACCCCAAGCTCAAGGCGGGCTCGACCGTCGTCATCCAGGGCATGGGCACCGCCTTCAACGGCACCTTCAGGGTGACCTCGACCCGCCACGTGTTCACCGGCGACTCGCTGTACACCACCGAGTTCGACGTGACGGGGGCGCGCGACGACTCCTTCCTCGGCCTGGTGGGAGGCGGCGGCTCGGCGGCGGCGCCCGCCGACCGCATCGAGGGCGTGATGGTGGGCGTGGTCACCGACAACAGCGATCCCATGCGCCTGGGCCGGGTGAAGGTGAAGATCCCGGCCCTGGGCGAGACCTTCACCACCGGGTGGGCGCAGGTGGTGTACCCCGGCGCCGGCGGCGCGCAGGCGCGTGGCCTGCAGCTCGTGCCCGAGGTCGGCGACCACGTGATCGTGGCGTTCGAGCTGGGCGACATCAACCGTCCGTTCGTGCTCGGCGGCATCTACACGAACACGCAGAAGCCGCCGCAACCCAACGCGGTGACGAACCGGAAGGTCACACAGCGCACGCTCGTGTCCAACAACGGCGACTTCGTGCTCATGGAGCAGGCCACCGACAACGAGCACATCACGATCAGCTCGCAGGACAAGAAGGTGTTCATCAAGCTCGGCACCGGCCGCAACGCGCAGAAGCACGTGCTCGAGATCGCCACCGACCTCGATGTGGTCGTGAAGGCCGGCCGCGACGCGCAGGTGACGGCCAACCGCGACGTCAACGTGGAGGCCAAGGGGAAGCTCACGATCAAGGCGGCCACCAGTGCGACGATCGAGGCGAGCACGACGCTCACGTTGAAGGGAGCGACGGTGAAGGTCGAGGCCTCGGGCCCCTGCGAGGTCAAGGGCAGCCCGATCAAGCTCAACTAGGGAGGAGGGGACGACATGGGCACGCCCGCCGCGGTGATGGGCGACAAGATCGTGGGGAGCTGCGCAATCCACCAGATCCCCAACCCGGCCACCGGCGCGCCCCAGCCCGCGCCACCGATGCCGTTCCAGGCACCCCTTTTGCAGGGGCTGGCCACGAAGGTCCTCGTCAACAACAAGCCCGCGGCGGTGGTGGGCTCGTCGGGGTACAACACGCCGCCCCACGTGGGCCTGCACCCCGCCGACCCGTTCATGGCGCCACCCATGCAGGTCGGGCGCGTCATGCAGGGCAGCCCCTCGGTGCTGATCGAGAACAAGCCCGCCGCCCGCCAGGGCTCGCAGTCGGTGATGTGCAACAACCTGCCCGGCCAGCTCGTTGCCTCCGGCACGACCGTGCTGATCGCGTGAACGGGAGGACGGCATGAGCCAGGAGTTCGTCGGGGCCGGGTGGGCGTTCCCCCTGCGCACCAGCGCGACCGGTGGGATCGCCACGGTGGCCGGCAACCGCGAGATCGAGGAGGCGATCCGCCTGATCCTCGGCACGTCCTACGGCGAGCGGCCCATGCGACCCGAGTTCGGCTGCGGCATCCACGACTTCGTGTTCGCGCCCGCCGACGCCACCACGGCGGGGCGCATCGCCTTCGAGGTGCGCTCGTCGCTCGAGCGATGGGAGCCGCGCATCGACGTGCTCGACGTGACAGTGGCGCTCGACACCGAGGACGCCTCCACCCTGTACATCGACATCACCTACCAGCCGAAGGGCACGAACGACCCGCGCAACCTCGTGTTCCCCTTCTACGTGATCCCCGAGGAGCAGTAGCCATGAGAGCTCACAAGGTCCTCGGCGCTGCGGGTCCCGTCCGGCGGGGAGCCCTTCCCTCGCAGGCCACCCCCAGCGCCACCCCGTTCGCTTCGCTCGAGAAAGGAACCGGCCTTCGGCCGGTGCTCTTGCCATGACGCTTCCCGCGCCCAACCTCGACGACCGCCGCTTCCAGGAGCTCGTCGACGACGCCAAGCGGCTGGTGCAGCGCAACTGCCCCGAGTGGACCGACCACAACGTCTCCGACCCGGGCGTCACCCTGATCGAGGCCTTCGCGGGGATGGTGGACCAGGTCCTGTACCGCCTCAACCGGGTGCCCGACCGCAACTACGTCAAGTTCCTCGACCTCATCGGCGTGCGCCTGTTCCCGCCCACGGCGGCGAGCGCGGACGTGACGTACTGGCTCTCCGCCCCCCAGGCCGAGGCGATCGACATCCCGGCCGGCACGGAGGTCGCCACCGTGCGCACGGAGACCGTCGAGTCGATCGTGTTCACGTCGGTCGAGGACCTCACGGTCGTGCCGTCGACGCTCGAACGGCTGCTGTCCTCCGTCGACGAGAAGACGTACCGCGACCACAACGACGCCGTGCCCGGGGGCGTGAGCTTCTACTGCTTCGACACGCCGCCCAAGGCGGGCGACGCCCTCTACATCGGCCTCGACAACCCGGTGCCGTCGTGCGCGGTCGCGCTCACGTTCGACTGCGAGATCGAGGGTGTCGGAGTCGACCCCCGCGACCCGCCCATCGTGTGGGAGGCGTGGACGGGCACGGGCTGGTCGCCCTGCGACGTCGACCACGACGACACCGGCGGCCTCAACCGGGCGGGCGAGGTCGTGCTCCACGTCCCCCGCGGCCACGAGGCGAGCGTGCTCGACAAGCAGCGGGCCGGCTGGCTGCGTTGCCGCGTGGTCGAGCCCGAGGAGGGGCAGCCGTTCTACAGCGCGTCGCCCCGCATCAACCGGGTGGCGGCGTCCACGATCGGCGGTACGAGCCGCGCCGTGCACGCCCACGTGGTGGAGGACGAGATCCTCGGCCTCTCCGAGGGCGTGGCGGGCCAGCGGCTCCCGTTGCAGCACCGCCCGGTGGTGCCGGGCGACGCGCCGATGGTGGTCGAAGTGGCGGGCGGCGACGGCTGGGACGAGTGGACGTGCGTGCCGAACTTCGCCGACAGCGGCCCCGACGACCGCCACTTCGTGCTCGACGAGGTGGCCGGGGAGGTGAGCTTCGGGCCGCAGGTGCGCGAGCGCGATGGCTCGATGGTGAGCTACGGCGCCGTGCCACCCAAGGGCGCGCCCATCCGCGTGCGCACCTATCGCACGGGCGGTGGGCAGGACGGCAACGTGGCCCGCGGCACGCTCAGCGTGCTGCGCACGTCGATCCCGTTCGTGGCCCGGGTGGAGAACCGCGCCCCCGCGAGCGGCGGCGTCGAGGGCGAGGACATCGAGCAGGCGAAGGTCCGCGGCCCCATCCTGCTGCGCACCCTGGGGCGTGCCGTCACCGCCGAGGACTACGAGCAGCTCGCGGTGGAGGCGGCGCCCAACGTCGCCCGCGTGCGGTGCGTGTCGGCGGGCGACGGGGCGGACGCAGGCGGTGTGCGGGTGCTGGTCGTGCCCGCGGTGGCCGACGTCGACGGGCAGATCGAGTTCGAGCAGCTGATCCTCCCCGACGACATGGGCGAGCGCATCCGCACGCACCTCGACGAGCGCCGCACCATCGGGGCGCGCGTGCTGGTGGAGGCGCCGTCCTACCAGGGCGTGACCGTGGTGGCCCGGCTCAAGCCGCGGCCGCGCGTGGACCCGAACCGCTTGCAGCGCGAGGCAGTAGCCGCGCTCTACCGCTACTTCAACCCGATCAGCGGCGGGCCCGACGGCTCCGGCTGGCCGTTCGGCCGTCCGGTCCACGTGGGCGAGGTGTTCGGCGTGCTGCAACGGCTGCGGGGCACCGAGCTGGTGGAGGACGCCCGCCTCTTCGGCGCCAACCCGATCACGGGCGAGCGAGGTGAGGCCACGCAGAAGCTCGACCTCGACCGCAACGCGCTGGTGTTCTCCTTCGGGCACCAGGTGATGGTCACGGGAGCCTCCTGATGCGCGGCGTGGTCGAGGGCCTGGCCTCCCCCCACCCCATCGGGCTCACACTGCCCGCGCTCTACCAGGAGGACGAGTTCGCCCTGCGGCTCACCGCCGCGTTCGACGAGGTGTGGGCGCCGGTCTTCGCCGTGCTCGACAACCTCACCGCCTACCTCGACCCGTCGCTGGCCCCGCTCGACTTCGTCGAGTACCTCGCTCGCTGGGTGGGCGTGGAGCTCGACGAGACGTGGCCAGAGGAGCGCCGGCGGGACCTCGTGGGGCAGGCGGTCGAGCTGTACCGGTGGCGGGGAACGGTGCACGGGCTGGCCGCCTTGGTCGCCGTCTACACGGGCGTGGAGCCCGAGATCGAAGAGAGCGGCGGTGCCGCCTGGTCGCCGACCCCGGGAGGCGAGCTGCCGGGCTCGGCCGAGCCCTCGCTGACGGTCCGCGTCCGCGTGGCCGACCCGTCTACCGTGGACGCCGCTCGGCTCGAGGCCATCGTCGCCGCGGCCAAGCCTGCCCACATCCCGCACCAGGTCGAGGTCCTGCCCGCATGATCGTCTGCAAGAAGTGCGGCACCCACAACGAGGACGACGACGACTTCTGCGGCTCGTGCGGCGCATTCCTCGAGTGGGAGGGCGAACGGATCGCCACCGCCCCGCCACCCGTCGAGCCCGCGCCCGAGCCGGAGGCCGAGCCCGCCACCCGGGGGATCATCGACCGGGTCAAGGCCGCCGTCGGCATGGAGGCGGACGACGACGCCGCTCGCGCCGCCCGAGAGGCCGAGGAGGAAGCCCGGGCCGCCGAGGAGGAGGCCGAGGCCGCTCGGCGGGCCGAGGAGGAGGCGCGAGCCCGGGCCGAGGAAGAGGCGCGCGTGCGGGCCGAGGCGGAGGAGCAGGCCCGCCTCCACGCGGAGGAGGAGGCGCGCCGGCGGGCCGAGGAGGAGGCCCGGCTGAAGGCCGAGGAGGAAGCGGCCGCCCGCGCCGAGGAGGAAGCCCGTCGGCGGGCGGAGGAGGAGGCGCGAGCCCGGGCCGAGGCCGAGGCCGCGGCCGCGGCGGCCGAGGAGGAGCGGCGCCGGGCCGAGCAGGAGGCGGCCGCGGCGGCCGAGGACGACGCCCGCCGAACGGCCGAGGAAGAGGCCCGTCGGGCGGCCGAGGCCGAGGAGCAGGCGCGGGCCGAGGCGGAGGCGCGGCGCCAGGCGGAGGAGGAGGCCCGTCGGCAGGCGGAGGAGGAGGCCCGTGCCCGGGCCGAGGCCGAGGCGGCGGGCAAGGCGGCCGAGGAGGAGCGGCGCCGGGCCGAGGAGGAGGAGCGGCGCCGGGCCGAGGAGGAGGAGCGCGAGCGGGCGGCCGCCCAGGCCCGCGCCGAGGAAGAGGCGCGCCGGGCCGAGGAAGAGCGGCGCCGGGCCGAGGAGGAAGCCCGCAAGAAGGAGGAGGCCGCCCGGCGGGCGGCGGCCATGGTGGCCAAGGCGCCGCCCGTCAGCGCGCCGCTGCCCGAGCCCGAGCCCACGCCCGTGGCTGCCGCGGGCAGCACGGCACCCGCCGCCGAGGGCAGCATCGCGGCGGCCGAGGCCGGCGCGGGCACGACGGCGAGCGCGGCCACCGGCGCGACCGCCGTCCAGCCCACGGCGCAGAAGCCCGGAGCCCGTCGGAAGCCGATCCCCCCGCGCACCAAGACCGAGCCCAGCCGCCCCATCAACCCGGGCGACCTCATCTGCGGCCAGTGCGGCGAAGGCAACCCGCCCGAGCGCCGCTTCTGCCGTCGGTGCGGCAACTCGCTCCAAGAGGCCGAGGTGGCCAAGGTGCCGTGGTGGCGCAAGCTGTTCCGCCGCCGCAAGAAGGTGGTGGCTGCGGGCGAGCGCCCGGCCAAGGCCCGACGGGCAGGCCGGCGCGGCAAGGGCGTGGTCTCCACCGCGCTCACCCGCCTGTTCCTGCTGGCGCTCGTGGCCCTGCTCGTCCTGAGCTTCGTGGGGCCGTGGAAGTCGACGATCCGCGACAAGGCGTCCGACTGGACGCGGCCGGTGCGCGAGGCGGTCAATCCGCCCGACGACCCGTTGCGGCCCATCGCCGCGCAGGCCACGTCGGAGGCAGGCGGCCACCCGGCGTCGGCGTCGATCGACGGCGTGCGCAACTCGTTCTGGGCCGAGGGCGCGCCCGGCAACGGCGAGGGCCAAGGGCTCATCCTCACGTTCGAGAAGCCGGTCGACATCCGCAACATCGGCTTCACCGTGGGCGCCACCACCAAGCCCGAGGAGTTCCAGTCGCAGCCCCGGCCCCGCGACGTGCACATCACGTTCTCCAACGGCAGCGCCAAGGACGTGCGGCTGAAGGACAAGGCCGACTTCCAGAGCATCAAGGTCAAGGCGACCGACGTGACGACCGTGCAGATCCAGATCGTGTCGGTCTACGGCTCGCTGCAAGGCGGCACCAACGCCTCGATCGCGGAGCTCGAGTTCTTCGGGAAGGTGCTGTGAGCGGCGCGGGGGCTTGGTGCCGGAACAGGAACGGAAGCCGTCAGCGCACGCCCAGCTCGGTGAGCACCTCGTCGTAGCCGGCGCGGGCGCGGGTGGCGGCGGCGTGGTTGCCCGCCGCCGTGTACGCCTCGTCGAGCAGGCGCCACAGCTTGTCGTCGTAGCGGTCGATGCGCAGGCCCCGTTCGGCGGCCGCTGCCGCTGCCACCGGGTCGCCGTCGGCCAGCCGCAGCTCGGCCAGCGACCGGGCCGCGCCCGCGGCGTCGAGCCGGTAGCGCTCGCGGGGGTCGACCACCCACTCGGCCGGGCCGTCCTCCGGCAGCAGCTCCCCGGCGTAGACGGCCAGCGCCTGCTCCAGTCCCTCGGCGGTGTGCTCGTTGATGCCTGCCTCGAACTGCAGCAGGTCGACGTCGTCGCCGTCGCGCAACGCCAAGCGGTAGGCGTCGCCCTCGCGCACGAGCAGGGCGGCCTCGCCGCGGCCGGCATCGGGCTCGAGCAGCTTCCGCAGGGCGCTGATCACAACCTGGAGGTTGCGCGTGCCCGAGCGGGCGTCGACCTCGGGCCAGAGCGCGCCCACGAGCGTCTCGCGGTGCACAGGCTTGCCCGCCGCCAGCGCCAGGAGGTGCAAGGCGGCGCGGGCCCGGGGCTTCACCGTCGCGCAGTCGACCTCCCGCCCGTCGACGGCCAGCGAGAACCCGCCGAAGCAGCGCAGCGCCACGCCGCGACTGCCGCCCGTCCGCGACGGGACCGCAGGCAACGCCACGGCAGGCGCGGCCACCTCGCCGGCCGTCGGCATCGGCAACCCCAGCTCCGCCACGGCCACGCGGGCAGGCCCGTCCCGGTCGGCGAAGCGGCGGGGATCGGCGGTGACGAGGGCCAGGGCGGCCAGCGCGAGCGCCAACGGCGTGGCCGTGGCCCGTCCTCGCTCCTCGGCGGCCAGCGCCGCCTCCACCGCCTGCGGATCGCCCGCCCGGGCCCGGCTCAAGGCCGCGGCCGCCGCCGCGCAGGCAGCGGGCACGCCCG
>DATAAM010000242.1:0-4801 GCA_036260075.1 Acidimicrobiales bacterium
GGCGGTCGCTACGACGCCACCAACGTGGCCGACGCCGCCGTCGCCGTCGTCACGAACGTGGAGCTCGACCACACCGCCGTCATCGGCCCGACGCGCCGCGACATCGCCGTCGAGAAGGCGGGGATCGTGAAGCCCGGAAGCCGGTTGGTGCTGGGGGAGACGGATCCCGAGCTCGTCCCCGTCTTCGAGCAGGCGGGCGCCGTCGACACCTGGCTGCGGGGCGAGGCGTTTGCGTGCGTGGAGAACAGCCCCGCCCACGGCGGCCGGCTGCTCGACCTGCGCACGCCGGGCGCGGCGTACTCCGAGGTCTTCGTCCCGCTGCACGGGACGTACCAGGGCGACAACGCCGCGGTGGCGCTCGCTGCCGTGGAGGCGTTCTTCGGCGAGCCGGTCCACGAGGACGTGGTGGACGAGGCGTTCGCCGCTGTGCGTGTGCCCGGCCGCATGGAGGTGGTCGGCCGCCACCCCCTGCGCATCCTCGACGGGGCGCACAACCCGGCGGGGGCGGAGGCGGCGGCCGCCACGCTGGAGGCCGAGTTCGCCGTCGACTCGCGCGTCCTGGTGATGGGCATGCTGGCGGGGCGCGACCCGGTGCGGATGATCGAGCCCTACCTGCCCGTCCGACTCGTCGTCGCCTGTCCGCCGCCGTCGCCCCGGGCCCTGCCCGCCAAGGAGGTGGTGGCCGCCGCCGAGTCGTTGGGCGTCGAGGCGGTGGCCGAGCCGACGGTGGAGGCGGCCGTGCGTCGGGCGCTCCGCGAGGCCGGCGAGGACGAGCTGCTGCTCGTCACCGGATCCCTGTACGTCGTGGGTTCCGCCCGCACAGTGCTCACCCGCTAACGTCCCCCGCCCGTGGATCGCACGCTCGTCATCTGCAAGCCCGACGCCGTCGAGCGCGGCTTGGTGGGGGAGATCGTCGGACGCCTGGAGCGCAAGGGCCTGCGCATCGTGGCGGCCGAGCTGCGCACGATCGACGCCGAGACGGCAGGCCGCCACTACGACGAGCACAAGGAGAAGCCGTTCTTCGGCGAGCTGGTGTCGTTCATCACCCGCAGCCCTTCGATGGTGATGGTGGTCGAGGGACCGGCCGACACCTGGAAGGTCGTGCGCACGTTGATGGGGGTGACCGACCCGAAGGAGGCCGCTCCGGGCACCATCCGGGGCGACTACGGCTTGGTGGTCACCGAGAACCTCGTGCACGGCTCCGACGGGCCGGAGTCGGCCGAGCGCGAGATCGCCACCTTCTTCCCAGGGCTCTGATCGGCCCGACTCAGGCGGAGGGCGGCGAGGGCGGGTCGGCCGGCTTCGAGGCCTTCGACGGGTCCCACATCTTCTTGAGCAGGGGCTGGACCAGCTCCTTGCCCACGAACCGCAGGCCGCCCAGGACTCGCGTGAGCAACTGGCTCTCCCAGAAGCGGCCGTGCACGCCCGGGTTGGCCAGCGCCTTCTGCTGCAGGATGTACAGCGTGACGTACGACCACCCGACCGCACCGGTGCCGACGAGCGCGGCCGGATGGGGCTCGACGACGGCGTCGGCCACGAGCGCGCCGGCGCCGGTGAGGGCCGAGGTGGCCAACGTGGTGACGGGCACGGTGACCCGGTAGAACCAGCGACCCTGCCGACCCTGCTCCGCCGCCACGACGGCGGCGAGCGCGGCGGCCGCCTGGGCCTGGGCAACCTCGGCCGCCTCCGCTGCCTGCCGGTTGCGCTCGGCCGTGGCGGCCGTCAGCGCGGCCGACGCGACCACCACCGCCAGTTGGTCCTTCAGCTGCCGGCGCTCCCGCTCGCTCTGCTGCAGTGCGCGTGTGAGCGCCTCCACCTGCTCGGACAGGCGGCTCCTGGCGTCGGTCAGCGCCTCGACCACGGTGTCGGGCAGCCGTTCGGCGGTGGCAGGGCCTTCGGCGTCGTCCTCTCGCATGTGGGCGTCGAGCACGCGCTGTGACACCAGGGCCAGGGTGCTCGTCGGCGTGCCGTCGGCCGCTTCGTACTCCTCGATTGCGTCGAGGATCTCTGTCGACGTCCCCAGCGGGTCCATGTGCAGCAGTTGGGGGAACAGCTGGCGGACCGAGCTGACGAGCGCCTTCTCCAGCTCGTCGCTGCGCGGAGCCCAGAAGCCGAGCAGACGCACCAACGTGGACGGGCTGACGGCCACGACGAGGTCGTACTGCTCGGTGCGAGCGGCGTCGTAGCGCAGGAGCGCGCTGTCGAAGGTGCCCGTCCACCAGCCTGCGGTGGCCACGGTCGGCGCAGGCGGCCGCTTGCGCCGGGTGAAGACGAGGAGGGTGGCGTCGTGCTGGTCGCGCAGCAACTTGGCCGAGTCGTCGTCCGCCAGTCCGTTGCGCCCGTCGGGCCGGTCCTCCCACTCCTGCACGATCCGGATCACCTCCGGGTCGGCCGTGAGCGATGTCGTGTCCTCGTTGTAGAGCTCGATGCCGAGGTCGCGGAGACGTTGCAGCAGTGTTGTGGCGGGCCCGTCGAAGAAGGCGTCGGTCGTGCGCGGCCCTCCCGGGCGTGTGACGGCCTGGACGGCTGCCTTCGCCAGCGAGCTCAACTGCTCGTCGGAGCCCGCTTCCTTGCGCTTGAGCTGGCCCTTGGCCGCGGCCATCGCCTTCAGCGTCTCGGTGATCGTCACCGGCAGGATGAACAGCTGGAGCTCCACGCGCCCGACCAGCCGGCTGCGCAGGCGCAGGAGGGAGGAGGCCACCTCGTTCTTCAACGGGTCCTGCATCCCGAGGGCGGCGAGCACGAGGTTCGTGTCGCAGAACACGCGGAAGACCGGCCGCTGCTCGAGCACGCGGAGGAGGAGGTCGAGCTGGGCGGGGGCCAGGTTGGCTGCCTCCACCAGGTAGCGGCGGGTGAGGCTGTCGAAGACGAGGCTCGTGACGTGCTCGTCGCCGGGGTCGAGGAAGCGCACGAGCGCGGCCTCGATGCCGGGGCGGCTGCCCGCCGGGAACGCGCTGAGGAGGTCCTTGAGGAAGGCGCACCCGGCCACGTCGACCGCACCGCCCAGCAGGAAGTTGATCGTCTTCGCCCCCAGGGCCTCGACCAGTCGGGCCAGGAACAGGTGGAGGAAGGCATTCCACAGGTCGTCGGCCGGGATCTCGGGGCAGTGCTGGCGGGCGGCCGCGTCGAACTTGGACCGGGCTCCTCGCAGCCGCTCCTCGGCGTCCCGTCGTTCCGCCGTCGCCTGCTCCCGGGCCTCCTCGGTGAGGCGGTACCGGCCGCCCCCGCCGCGTCGCACGATGCCCTCGCCTTCGAGGCCTCGCAGCGCCTTGTGCACTCGGAACTGGTCGACCTCGACGTGGTAGATGCTCAGGATGCGAGCGGCGATCTTGCTCTCGACGACCTCGCCGCCGAGCCCGTAGAGGGCGTCGACGACTGCCTGTCGGTCGAAGGCGTCCCGCCATCCGAGCTCGGAGAGGACCGCCTGGTGCGACAGGACGGTCAGCGCCGTCGTGAAGTCGGCAGAGGAGAACGATTTGTGCGCGGCGTTCACCGACCGCCCCGCCTCACGGAGTAGCCCCGGGGGCCGGGGCTGGTGCGAGGCGGGTGGAGTCCCGCACCGATGCTGTGGCAGGGCGCACCCTCTACCCCCCGTCGTGCAGACTGCGCCAGGTCTTCCCCATTGGGAAGATTGGCCGTCCGGGAGCTTTCTTCCTGCTTTCGGGCGCGCGCGGTCGGCCTCTGTACCGACAGCGGTGCGGCTTACTCCTCGATGTCGACCGGGCTGGGCCGGAACGGCCCGAAGGCGAAGGCGGGGAAGTAGGGCTCGGAGTCGCCCGACCACTTGAAGGCTCGCACCTGGTCGAGGCTGCGCCGGCCGGTGAGCGCTCGCACCCACTCGAAGGCGGATGCCTCCGCTGTGACGGCGGGCTCGGCCACGTCGATGGGCGGGTCGCCACCCATGAGGACGGCGGCCAGCCGCTCGTTCACGTTGCCGTCCTGGCCTGTGCCGGAGCCGAGCACCCACGAGCGGTCGCCTGCCCGCACTTCGAGCGGCGGGAGCCCGTGGCCGTCGATCGCGACCGCGAAGCCTGTCAGCATGAACCCGAGCGCCACGTCGATCGCCTCGACGTCTCGGGCGCCGGGCGCTCGGAGGGCGACCCGCACGTCGTGCTCGTGAGTGGTGACATCAAGGACCCATTGTGTGCCGACCCGGCCCGGGAAGTGCCCGGCGATGGCCTCCACCTGCGGCGCCTTCTCCGCCCACTCGGCCAGGATCTCGGCCAGGGGCAGGTCGCGTCGCTTGACCACCTGTGCCTCGGTCCACGGATCGGTGGCGACGCCTGCGATGTTGCCGGTCAGCACGTCGTCGCAGACGCCTGCCAGGTGCGAGACCACGTCCTTCACCGACCACTCGGGGCAGGTGGGCACTGTGGTGGCGGCCGCCTCGTCGTCCAGGTCGCGCACCAGCTCGGTGATGCGTTGCCGACCCTCTTCGTAGAGCGCTCCGATGTCCCCCATGGGTGGCACCCTAACCCGTCCGCGCCCGATCGGGGGATGTCGCATCGGTCACACGGACGGGCTGGCGCTTGTGAACAAACGCCCCTAGCCTTGTGCGCTGACCTCCACGATCCCCGACGGGAGGCTTTGCCGCGTGTCCGACAACCTCTTCACCTCGTTCCTCGGGCGGGACATGGCCGTCGACCTCGGCACGGCCAACACCCTCGTCTACGTCCGCGGCCGCGGCATCGTGCTCAACGAGCCCTCGGTGGTGGCTGTCAACGTGAAGACCGGCCGGCCGCTGGCGGTGGGCGTGGAGGCCAAGCGGATGATCGGGCGCACGCCGAGCCACATCCAGGCC
>DATAAM010000243.1:0-5509 GCA_036260075.1 Acidimicrobiales bacterium
ACCCTCGTCTACGTCCGCGGCCGCGGCATCGTGCTCAACGAGCCCTCGGTGGTGGCTGTCAACGTGAAGACCGGCCGGCCGCTGGCGGTGGGCGTGGAGGCCAAGCGGATGATCGGGCGCACGCCGAGCCACATCCAGGCCGTGCGGCCCCTGAAGGATGGCGTCATCGCCGACTTCGAGATCTGCGAGAAGATGCTGCGGTACTTCATCCACCGCGTGCACCAGCGGCGCTTCGCCAAGCCCCGCATGGTGATCTGCGTGCCGTCGGGCATCACCGGCGTGGAGCAGCGGGCGGTGCAGGAGGCGGCCGAGTACGCGGGGGCCCGCAAGCCCGCCTACATCATCGAGGAACCCATGGCCGCCGCCATCGGCGCCGGGCTCCCCGTGCACGAGCCCACCGGCAACATGGTGGTCGACATCGGCGGCGGCACCACCGAGGTGGCCGTGATCTCGCTGGGCGGCATCGTCACCAGCCAGTCGATCCGCATCGGCGGCGACGAGCTCGACGACGCCATCATCCAGTACATCAAGAAGGAGTACAGCCTGGCACTGGGCGAGCGCACGTCCGAGGAGATCAAGATGGCGCTGGGGTCGGCCTGCGCGCTGGAGGAGGAGCTGCACGCGGAGATCCGCGGCCGCGACCTCATCACCGGCCTCCCCAAGACGATCGTCACCACCACCGAGGAGATTCGGGAGGCCATCGAGGAGCCGTTGTCCGCCATCGTCGACGCCGTGAAGGTGACGCTCGACAAGACGCCGCCCGAGCTGGCCGCCGACATCATGGAGCAGGGCATCGTGCTCACCGGCGGCGGCGCCCTGCTGCACGGCCTCGACGCCCGCCTCTCGGCCGAGACCGGCATGCCGATCGTCATCGCCAAGAACCCCCTGCACTCGGTCGCCATCGGGAGCGGCCAGTGCCTCGAGGAGTTCGAGGCCTTGAAGCAGGTCCTCATCTCCTCGAGCGGGCACTGAGGAACCGGCCCGCGTGGCCGTCTACCGACGCTCTGCCCGACCGCGCTTCACGCTCCTGCTCCTCGTCCTGACGGCGATCACGCTGCTCACGCTCGACGAGCGGGGCGCGGGCGCCATCCGTACCGTGCGTTCGGCTGCCCGCGACGCCTTCGCGCCGATCGCGTCGGCGGCCGACCGCGTGCTCGAGCCCATCGGGGACGTCTTCCAAGGGGTTGTCGACTACGGCGACCTTGAGGCGGAGAACGCCCGCCTGCGCGAGCAGCTGGCCGAACGGGAAGGCGCGCAGGCCGAGGCGGTCGACGCCCAGCGGGAGCTGAAGGCCCTGCTCGACCAGCAGGAGCTCGACTTCGTCGGCGACGTCCCCACCGTGGCCGCCCGCGTGGTGTCCACCTCGCCCGACAACTTCCGGCTCGCCGTCGAGATCGACCGCGGCACCGACGCCGGCGTGGCCGAGGACATGCCGGTGGTGACGGGGGCCGGGCTCGTCGGGCGAGTGGCGAGCGTCTCGAGGACGCGGGCGACGGTGCTGCTGCTGACCGACCGCGAGTCGAGCGTCGGCGTGCGGCTCACGACCTCGGGCGACGTGGGCGTGGCCACCGGCCGCGGGCAGCGCACGCCGCTCCGGGTCGACCTCATCGATGCGGCCACCACAGTGGTCCCGGGCGAGGTCGTCGTCACCAGCGGGTTGCAGCAGAGCGTGTTCCCGCCAGGGATCCCCGTGGGCAAGGTGCGCACGGCGAGGACGGCGCCGGGCGCGCTGCAGCAGGACGTCGACATCGATCCCGTCGTCGACCTGCGGCGGCTCACGTTCGTGAAGGTCTTGCAGTGGAGCCCGCGGTCGTGACCGGCCTCCGCTTCCGCCTGCCGCCCGCCCTGCTCCTGGTGCTGGTGCTGCAATCGGTGGCGTTGCAGGACCTGCGCGTGCGCGACGTGCACCCCGACGCCCTGCTCCTGTTCGCGGTGGCCGCGGGCATCGTGGCCGGAGCCGAGCTCGGGGCGCTGGTGGCGTTCGCCACCGGCCTGGTGGCCGACCTCTTCGTGCAGACGCCGATGGGGCTGTCGGCCTTGGCGTTCGCGCTCGTGGCGTTCGCGGTGGGCACCGTGCAGGCCGGCCTGATCCGGGCGGCGTGGTGGATCACGCCGCTTACCGCCTTCGTGGGCAGCGCGCTGGGCGTGGTCCTGTTCGCCCTGATCGGCGCCGTGCTGGGCCAGGACCACCTCGTCACCGACCGCCTGCCGTTGATCGCGCTCGTGGTGGCCCTGACGAACGCGGTGCTCAGCTTGCCCGCCGTGCGGCTGGCGAGCTGGGCGCTGGCGGAGGCCGATCGGTAGATGAGTCGACGCCGGGTCCTGTCAGGCAGGCGGCCCCTCCCCGCCTGCCACCCGGCGCCGAAGCGCAGAGAGGAACCGGCCTCCGGCCGGTGCTGTCGCCGTGATCCCGGGGGTGGTCGAGAACAGTCGCCTGCGCCTGGCCGTTCTGGGCGTGATCGTGGTGTCCCTGTTCGCCGCCCTGTTCACCCGTCTCTGGTACCTGCAGGTGATGGACTCCGACGAGTTCCAGGTGCAGGCCGAGCAGAACCAGTTGCGGCTGGTCTACGAGGAGGCGCCGCGGGGCCGCATCCTCGATCGGCAGGGACGGGTGCTGGTCGACAACCGCGTGTCGGAGGCGATCACCGTCAACCGGGTGGAGATGAAGGAGCACCGCGACGAGGTGGTGCCGCGGCTGGCCGCCTTGCTGGGCATCTCCGTGGGAGAGCTGGACAAGCGCATCGACGACCCGCGGTACAGCCCGTACAAGCCGGTGCCGGTGGCCGAGGACGTGCCCGAGGAGAAGATCGTCTACCTCAAGGAGCACCAGGCCGACTTCCCCGGCGTCGACGAGGCGAAGCTGGCCCGACGCACGTACCCCAACGGGGGCCTGGGCGCCCACGTGCTCGGCTACGTGGGCGAGATCAACGACGCCGAGCTGGAGGGCCGTCGGGCCAAGGGCTACAAGCTCGGCGACTCCATCGGGAAGGCGGGCGTGGAGCAGGCCTACGAGGACGACCTGCGGGGCGAGCCGGGCATCACGAAGCTCGAGGTCGACTCACGGGGGCGGGTGTTGCGCACGCTGGCCTCGGTGCCGCCCGAGCAGGGCGACGACCTTCAGCTGAGCATCGACCTCGACGTGCAGCGGCTGGCCGAGGAGTCGTTGGCCAAGGGCCTGGACGCCGCCCGCCGCACGTTCGACCGCAACGAGAAGAAGTTCTTCGTCGCCCCGGCGGGATCGGTGGTGGTCCTCGACCCGCGGGACGGCTCCGTCCTGGCCATGGCCTCCAACCCCACGTACGAGCCCGGCTCGTTCGTCAACGGCATCCGGCCCGAGGTGTTCGCGGCGTTGAACGACCCCGCCGCCCACCACCCGCTGAACAACCGGGTGATCCAGGGCGAGTACGCGCCGGGCTCCACGTTCAAGCTGCCGTCCGCCATCGCGGCGATGCGGCGCGGCCTCATCAACGAGCGCACGTCCTACGAGGACAAGGGCTCGTTGCGGGTGGGCAACCGCACCTTCCGCAACGCGGGCAACAAGGCGTGGGGACGGGTGAACGTGACGCGGGGCCTGGCCGTGTCGAGCGACGTGTTCTTCTACACGTTGGCGGCCGCCTTCTGGAACCAGCGCAGCCAGCACGGGGAGACGCCCATCCAGGACGCGGCGCGCGAGATGGGGATGGGGGAGAAGACGGGGATCGAGCTGGCCTTCGAGCGACGGGGCCGTCTGTCCGATCCTGCCGTGCGGAAGCGGCTTCACGAGGACAAGCCGAAGGCCTTCCCCGAGAGCCGGTGGTTCGCGGGCGACAACGTGAACATGGCCATCGGGCAGGGCGAGACGGTGGTGACGCCGTTGCAGCTCGCGGTGTCGTACGCAACGTTCGCCAACGGCGGCACGGTGTGGGAGCCGCGGCTGGGTGCCCGGGTGCTGGAGCAGGACGGCACGGTGGTGCGCGACATCCCGTCGGTGTCGCGGCGCAAGGTCGACCTGCCGCCGCCCATCCGCAACGCGATCATGGGCGGGCTGCGGGGTGCGATCACCGATCCGAACGGCACCGCCCACGGCGCCTTCTTCGGCTTCTCGGCGTTCCCCGTGGCGGGCAAGACCGGCACCGCCCAGGTGTTCGGCAAGCAGGACACCGCCATCTTCGCCGGCTTCGCCCCCGCCAACGACCCGCAGTACACGATCGCGGTGGTGATGGAGGAGGCGGGCTTCGGCGGGTCGGTGGCGGCACCGGTGGCCCGACGAATCTTCGCCGGGCTGGCGGGCGACCCGGTGGGCGACGTGCAGGTCGCCGGAGGGATCGACTGATGCCATCGCGACTCGGCCGTTCTTCGTGCGTCCAGCGCCGCATGAGGCGCTTGACGCACGAAGAAGCGGAGAGGAGATCGGGCTGATGGCGACGGCTGCGGGTGCGGGCGGACGTTCGTTCGGGCTGGGGCTGGGGGCGCGGGCGCGCCGGGAGGCGTCGCCGTGGCTGCACCTCGACCTCGTGCTCGTGTCGTCGGTGGTCGCCATCGCCGGCCTCGGCGTGCTGATGGTGTACAGCGCCACGAGGCGGCGGTTGGAGACAAGCGGGATCGAGCCGACGTACTACCTCAACCGGCAGCTGGTGTTCGTGATCCTCGGCATCGGCGTGATGGTGGCGGCCACCTTGGTCGACTACCGCGTGTTCCGCGACCGCGCCCCCGTGATCTACCTGGCAACCGCGGTCCTGCTGCTCGCCGTCCTCACGCCGCTGGGGTCGGCCAGCAAGGGCACGCAGGCGTGGTTCCAGTTGGGGTCGTTCCAGTTGCAGCCGTCGGAGTGGGCGAAGCCGGCCATGATCGTGTGCCTCGCCGCGTACGCGTCGTTGCACCGCGGCGACCTCGACTCGCGGCGGCTGCTCGTCATCGTGGGCTTGACGGCCGCGCCGATGGGGCTGATCCTCCTCCAGCCGGACGTGGGCACCGACTTGGTGTTCGCCGCCATCCTGCTCGGCGTCATGCTGGTGGCCGGTGCCCGGCCGCGGCACCTGCTGGTGCTGCTCGGCCTCGGCGTGCTCGGCATCGTGGCCGTGCTGCAGCTCGGCCTGCTGCAGCAGTACCAGCAGGAGCGGCTCACCGCCTTCCTCGACCCCACCGAGGACACGCAGCGCTCGACCTACAACCTCAACCAGTCGAAGATCGCCATCGCCAACGGCGGGGTGACGGGACGGGGGCTGTTCCAGGGTTCGCAGACGAACCTCTCGTACGTGCCCGAGCAGCACACCGACTTCGTGTTCACGGTCGTGGGCGAGGAGCTGGGGCTGGTCGGCTCCGCCACGCTGCTGACCTTGTTCGCGCTGGTGGTGTGGCGCACGTGGCGGGCCGCCGCCCTCGCCCGCGACCTCAGCGGCACGTTGATCTGCGTGGGCGTGCTGGCCATGTTCGTGTTCCAGATCTTCGAGAACGTCGGCATGACGATGGGGATCATGCCGATCACCGGCATCCCCCTGCCCTTCGTGTCGTACGGGGGGTCGTCGACGCT
>DATAAM010000244.1:0-4265 GCA_036260075.1 Acidimicrobiales bacterium
TCCTCGCCCACGTCCTGGATGAGCTTGATGCACGCCAAGGCGTTGGAGCCGTTGATGACCATGGCGTCGGAGCCGCACACGCCGTGGGCACACGAGCGGCGGAACGACAGCGTGCCGTCGTGCTCCCACTTGGCCGTGTGCAGCGCGTCGAGCACGCGGTCGGTGGGCTCGGCCTCGACGTCGAACTCCTGCCAGTAGGGCTTCTTGTCGCGGTCGGGGTTGTACCGCTTGACCTTGAGGTGCACGGTGATGCGCGACATCAGTACTTGCGCTCCATGGGCTCGTAGGCGCCGCCGATCACCGGCTTGTACGAGAGCTCGACGGTGCCGTCGTCGCGCCGGGCGGCCAGCGTGTGCTTCATCCAGTTCACGTCGTCTCGTGTGGGGTAGTCGTTGCGGTACTGCGCCCCCCGGCTCTCGGTGCGGGCCCGGGCGCTCACGACCAACGCCTCGGCCAGGTCGAGCAGGTAGCCCAGCTCGAGCGCCTCGGTGAGGTCGTAGTTGAACGTGGCGCCCTTGTCGTCGATCGACACCTGCTCGTAGCGCTGCTTCAGCTCGCCGATCGTCGTCTGCATCGACCCCAGCGACTCGTCGGTGCGGAACACGAACGCCTTCTCGGTCATCTCGCCCTGGAGCTGCCCGCGGATGGCGTTGACCTTCTCGGAGCCGGTGCCCGCCTTCAGCTTCTCGATGCGGCCCCGGACGTCGTCCTCCACGCCCTTGGACAGCTCGGGGAGGTCGGCTGTCTTCACGAACTCGGCCATGGCCCGCCCGCCGCGCTTGCCGAACACCACGATGTCGAGCAGCGAGTTGGTGCCGAGGCGGTTGGCCCCGTGCACCGACACGCAGGCGCACTCACCCGCCGCGTACAGCCCGGGGAACACCGTGTTCTCGGCGTCCACCACGACCTCGCCGTCGATGTTGGTGGGGATGCCGCCCATGGCGTAGTGGGCGGTGGGCTGGATCGGGATGGGTGCGGTCTTCGGCTCGATGCCGAGGTAGGTGCGCACGAAGTCGGTGATGTCGGGCAGCTTCTCGTCGATCTGCTCGGGCGGCAGGTGGGTGAGGTCGAGGTGGACGGCGTCCTTGTCGGTGCCGATGCCCCGGCCTTCGAGGATCTCGGTCTGGATGGCCCGGGCCACCATGTCGCGCGGGGCCAGGTCCTTCACCGTCGGCGCGTAGCGCTCCATGAACCGCTCGTTGGAGTCGTTGCGCAGGATGCCGCCCTCGCCGCGGGCCGCCTCCGAGAGCAGGATGCCGAGCTTGTAGATGCCGGTGGGGTGGAACTGGAAGAACTCCATGTCCTCCAGCGGGACGCCCCGCCGGTAGAGCAGGCCGGGGCCGTCGCCGGTGAGGGTGTGGGCGTTGGACGAGACCTTGAAGACCTTGCCGAACCCGCCCGTGGCGAACAGCACCGCCTTGGTGTTGAACACGTGGAGGTCGCCGGTGGCCAGCTCGTAGGCCACCACGCCGCCGACCCGGCCGTCGACGAAGGCGATGTCGAGCACCTGGAACTCGTTGAAGAAGTTGACGCCCCGGGCCACGCACTGCTGGAACAGGGTCTGGAGGATCATGTGGCCGGTGCGGTCGGCGCTGTAGCAGGCCCGGCGCACGGGAGCCTCGCCGTGGTTGCGGGTGTGGCCGCCGAACCGCCGCTGGTCGATGCGGCCTTCGGGCGTGCGGTTGAACGGCAGGCCGAAGTGCTCCAGCTCGATCACGGCGTCGATGGCCTCGCGGCACATGATCTCGGCCGCGGGCTGGTCGACCAGGTAGTCGCCGCCCTTCACCGTGTCGAAGAGGTGCCACTCCCACGAGTCCTCTTCGACGTTGGCCAGCGCCGCGCACATGCCGCCTTGCGCGGCGCCGGTGTGCGAGCGGGTGGGGTAGAGCTTGGTGATGACGGCCGTGCGGCACTTGCCCGCCGTCTCGATGGCGGCTCGAAGGCCCGCCCCCCCTGCGCCCACGATCACCGCGTCGTAGCTGTGCTGGTGCACGTTCACGAGCGCATCCTTCCACCTCGGTCCCTCGTGGAAGAAATCGTGGTCACCCTCCCGTTTCGGGCACGGTTTCCCGCTCTATGCGCGGGTATCCGTGCCCGAAACGAGGGACTCGTAGCGGTTGACCGCCTTGACGTCGGCGGCGTCGAGGGAGAGGTCGAGCACGAGTGGGCCGGCTGTGTCCGGCGCCACGACCCGGACCGTGCCGACCCGCTCGCAGGAGTCGGCGGCCAGGTCGCCCGACCACGTCCACGACGCGCTGCCGCCGTCCCACGTGAGGTCGGCAACGACGCGGGCGTCGCGCACCGGCGCCCGCAGGTCGCTCACGACGTGCACGTCGAGGGCGAGCAGGTCCCCGGGTTTGTAGACGGCGGCAGGCCGGTCGGCGGTCACGATCACCGGCGCGCAGGCGGCGGCCAGCGCCTCGTAGGCGGGCTTCGGCACGCGCTCGTGGTCGAGGACCGACCACGTCACCCCGGGCCGTCCGTCGGCGAACGAGAAGTGGCAGAACCCGCCCGTGGGGCGGTACTTCAGCCGGCGCAGGTGCTCCACCTGCCGGCGCACGAGCTCGGCCTGGTACTGCTGGGTGGCGCGGCGCCAGTCGTCGAACGTGGCGTGGTCGGCGGGCGGGACCACGCGGTCGAACACCCACTTCTGCAACCCGTGGCAGCGGCACAGCTCGTCCCAGTCGAGGTGGGGCCAGCGCTCGGGGTGCATGAACCCGGCCGACTCCGGCACTGCCTGGGCGCCCAGCTCGCTGACGAAGCGGGCCAGTCGCGGCCACAGGCGCAGCGCCGTCTCCAGGTCGCGCTCGTCGCCGTGGTACCAGCCGAACCACAGGTGGCTGTCGGTCCCGCCCGACCCGAGGTGGGGCAGCACGCCGGAGTGGGCGACCACCGGCCGGGTGCCGTCGGACTTCTCCAACGCCCGCTTCACGCTGCCGTCGAGCACGGTCTTGTTCCACGTGGGCAGCTGCTGGCCCGCCGCGAACCGCAGCACCGCCCGGCCGCGGTGCTTGGGCTCGCCCGGCTCGAGGTCGAGCGCGATGGGGGAGTTGTGCCCGCACCACAGGGCGATCGACGGGTGGTGGCCCAGCAGGTCGACCGCCTCGCGGGCCTGGCGCACCGCCTGCTTGCGGATGCCGCGGGCGTAGCCCCACTGCAACGGGAAGTCCTGCCACAACAGGAGTCCGTGGCGATCGGCGGCGTCGTACAGCTCCGGTCGACTGACGTGGGCGTGGAGGCGGAGCAGGTCGAGTCCCGCCGCCTTGGCCAGTTGCACGTCGCGCTCGAACTCCGCCGCGGTGGCGTCGGCCAGCGCCATTCGTGTGGGCACCTGGTTCGACCCCTTGAGGAACAGGCGCTCGCCGTTGACGGTGCAGATCCAGTTGCGCATGCGGACCTGGCGCAGCCCGGTGCGCAGGGCGCGGCGGTCGCTCACCTCGCCGTGCGCCTCCACCACCTCCACCGTCACGTCCTGCAGCGGCTGGTCGCCGAGGGCGTGGGGCCACCACAGCGACGGCTGCTCCACCACCACCTGCCACAGCACTCGGTTCTCGCCTTCGGAGAGGGGCTGCTCGAGCTCGTGGTCGGCGGCGCCCACGGCGCTGCGCAGCCGCACCGTGCACGTGGCGGCGGCGTCGAGCACCGCCCGGAACCGCACGATCGCCCGTTCCGGAGTCGCCTCCGCGCACAGGACCCGCAGCGAGGCGATGCGCACGGGCCCCGTCTCGGTCAGCCGCACGGGACGCCAGATGCCGCCCGGGTTCCAGTCGGGGTCGATGACGTCGGAGTGCTGCAGCTCGCCCGTGATGTTGCGCTTGGCCGCCCGCTCCCGTTGCCGGGTGCAGGCCAGCTCCAAGGCGAGGAGGTGCTCGGTGCGCTCCCGCAGGGCCTCGGTGATCTCGAAGGTGTGCGGGAAGAAGTAGCCCTCGGTGTCGCCGAGGTACGACCCGTCGAGCCACACGTCGCCCTGGTACAGCAGCCCGTCGAAGGTGAGCCAGGCCCGACGGCCGTCGGCGGGCCGGTCGGCGTGCTCGAAGCGCGTGCGGTACAGCAGGGGCCCGTCGGACGACGCGAACGCCGCCTCCGACCGCCAGTGCCCCGGTACCCGGATCTCGGCCCACGCGCTGTCGTCGAAGTCGGGCGAGGGGTACGAGCGACGCAGGTCTTCGGTGGCCTCGGTCGCCCGCCAGATGCCGGCCGGCTCCATCGAGGCCAGGCTACCGGGGGTCGGAGGCGGAAAGGTCCGCTCAGCGGACCTTTCCGCC
>DATAAM010000245.1:0-2039 GCA_036260075.1 Acidimicrobiales bacterium
AGGGGTCGGGCAGGTCCTCCAGCTGCGGGACGTCCACTACTGCCGGTTGGCGGCGCCCACGATCAGCGCCAGGTCGACCAGCCGGTTCGAGTAGCCCCACTCGTTGTCGTACCAGCCGAACACCTTCACCAGGCTGCCCAGTGCCATTGTGAGCTTGGCGTCGTAGGTGCAGCTGGCGGGCGAGCCCACGATGTCGGACGACACGATCTCGTCCTCGGTGTAGACGAGCACCTTGGCGAGCGGACCGCTCGACGCCGCCGCCCGGAACGCCTCGTTGACCTCGTCGACGGTGACCTCGCGAGCGAGGATGCCGGTGAAGTCGGTGATCGAGCCGTCCTGCACGGGCACGCGCAGGGCCTGGCCGTCGAGGCGGCCCTTCATGGCCTCGAGCACCAGGCTGGTGGCCCGGGCCGCACCGGTGGAGCTGGGCACGATGTTCACCGCGCTGGCGCGGGCCCGACGCAAGTCCTTGTGGGCCAGGTCGAGGAGGTTCTGGTCGTTGGTGTAGGCGTGCACCGTCGTCATGAGGCCCTTCTCCACGCCGAAGGCGTCGTCGAGCACCTTGATCATGGGGACGAAGCAGTTGGTGGTGCACGAGGCGTTGGACACGATCTTCATGCTGGGGTCGAACGTGTCGTCGTTGACGCCGACCACGAAGGTGGCGTCGACGTTGGTGGCGGGCGCGCTGATGATCACCCGGGGGGCCCCTGCGTCGATGTGGGCGACCGCCGTCTCGCCGTCGGTGAAGATGCCGGTCGACTCGATCACGACGTCGACGCCGAGGTCGCCCCACGGCAGCGACTTCGGGTCGCGCTCGGCGAAGACCTTGAACTCGTCGCCGCCCACGGCGATGCCGTCGCCGGTGACCTTCACCTCCTCGTCGAGTCGGCCGTGGGTGGAGTCGTACTTCAACAGGTGCGCGTTGGTCTCGGGCGAGGTGAGGTCGTTCACCGCCACCAGGTCGATGTCGACCCCCGCCTTCTTGGCCGCACGGTAGAAGTTGCGGCCGATACGCCCGAACCCGTTGATCCCAACGCGCACTGCCATGAAGAGCCTCCTTGTCCTACGCCTTCCTATCCGACCAGATCGGCCAGGACACCGGCCAATTCGGCGGGGTCGTGGGCCGAGCCGTCGGGGCGGGCCAGCGGACGGTCGACGCACGGTGTGTGCATCAGGCCCACCCGCATGTGCCGCGAGTCGCACACGGCCACGTCGACCTCCACGCCGTGGGCCACCAACGCCTCCACGTGGGCGGCCACGTCGTACCCCTCCGTCTCGGGCACCTGCGGCCGCAGGTTGCACACGTAGACCCGGCGGGCGGCAGTGGCGGCCAACGCCTCTCGGATGGCGGGCACCGCCACCGCGGCCAGCACGCTGGTGAACAGCGATCCCGGTCCCAGCACCACCTGGTCGGCCGTCGCGATCGCCTCCAGCACGGCGGCGGGCGGCTCGGGGTCGGGCGGCACCAGCCCCACCTCGGCGATGCGCCCCGTCTGCGCCACCCGCACCTGGCCCTCCACCTCGCCGTCGGCCGCCGTGGCCTTCAGCACCACAGGGGCGGTGGTGGCGGGAAGGACGCGGCCCGCCGCGCCCAGCAGCCGGGCTGCCTCCTCGAGGGCGGCCACGAAGTCGCCGCCCGCCGCCGCGGCCAGCCCGGCGATGACGATGTTGCCGACGGCGTGGCCCCGCAGCTCGCCCGCCTCGAAGCGGTGCTCGAAGGTGGCCGCCCACAGCGACGTGGGCTCGGCCAGCGCCACCAGGCATCGGCGGATGTCGCCCGGGGCCGGGATGCCCAGCGCCTCGCGCAGCCGCCCGCTGGAGCCGCCGTCGTCGGCCACCGAGACGACGGCGGTGATCTCGCCCGCGTAGCGACGAGCGGCCTGCAGCGTGGCGGCCAACCCGTGGCCTCCGCCCAGCGCGACGACCCGAGGCCCGCTCACCGCGCCACGTCGCGGTGGTTGACGGCAGGCGTGAAGCCGTGGGCGGCCATGCGCCGGGCCACCTCGTCGGCCAGCACCACGCTGCGGTGGCGTCCGCCC
>DATAAM010000246.1:0-3535 GCA_036260075.1 Acidimicrobiales bacterium
CCCCGCTGCTGCTGCCGGCGCATCTGCTCCAGTTGGGCCTGGGCCGCCATCTGCTGGGCGAACAGCGTGGCCTGGATGCCGTGGAAGAGCCCCTCCAGCCAGCCCACGAGCTGCGCCTGTGCCACCCGCAGCTCGGCCTCGCTCGGGGCGGCGCCGTCGTCGAAGGGCATGGCCAGCCGGTCGAGCTCCTCCCGCAGGTCGGACGACAGGCCCTCGGCCAGCTCCTGCACCGAGGTCTCGTAGATCTCCCGGAGGCGGGCGCGGCTGGCCTCGTCGAGCGGCGCCTGGCGCACCTCTTCGAGCAGCTGCTTGATCATCGAGCCGATGCGCATGACCTTGGCCGGCTGCTCCACGGTCTCGCCCGCCGGCTTCTCCGGCTGCTCCTGGTCGGGAGCCTGGACGACGATCAGCTCGGGGGGCTCGGTCTGCGACATGGCCTTCATCCTGCCGGCAACCGTCCCCGTGCCTCGGCGGGCACGTCGTTCACCCGGCCAGCAACGGGACCAGCATCTCGGCCGCCGTCACCGACCCGTGCCTGCTGCGCAGCACCGCCCTCCAACCGTGGTCGGCGGGGTCGAGGAACGAGATCGGCTCCCGCGCCGCGAGCGCCACGTCGCCCAGGCGCTCGACCACGCCGGGCCGCAGGCGCCCACCCAGCCACCCCTCCTCGAGCACCTGGTCCCGGCTGCGCACCCAGGCCACGTTGCCGTGGGCCTCGGCCGCGGCGGCAGCCAGCCGGTCGGCCGCACCGGGCACCGCGTGCAGCCACCGGAAGCGCCCCTCGCCGGAGACGAATGCGGTGTCGGCCGCCACCTCGGGAGCGAGGGGGACGATCCGCTCGCCCACGTCGACCTGGCCGTGATCGGAGGTGAGGACGAGGGCGGCGCCGTCCGGCAGCTCCGACAGCAGGTCGCCCACCAGCCGGTCGGCGTAGCGCAGCTCGGCCTCGTAGTGGACGTCGAGGCCGTACTCGTGGGCCACCTTGTCGATGCCGTCGTAGTACGCGTAGACGAACGGCTCCCCCGCCGCCAGCAGCGCCCGCACCTCCACGACCAGCGACGACGGTGTGCCCCATCCGTGGAGCCGCACGCCGCCCAGGTGCGCCTCGGTGAACCCGGTGGCGGCGAACGCGGCACGGGTCACCACCGGCGGGGCGGCCCCGTCGAACACGGCGAGCGGCTGGAAGGCGGTGGGCGGCACCGCTTCGCGGGCGTCGCCCTCGGCCGTGCGCCACTGGAGCACGTTCATGACCCGCCCCTCGCCCACGTGCACCCGGTAGCCGACGACGCCGTGCTCGGCGGGCGGGCGCCCGGTGCTGATCGACGTCAGCGCCGCCGCGGTCGTGGTGGGCGCCACCGACGTGATCGGCCCGCCCGTCATGCCCGCCATGACCGGCGCGGCGGCGGCCCAGCGCTCGAGCTGCTCCCACCCCAGCCCGTCGAGCACCAGGAGCACGATCTGGCGGGCGTCGCGGGCGGGCTCGGGGAGCCAGGCAGGAGCCGGCCGCCGCCAGCGCAGCAGCGCGGGCGCGAGCGAATCGATGCAGGCACCTCCGTAGTCGGGCAGGACCGGCTCGGGCATCGGAGCAAGATACGCCTTCCAGTTGTACGAGCACTCAATCGTCGCCGACGCGTGCCCCGGCGAAGAGGGCGTCGACGAGCGGCCGCACGTCGCCGCTCTTGAGCACGAGGGGCACCCCGAGGCGCGCCATCTCGCTCCGGACCCAGTCGCCCGCGACCGCGCTGTACGCCACGATCACCATGTCGGGGTGCTCGTGCTGGAGCACCTCCACGGCGCGGAACCCGCTCGACACCGGCAGGAGGAGGTCCATCACCACCGCGTCGGGCCGCAGCCGGCGGCACACCTCGACAGCCTCCTCGCCGTCGGCGGCGGTGCCCACCACCTCCAACCCGGGCAGGGCCGACAGTTGCAGGCGCAACAGGAGCAGGACGTCGGGCTCGTCGTCGACCACCACCAACCGGAGCGACTCGGACGTCATGCGGGCACCTCCACCCTCGTCGTCACCCCGCCGCCCTCGCGGCCTGCCAGGCGCAGGGCGCCGCCCGCGTGGGCCGGCAGCGCCTTGGCCACGGCCAGGCCCAGGCCCAGGCCGGGCGTGGTGGTGACCGCCCGTTCGCCCCGGTAGAACGGCTCGGTGGCCAGGGCGAGGTCGGCGGCGGACAGGTCGGGCCCGGCCGACGAGACGAGCACCGCGACGGTGGCGCCGTCGGCCTCGACGGCGATCTCGACGGGCCCCTCGCCGTAGGCGAGGTGGTTGGTCAGCACGCGGGTCAGCGCAGGCACGAACGTGCCGGGCGGCACCCAGGCGGTGGCACCCGAGCCGCCCGCCACCGGCGGCTCGCCCGGCCCGCCCGCGGCGTCGCAGGCGGCCCGCACGGCCTCGGCCACCGCCTCGGCCCGTGGCGCCCCCACCGGCAGGGCGGTGGTGACGCCCATGGCCACCAGGGCGTCGTCGACCAAGCCCTCCAGCCGGCGGGCCGACCGCACCAGGGCGTCGGTGATGCGGACTCGTTCGGCATCGCTGCGGGCGTCCTCCAGGGCGTCGGCCAGCCCGCGCAGGGTCGTCACCGGCGTCCGCAGCTCGTGGCCGACCACGTTGAGGACGCGGCTTCGCAGCACGTCGACCTCCTCCCGCCCTCGCTGGAGGATGTCCGGCTCGCCCCGGGCCATCGCCTACGACGGTACCGGCTTCTGCCCACATGCGGGAGCCCGCCGTAGCATGGAGGGCTGTGAAGGTGTCCACGCGGGGCGACTACGCCAGTCGCGCCCTGCTCTCTCTCGCCCTCCACCGAGAGGCCGGCCCCACCTCGGTGCGCGACATCGCCGAGCGAACCGGCCTGCCCCAGCCCTACCTGGAGCAGATCCTGCTGGCGCTCAAGGGCGCCGGGCTGGTGCGGTCGAAGCGGGGCGTGGGCGGCGGTTACGTGCTGGCCCGGGAGCCGGAGGACATCACGCTGGGGCAGATCGTGAGCGCCGTCGACGGGCCCATCGTGGCGGGCGACTTCGGCGAGCCCCACCAGAACGGCGCCTGCGACCACGAGGGCCAGTGCGTGCTGCTGGCCGTGTGGGCAAACGTGGGCGAGTACATGCGCAACCACCTCGACTCGTTCACGCTGGCCGACATGGTGGCGCGGGCCCAGGGGAGCGCTCCTTCGTCGGTGCAGGCCGCCACCGGAGGCCTTGCCGGCCCCATCCGCTGACGGTGGAGGCGGAATGGTCCGCTGAGCGGCCCTTTTCGCCTCCGCCACGCTGCCAGTTGGAGGCGGAATGGTCCGCTCTGCGGACCATTCCGCCTCCAACTGGCAGCGTGGCGGAGGCGAAAAGGGCCGCTCACCGGACCGTTCCGCCTCCACCGTCAGCGGCGCGGAGGCGAAAAGGGCCGCCCAGCGGACCGTTCCGCCTCCAGTCGTCAGCGGATGGGGCCGGCAAGGCCTCCGGTGGCGGCCTGCACCGACGAAGGAGCGCTCCCCTGGGCCCGCGCCACCATGTCGGCCAGCGTGAACGAGTCGAGGTG
>DATAAM010000247.1:0-25954 GCA_036260075.1 Acidimicrobiales bacterium
GGGCAGCCCCGGCAGCACGCGGAACGTCGGCAGGATCAGGTCCTTGCGCTTGACACGTAGCTCGTGCACGAACGCCTGGGCCACGGCCTTGCGCAACTCCAGCGGGCCGCCCTTGCTCACGACGACGAGCTAGTGGTGAACCGCGGCGATTGTCTCGAGGTCGGGTAGCGCTCGAGCGGCTTCTTCCGCCGCCGCCTCGGCCAGTAGCCGCGCACGGCGTGCGCCAAGGACGTCCGCCCACTCGATCAGGCCGCACACCGTGCGGCGAAGGAACGGCGGTCAGCGAGTCGTCCTCGTCTTGACGCAGCTCGGCCCGCACGTCGACGGCCTCGCATTGACCCTCGCCGCCCTCGAAACGCCCCGTCGGCACGGCACGACCGCACGGCACGGCGGTCACCGCCGAGCGGATCGTCCGTGACCGGCCTGGCCTCGGGTGCCGAGAACCCTATGGTCGGGGATGTGAACGGACTGCGGCGGCTGGTGGTGGCGGTGCTGGCGCTGGCGTCCGTCTGTCTCCCCTTCGGTCGGCTCGAGGCGCAACGGGTGGGGCCGGCGGTCGTGCCGTTCGGCGATGCCGGGAGCCCCGGTGACCCCACAGCTCTCCGCCTGAACCGCCCCGTCGTGGGCATGGCGGCCACGCCCTCGGGCGGGGGCTACTGGCTGGTCGCCTCCGACGGCGGCGTGTTCGCCTTCGGCGACGCCGCCTTCCACGGCTCCACGGGCGGCCTCCGACTCAACCGTCCCATCGTGGGCATGGCGGCCACGCCCTCCGGCGGGGGCTACTGGCTGGTCGCCTCCGACGGCGGCGTGTTCGCCTTCGGGGACGCCGCCTTCCACGGCTCCACGGGCGGCCTCCGACTCAACCGCCCCATCGTGGGCATGGCGGCCACGCCCTCCGGCGCGGGCTACTGGCTGGTCGCCTCCGACGGCGGCGTGTTCGCCTTCGGCGACGCCGAGTTCTTCGGGGCCGGGTCGCTCGGTGCGGGCCGGTCGGCGGCGGGCATCGTCGGCACGCCCTCGGGTGGCGGCTACGCCTTGCTCGCCGTACCCGCCACCGTCCGAGTGGGCTTCGGGGGCGATGTGCACGGCGTGGGCCGGGTCGCGGCCTTCCTCAACGGCGGCGGCAACCCACTGGCGCCGATGGCGCCCGTGCTCGCCACGAACGACCTCAACGTGGTGAACCTCGAGACCGCAGTCGGCTCGCAGGGCGCGCCTGCGGCCAAGCAGTACACATTCCAGTCGCCACCGTCGCTGGTGGCCGCACTGCGGGCCGCCGGCGTGCACGTCGTCAGCCTGGCCAACAACCACAGCCTCGACTACGGCCCGGCGGCGCTGCTGGAGACGATCGACCACGCCCGTGCCGCCGGGCTCGCCGTCGTCGGCGCGGGCGCCGACGCCGCGCAGGCATACGCGCCTGCGGTCCTCGGCACGCCCGGTGGGACCGTGGCGGTCGTCGGCCTCAGCCAGGTGGTGCAGGCCGGCTGGGCGGCAGGCCCGGGGCGGCCGGGCGTGGCCAGCGCCTACGACCTGGCCGCCTCCGTCGCCGCCGTGCGATCGGCCCGGACCCAGGCCGACCACGTGGTGGTCGTCGTGCACTGGGGCACGGAGAACGCCGACTGCCCCAACGGCAAGCAGGCGTCGTTGGCCGCTGCCCTGCTGCGTGCGGGCGCCGACGCCGTCGTGGGCCACCACCCCCATCGACTCCAAGGCGTGTCCAGTGGGGACGGACGGCTCGTGGCCTACAGCCTTGGGAACTTCGTCTGGTACAACAACGCCCCGCCCAACGACCTCACCGGGCTGCTCTCCGTCGAGCTGGGATCCGACGGCGTCCGCGGCTACGAGTTCGCCCCCGCCCGCATCGACGGCCACGGCCGCCCGATGCCGCTGAGCGGCCAGGCCGCGGCCCACGCCGTCGGCCACCTGGCGTCGCTCGCCCCCGGCGCGGGGCGCTGCTGATCCCGATCCAACGGGCGGGCCGGGCCGGGCAGCGGGCCTAGCTCGCGGCGGGCCGGTCGTCCCGAGCTCGCATGCGTGCCTCCCACCTCTTCTCGAGGCCCCGCAGCATCTGGGGGTACACGATCAGGTGGCGGAACGGCTTGATGGCCGCCATGTAGGCGATCCCCAACAGTCCGTTCGGCTTCGCGTAGACGGCCAGCCGGCCTCGGTAGCCGTCGCCGTCGGCCACCCAGGAGAGGTGGATCACCCCGTGCATCGTCCGGTTGGCGATCTCCGCCGCCCACTCGTCGTGGAGCAGGTACAGCGACTTGAACGGGAGCGCGTTGAAGTCGGGGCCGCGTGGGCCCTCGCGCAGGTCGGGTGGCAACCGGTCGCGCAGCGTCGGCACCCTCCCGCCGACGCCGGTGTCGGGATCGTCCCACCCCAGCATCCCGCCGACCTTCAGGCGGATCCCGGCCAGCACGCGGACGGCGAGCGGGGCAGCCTTCGACGGGTCGAAGGAGGCGCCCATCTCCACCAACCGGCGGAAGTCGTCGGCGCCCCCGCGCACCGGCAGCGCCCACACGTCCTCCAGTCGGAAGTCGGGCGTGAGCTCGTGGATCCGCCACGGCCGGGACGTGTGGTCGGCGTTGGCAAGCCTCATGGCGCGACCTCCGCTCGCACGCTACCGGGCACTGCCCTCGACGGGCTAACCCCGTCGCGCCTCGTCGATGCGACGCAGCTCGGTGATCACGTCGTGGGCGGCATGGAAGACCGGAGACAGCGGGCTGTCGCCCGAGGCCAGCACGCTCTCGTCGTCCGTCGCCGACAGGCGGCCGCCGGGCGTGCGCAGTCGGAAGGTCACGAACCCTTGAGGCGGCGGGTCCTCCGACGCGTCCGGCGCGCACGCGGCCCGATGCTCCTCGGCCAGGCGCAACAGCTCCCGACTGGCGGCGGCGACCTCCGGATGGGCGCCACCGCCGATGATGCCGAAGCCGGTGCTGGTGTAGAGGCTGGTCGACCCGTCGGCGAACGCCACCAACGTGGCAACGCCGTTGGGGAACGACATGTCGACTGTGACGCCGAAGACATGCAGCTCGTCGTCGGGATCGGGGAGGCCGAGCTCGGCCGGTTCGGCCTGGAGCGCCCGAAGTCGAAGCTCCTTCGTGGCGCCGGCCGCATCGGAGGGATCGTCGTGCCTGCGCCGCCGGAACACGCCGGAACGTCTACCCAACGCCGCGACGGGCCATTTCAGGAGCCCTCTCGGCGCGCCTCCTCCCGGCGGTCCGCCGGCACCTCGGCCTCGCACAGGTACTCGGACACGAAGTAGGTGGGTCCCAGGTAGTCCTCGTGGTCCGGTGGTGTGTAGGTGTCGGCTGCCGCGAAGTCGCTGTACTCCCACGGCAGCCCGCCGCACTGGCTGACCTTCAGCAGGAAGCGGCTGACCGGGTCGAAGGCGCTGACCGGCTCGAGGTGGCTCGGACGGGGCCCGACCGCCGCCCGCTCCGCCGTGACGGCGAAGAACGGACGCTCCCGGTCGGCCGGGTCGAAGGAGCAGTAGGGCAGGAGGTGCAGGCTGACCGTGGTGGCCGTTCGCTCGATGCGCAACGCGCACGCCGTCGGTGTGGAGGTGTCTTCGTCGGCGCCGCAGGCCCGGACCGCCTCCCGGCGGGTCTGCTCGGCGTCCTTGCCCAGCGGCTCGGTCTCGATCGTCCATGCCTCGCGTCCGTCCGCCTCCCGGCGGAAGGCAGGCCGCAGGCGGACGACCGACCGCTCGACCCTGGCGCGGTGGGCCTCCAACGCCCTGCCGCACGCCTCCCGGGCGCGGCCGATGAGCGGGTTGACGGGCTCGGCCAACGGCCCCATCGCCGCCTTCACGAGCGAGAGCAGGTCGTACTGGAAGTCGCGCCCGTCGTAGCGGTTCTCGCTCAGGAGGAACAAGGCCTGGGGCGGCATGTCGGTGGTGTCGGTCGACTCCTCGGCCTCGCGAACCATGGCGTCGATCCGCCGTCGCAACCTCGCGACCTCCTGTCGCACGGTCCCCTCGTCGAAGGGGTCTGCCCGCGTGACGACGTCGTCCCCCACTCTCCAGAAGCGGCCTCGTTCCTCCCTGGCCGGGTGTGTGGGCCGCTCACCAGGGATGTGCACCGCGTACCGCCCATGTTCGGGCACCTCGGCGAGGAGGGACAGCACGGACAGCCCCGGCACGGCGTCCGTCACGGCGGGCTCCCCGTCGCAACCGGGCACCACGAGCACGGCGACGACGGCAGCGACGGCGGCCCGCCGAAGCGCTGTCACGGGACCCGCACCACGACGAGGGCGATGTCGTCGCGGGGGTGGTCGCCCTGGAAAGCCAGCACCTGAGCGAGCACGCTCTCGGCCACCGCTGCCGCCGCTCCGCGGTCGGCCACCACGGCCGCCCGCAGGCCCGCGTCCTCGAAGAACTCGCCGTCCCGACGCCCCTCGGTGATGCCGTCCGTGTACAGCACGAGGGCGTCCCCGGGCTGCAGCGTCTCGACCGACTCTTCGAACTCGGCGTCGACCAGCACGCCCAACAGAGATCCGTGCATGCCTGTCTCCACCACGCGGTCACCACGCACCAACAAGGGCAGCGGGTGGCCGCCCGAGCACGACACCGCCCGCCAGGTGCCGCCCGCCCGGCTGAGCCGGACCAGGGCAACCGTGCAGAACCGCTCCGTGCCTTCGCGCAGCAGCATCTCGTTGAGCGCGCGCAGTGCAGCATTCGGCTGCGGGTGCTCGACGGCGGCGGCGCGCAGCGTGTAGCGGGCGAGCGCGGTGACGACCGCAGCCTCGACGCCCTTCCCGCAGACGTCGCCCACGACGACCACCCACTCGTGCTCGCTCACCCGGAACACGTCGTAGAAGTCGCCGCCCACCTCCTCGCCCGCGCCCGCGGGCCGGTAGGCCGCGGCCACGTCGAGGCCCGGGATGGCGGGCGGCGTGGGAGGGATCAACGTCTGTTGGAGCGTCCTGGCCAGGACACGCGCTTGGCGCTCGGACTCCTCGGCCCGCTGCTTGGCATGCAGCAGCTCGCGTTCGTACTGCCGACGCTCCGTGGCGTCGAACACGGCCGTGCGCACGACGAGGGGCGCACCCGTCGGGTCGCGATCGAGCACGGAGTTCACCAACGCGGGGAGGCGTCGTCCGTCGGCGCACACCACCTCCAGCGCGATCTCGCGCACCGTTCCCTGCATCTGCAGCATCGGTGCGTAGTGCGTCTCGTGGTAGATGCGCCCGCCCGGCGTCAGCAGGTCGGCGAAGCGCCGACGGCCGACGAGGTCGTCGCGCTCGTAGCCCGTCCACGTGAGGAACGTCTGGTTGACCTTGGCGATCGTGCCGTCGGGCGTGGTGGAGAGGTAGCCGCACGGCGCCCGTTCGTACAGCAGCTCCGCATCGTCTTCGCGGAGCGCGGCGTAGAACTCGTCGAGCGCCTGGTTGCCGCTCACATCGTGGCAGTGGCGGGAGATCGACGGACGAACGCGGCGATCGCCTCGACGGTCGCCTCGGGCGCGCTCAGGTTGGGGCAGTGGCCTGTGGCGTCCAGGAGCACGAGCGAGCTGTGGGCCATGCGGTCGCGGACGAACTCGCCGACCGACACCGGCGCGATGGCGTCGTCGCTGCACTGGAGGACGAGCGCAGGTGTGCGCACGCGGGCGAGGTCGTCGCGGTTGTCGGAGAGGAAGGTGACGCGGGCGAAGCGGCGGGCGATCTCGGGGTCGGTGCGGCAGAAGCTCGCCGTGAGCTCGGCGGCCAGCTCCGGGCGGTCGGGGTTGCCCATGATCACGGGCGCCATGGCGCTGGACCACCCCAGGTAGTTGCTCTCCAGCGAATCGAGGAGCTCCTCGATGTCGCGCTCGGAGAAGCCGCCCACGTACCCCTCGTCGTCGATGTAGCGGGGCGAGGGGCCGACCAGCACGAGCTTCGAGAAGCGGTCGGGCTCGCGTGCTGCCGCCAGCACGCCGATCATGGCGCTGACCGAGTGGCCCACGAACACCACGTCGCGGAGGTCGAGGGCATGGCAGATCTCGAGCACGTCGGCTGCGTAGCCGCGCAGCGAACCGTGGCGGTCGGGGTCGTAGGCCGAGAGGTCGGAGCCGCCCGCGCCCACGTGGTCGAACAGCACCACGCGGAAGTCGTCCTCGAACGCAGGGGCGACGAAGCGCCACATGTTCTGATCGCACCCGAAGCCGTGCGCGAACAGCATCGGCGGGCCGTCCTCCCGGCCCCTGATGGTGATGTTGTGCCGCTTGACCGCATCCGCCGGAGTCATGCCACGACGCTACTCGCGGGCCGCACGATCCGGATCGGTCAGCGCTCCCCGGCGCGGAAGGCCTCTTCGGCCCGCTCGAACTCCCGCGCCACCGCCTCGATGTCGTACGGCTGCTCCTCGAGCGTGACGCGGTCCCACTGGCTGCGCGGCATGTCGACGAAGTCGCCCCCGTACACGTGGACGGCCCCCGTGTAGGACCGTGCCGGGTTGTCGACGGAGTGGATGGCGTCGTCGCCCAGCAGCAGCACGTCGCCCTCGTGCAGCGTCCTGCCGCCCGAGCCCACGATACGGCTGCCCTCCCGCCGGTAGAACGAGTTGTCCTCCTGCCCGCCGTAGATGGCGATCGCCGCCCACATGCGATGGTCGTGCGGGAACAGGGAGATCTTCGGCGGCCACACCACGTTGAGGACCGTGAGCTCGGGGGATCGGTACAGGATGTCGAGCCCCGGCGCCCGGCCAGCGAACGAATCGGCCAGCCGGCTGGGCTCGGACACCGCTCGCTGGAGCACGTCGCGCACGGCGAGGCGGGCGTCGCCCTCGGCTCCGGCCTTCACGCACTGCTCGAGCAGCTCGTCGACGGTCATGCAGCGACGGTACGCCGTCAGCGGCCCGTTCGCCCGTCCAACAGCTCTCGCGTGATGTCCATGTGGCCGACGTGGCGCGCCGTCTCCTCGACCAGATGGGTGACGACCCACCGAAGCGTGGTCGGCCGCATCCTGCCTCTCGAGGGCAGGTCGAACGAGGGGGCCTCGTCGAGCACGGCGTCGGTCGCCGCCGACTCGGCTCGGTAGAAGGCGACGACATCGTCGACCGACCAGCCGTCGGGCACCACGAAGGTGGGCGCGTAGCGGTCCTCCGTCCACGACAGGTCCATGGCCTCGCCCGCGAAGACGACCCGGGCCCACAGCCGTTCCGCGTACCCGAGGTGCACCACGATGCCGCCCAGCGAGTTGGCCGTGGGCGCCGGTTTCCACCGCAGCTGCGCGTCGTCGAGCCCGTCGAGCTTGAAGATCGCGCTCTCTCGCAGGTGGGTGAGCCAGCCGCGCAGCATGGTCGCCTCGTCGGCAGGCGTCGCCTCGTCGGGACGGGCGACGTGCAGTCGGGGCGGCACCTCCGGTCGAGGATCGGAGCCGTCGGCGTTGTGCGCCATGTGCAGCAACGTACTGCGCCGGGGTACTACGACAACCGTGCAAACCGTCACCGCCGGACGTGTCGCCGGGTTGGCGGACCTGGCCAAGTTCACCGCCGCCGTCGCCCTTCTCGCCATCCTCTCCGACGCCGCTGTCGGCCACGCGCTGCTGTGGGAGAACGACCCCTACTGGACGTACTGGATCACGAAGACGTTCCTGATCGCCACCGTGTTCGGCCTCGGCACCGCTTGGCTGGGCACGGGAGTCGGACGTGGCGCGATCGTCACCGTTGTCCACACCGTGATCCTGACGGTGTACTACTGGTCGCTCTCGCCCATCGGGCTGCCGTCGCACCCCGAGTGGTTGGACCTGGAGCACACCTGGCTCACCGGCGTGCCCGTCCACTTCGGTGTCATCTACCTCGGCTACCTGGCCGCGCTATGGCTGTGGCGTCGCCGGGGGCGCGACCCCGACGGGCCCGACTCGGTGGCCGCCGACGCCGGTCGGGCGCTGGCCGTCGCCGTGGCGATCGTGGCGGTGGCGGGCGTGCTGGAGGCGCTCGTGCTCGGCGAGTTCCAAGGGCTGACGTGGTACGTGGTGCGCATCCTCGTCACGGTCCCGTTCACGATCGCCTGGTGGGCGCTGGCCGGGCGCGACCGGGGCGCGGCGGTCGCCGGGGCGATCACGTTGGCGCTCGTCCTCGTGACCTACAGCCACTTCCTCGGACCGGTCGGCCTGCCCGACGACGACCTGCGGCTGCTGGCGGAGAACCCGCCGCCTGCCACCGTGCACTTCCTCTCGTACCGCGACGAGTTCCTGGTCGCGCTTCCCATCACGCTGGTGGTGGCCGTGGTGGCCTTCCTCGTGGCCTCCGCGTGGCGCGCCGGGGACCGGCGGCCGCTGCAACTGCGTCGGTCCGCCGTCGTCGGCACAGCGATCGCCTTGGTCGTGCTCGGGGCACTCGGCGTCATGGCTGCCGACAAGGCCGAGCCCGGCGCCGACCGTGCCACAGTGACGTCAGCGGGCGCGGCGGTGGTGGAGCGGGGCTCGTACTACCAAGGCAACGTCGATCCGGCCGATGCCGAGCTGCGGCTCACCGCCGAGGACCGGAACCCGCGAGTCACGCCGCTTCCTCCGCACGACCGCGTCGACCTGCGGGCGTCGGTCGACCACCCGAACGGCACCCGCTACGAGGTGCGGGCCACCCAGCCGATGGTCGACGACCCCAAGGGACGCTTCGGCACGTGGTGGGGCGTGGGCTTCGAGCGGTGGCACCACGGCCGCAGCGGCGTCGGCACGCCTGCGCTGCCCGCCGTCCGTTCCGAGGTGGCCGTGTTCGCCCTGGGCGAGGTGCGGGCCGACGGCGAGATCGTCGCCACCGGGGTCCCCGTGCACGTCATGACGATGGACGACGAGATGCTGGAGCTCGACGTCGGCGACCCCGGGTCGCCCGTCCCCTCGCTGCCGGACGGCCACCTCCGGGTGGTGTGGGACGACCACCGCGGCGGCCCGTCGCACGAGGCGGAGAACGCTCGCTACGCGCTGGGCACGGCGGTGCTGCTGGCGCTGCTCGCCTTGGCGCTAGCCGGGGTTGCGGCCGAGGAACGCGAGTAGCCGCGCCTGCTCGTCGGCGTCCTCCGGTGGCTCGACCTTCGGGCCGAAGGCCTGAGGCGACCGCAGCATCTCGTCCATCGGCTGCACGGCTTCGAAGACGCGGTGCACTTCGTCGGCGTCGAGGCGCTCGTCGAGCCCGGCCGCCCGGGCCAGGTCCCACGCGTGCACGAGCAGGTCGATGCACATGAACCGGTCGACGCTCTGTTCGAGGGTGGACCGCCCGAACGCGCCCTCGTATTCGGCCCCGGCGACCTGCGGGTCGTCGAGCGCGGCCTGCATGGCATCGCGGGCGGCGGCCCACGCGCCCGCCGGGTCGTCGTCGACGGACGGCCCGTCGGGCCGTGCCCGGCCGATCATCCCGAAGAACCAGTCGACGTTGCCCACCATGTGCCGCACCACGTCGCGGGCGGTCCAGCCCTCGCACGGCGACGGGCTCTCCCAGCGATCCGGCGGCACCGCTTCGACCCGCGAGGTGAAGTCGGCGGCCATGGCGCGGTAGCGGTCGGAGACGGCCATGGGGCGGGACAGTACTTCGGGCACGGCGGCGGCGGATGCGCGAAGGTTTCCCATGACCGCGCGTACCGCCTACCGCACCTGCCCGCTGTGCGAGGCCACCTGCGGGCTCGAGGTCGCCGTCGAGGACGACGGCACGATCGGGCGCATCCGGGGGGACCTCGACGACGTCTTCAGCCACGGGTTCATCTGTCCCAAGGGCTCGACGCTGAAGCAGTTGCACGAGGATCCCGACCGCCTGCGCACACCGCTCGTGCGCCGCGACGGCGAGCTGGTGCCCGCCACGTGGGACGAGGCCTTCGCCGAGGTGGAACGGCGGCTGACCGCGATCGTGGAGGCGCACGGCCGCGACGCGATGGGTGTCTACCTGGGCAACCCGTCGGTGCACAGCCTGGCCGGGCTGTTGTACGGGCGCCTGCTCGTCAAGGCGCTCGGCACCACGAACTTCTACTCGGCGGCCACGGTCGACCAGCGGCCGAAGGAGATCAGTACCGGCCTGATGTTCGGCACATATCTCACACACGCCGTGCCCGACCTCGACCGCACGTCGTACCTGCTGATGCTGGGCGCCAACCCCTTCGAGTCGAACGGCAGCCTGGCCACCGCCCCCGACTGGCCCGGCCGCCTGCGGCGCCTGCGCGAGCGGGGCGGGCGCTTCGTCGTGGTCGACCCGAAGCGCACGAAGTCGGCCGAGGAGGCGAGCGAGCACGTCGCCATCCGGCCCGGCACCGACGCCCATCTGCTGATGGGGATGGTGCACGTGCTCTTCGCCGAGTCGCTCGTCGACCTGGGCTCGGTGGCGGACTACGTCGTCGGCGTCGAAGAGGTGGCCCGCGTGGCGGCCGACTTCCCGCCCGAGGCGGTGGCGACGGTGTGCGGTGTGGCGCCCGAGACGGTGCGTCGGCTGGCCCGAGAGTTGGCGGCGGCGCCCGCGGCCGCCGTGTACGGCCGCATCGGGACGTGCACGCAGGAGTTCGGCACGCTGGTGAGCTGGCTGGTCGACGTGCTCAACGTGCTCACCGGCAACCTCGACCGGCCGGGCGGCGCCATGTTCTGCAAGCCCGCGGCGGGCGGCGCCAACACCGGCGGGGAGCCGCGGTTCGGCCGGGGCGTGCAGATCGCCCGCCGGCGCAGCCGCGTGCGGGGGTTGCCCGAGTCGTTCGGCCAGTTCCCCCTCGTAGGTCTGGCCGAGGAGATCGAGACGCCCGGCGAAGGGCAGATCCGCGGGCTCGTGTGCCTGGCGGGCAACCCGGTGCTGTCGGCCCCCAACAGCGAGCGCCTCGACCGGGCGCTGGCGTCGTTGGACCTGCTCGTCTGCGTCGACCTGTACGTCAGCGAGACGGCTCGGCACGCGCACGTGGTGTTCCCGGGGCAGGACCCGTTGACCCGAGGCCACTACGACCTGGCCTTCTACCTGTTCTCCCTGCGCAACGTGGCCAACTACTCGCCGCCGGTCCTTCCCCTCGAAGACGGGTTCATGGAGGAGTGGCGGGTCATCGCCAAGCTGGCGCTGATCGCGCAGGGCATGGGCGCGGCCGCCGATCCGGCGCTGCTCGACGACTTCGCCATCCGTTCGATGGCCGAGCGGGCGGGCCTGGACGCCGACCAGGTGATCGCCGAACTGGCGCCTCGGGTGGGGCCCGAGCGGATGCTCGACTTCCTGCTGCGCACCGGTCCCTACAAGCTCACGCTCGACGAGCTGCTGGAGCACCCGCACGGCATCGACCTCGGCCCGTTGGAGCCGCGCCTGCCGGAGGCGCTGCGCACGCCGTCGGGGATGATCGAGCTGGCGCCCGAGCCGTTGGTGGCCGACGTGGCCCGCCTGCGCGCCTCGCTCGAGCGAGCGGGCGAGGGGAGCTTCGTGCTCATCGGTCGCCGCCACCTGCGCTCCAACAACTCGTGGATGCACAACCTCCCTGTGCTGGTGAAGGGGAAGCCCCGCTGCACCCTCCAGGTCCACCCCGACGACGCCGCGCGCGTCGGGCTGGTCGACGGGGGATCGGCGCGGCTGTCGTCGCGCACGGGGAGCGTCGTGGCCCCGGTGGAGGTGAGCGACGCGCTGCTGCCGGGCGTGGTGAGCCTCCCGCACGGGTGGGGCCACGACCTGCCCGGCGTGCAGCTCTCGGTGGCTGCCGCCCACGCGGGCGTCAACAGCAACGTGCTGGCCGACGACGAGCTCTTCGACGCCGTCTCGGGCAACGCCGTGCTCAACGGCGTCCCGGTCACCCTCGAGCCTGCCTGAGCCGCCGGGAGGCGCCCGTCAGTAGGCGGTGTGGCGGAAGGTGACGCTGATGCGGGGGCCGACCTGCTTGGACGTCTTCGGCACCGAGTGCTCCCACGTGCGCTGGCAGGACCCCCCGGTGACGAGCAGGTCGCCGGGGCCGGGCACGAAGGCGATGCTGCGCCCGCCGCCCTTGGGCCGCAATCGGAACGTGCGCGGCTGGCCGAGCGAGACGATCCCGACGACGGGGTCCACCACGTCGGCCGGGATGCGGTCGCCGTGCCAGGCCACGCTGTCGCGCCCGTCGCGGTAGAGGTTGAGGCCGCCGGTGGTGAACGGCCGGTCGTAGCGCTCGGTGAGCGCCTGGAGGGCCTCGGCGATCACCGGCAGGATCGGCTCGCCCGACGACCGCTTCCAACTGGCGTCGAGCCGCGGCTGGTCGACCACGCTGTCGTACATCCGCCGTGTGTGGTGCCGCCACGTCACGCCTGTCAGCAGTTGCTCGAACAGCACGCCGGGGTGCGACACCCAGCCGGGAACGTGCTCGATCCACGCCGTCTCGTCGAGGTCGTGGTGCACGAGGCCCGTGAACGACCGGTCGACGTGCGGCTCTCCTCCGCTGTCGAGCAGCGACGGCTGCCACAGCACGTCCGCCATGCCGATCGAGGGTACCGGATCGCAGACCTCGTTCACCCGCCGGGGCCTAGATGCTTCGCGCATACAAGCTGCGCGATCGACGCATGTAACATGCTCGATATGGACGGGCCCACACTCGTGGACGCACTGGAGGCCCTCGGCGGCCTCTTGGAAGAACGCGACGAGCGCCACGCCTTTCTCGCCATCGGCGGCGGCACGCTGCTCCTGCTCGGCCTCGTCGACCGCCCGACCGCCGATCTCGATGTCGCGGGTGAGGTGGTCGAAGGCGGGTACGCCAAGCTCGACGCCCTGCCACCGACGGTTGCAGAGGCAGTTCGGGATGTGGGCCTCGCCTTCGGGCTGCGGCCTGACTGGGTGAACACCGGACCCCGAACGCTTCTCGACTTCGGCCTCCCGCCGGGCATGGAGGGGCGGGTCCATCGTCGCCGGTACGGAGGGCTGGAACTCCACCTTCCCGACCGCGTGGACCTCATCTGCTTCAAGCTCTACGCCGCCGTCGACCAGACCGAGCGAGCCCAGCCGCACTACCAGGATCTCAGGGCGATGAACCCCACTCCTGACGAGCTCCTGGCCGGTGCCCGGTGGGCGCGAACGCACGATCCATCCGAGGGCTTCCTGGCGGAACTTCGCCGGATGCTCAGCTTGTTCGGAGTCGACGATGCCCCCTAAGGCTTCGCAGACCTTCGAGGAGCAGTGCCTACAGCTTGCGTGGGGTGCGTGGGTGGAACTCGGCGTCTCCGGGTGGGGTGCCACCCATCAGACGTGGGCCATCGACCCCGAGCCACTGATCGTGTTCACCGCCTGGCTCGGTGACCGCGACACGAGGCTTCGCGATGAGGCCACCGACTGGTGCATTCGCTACAGCAGTCGCCTCTCGCGTGTGCGCCTCAAGAACCTTGTCAACGACCAGCCGCACGATGTTCAAAAGGCCTTCGGCACATTCGCAGCCACGGTGTCCCACCACGCCGGGGTGACCTGGCCGAGGGCGACCACCAAGCGGCCGTTCCGGGTCACCGGCAAATCGACCCTGCCGCCGCTGGATCGGCCCTCGCTCGCATGGTTGCGCTTGCGTGCGCTCTTCGGCCTGGGGGCGCGCACCGAGGTGCTGCGCTACTTCCTGTCGCATCCCGGTGCATCTGCGAGCGCAGCCTGGCTCGCCAACTGGAGCGGGTATGCAAAGCGCGTCGTGGCCGATGCCTGTGAGATGCTCCACCAAGCGGGTGAACTGCGCATGCGAACGATCGGCAATCGTTTCGCCTACTCGTTGGCTCCAGGCGCTCTCGTCGAGGGCTTCGAGGGGTTGCCTCCGGTCCTCCCCAATTGGACTGCGGTCTGCAACGTCGCCCGGGAGCTGGCCGAGCTGGAGGCCCAGCGGTCGAGCGTGAAGACGCTGCCCGTGAAGGTCAAGCGGACGCTCGCGGCGATCGAGGACGACCTCGACGACGTCGACGCCGAGGCTCCGGAAAGCGCGCGGGGACACGAGCTGTGGCCTGCGGTCGTCGATCTCGACAGGCGGACGCTGCGCCGCTGGGCTGTGGGGCGCTGGACTGCCTAGGTTCGCAGCCCGGCCAGCGCTTCCTTCAGCGCCGTGTGTGTGGTGCGGAACAGGCCCGACCCGAACGAGGCCCGGCGCACGCCGAGCTCGGCCAGCCGGGCCAACGACGGCGCCTGCGGCCGCACGTACACGTTGACCGGCGCCTGGAGGTCGCGGACCAAGGCGCCGATGGCCGCCTCCTCCGCCAGCGTGATCGGATAGACGCAGTCGGCACCCGCTTCGAGGTACAGGCGGGCCCGCCGCACGGTCTCGTCGTAGTCGTCGATGCCGTGCACGTAGGTGTCGACGCGGGCGTTGATCACCAGGTTGTCGCCCGCCGCCGCCCGCAGGGCGGCGATGCGCTCGGCCTGCCGCTCCGCGGGCACGAGCACGTCGTCGCCACCGTGGTCGGTGTCCTCGTAGTTGCAGCCGACCGCACCGGCGGCCAGCAGCCGCTCGGCCAGCTCGGCGGGAGACAGCCCGTAGCCGCCCTCCACGTCGGCAGTCACCGGCACGTCGACGGCCCGTGCGATGCGGGCGACCGCGGCGAGGGCCTCCTCGACGGGCATGGCCTCTCCGTCGTCCCAGCCCAGCGTGCGGGCCACGGCGCCGCTGGAGGTGGCCACGGCCGGGAACCCCGCCTTCTCGACGGCCCGGGCGCTCGCCGCGTCCCACGCGTTGGGGAGCACGAGCAGCGCGGGCCCGGCGTGCAGCGCCCGCAGCGCCGCCGCCTTCATCGCTCGGGCTCCACGTGGGTCGTGACGTTGATGCGGTTCCAGCCGTTGATGACGACGATGCCGAGCAGCAGCTTGGCGAAGCCGTCCTCGCCGAAGCAGCGCAGCGCCTCGTCGACCACGTCGTCGGGGACGAGGGCCTGGCCGAGCCGGGTGACCGCCTCGGTGAGGGCGAGCGCGGCCCGCTCGGCCTCGTGGAACCACGGCACGTCGCGCCAGCCCGCCAGCGTGTCGAGCCGGCGCTGCTCCTCGCCTGCCTCGCGGGCTTCGCGGGCGTGGAGCTCCAGGCAGTAGGCGCAACCGTTGATCTGCGAGGCGCGCAGCATCACGAGGTTGAGCAGCTTGGTGTCGAGACCCGACGCGTAGACCGTCTTGCTCAGCTGGTACCAGGCCCGGTAGCCCTCGGGCCAGGCGGCGTAGACGTTTGTGCGAGCAGCGATGGTCGCCATCGCGGGAGCGTAGCGATCAGTAGCCGGGCGCCGCCTCCCACAAGTGGAAGGGCAGGCCCTGGTCGTCTTCGCAGGCGATGTCGCGGCCCGACGGGTACAAGGCGGCTTCCTCGACGCGGCCGCCCAGCTCGCGCACCCGGGCAGCGGCTGCCTCGGCGTCGGCCACGCGGAAGTACGGGACGGTGCGGGCCGTGGCGTGCCCGCCGTGCAGGCCCCCGGGCGGGTCGCTGTCGAGGACGTGGGCGCCCTGCTCCACGCCGCCCTGGAACGCCCACCCCAAGAGCGCGCCCCAGAAGGCCTGCGCCCGCGCCAGGTCGGGGACCTCGAGGGTGTAGTAGCCGAGCCCGCCCTCGCGTCGGGCGGGCACCGACGGCGTGGTCACAAACCAGTTGTGGCCGAACGGGTCGCGCAGCTTCCCCGACCGCCCGTACTCGGTGTCCGCCACCGGTCGCCACGCCGTGGCGCCCTGCGCCAACGCCCGCTCGAAGACGGCGTCGGGGTCGTCGACGTGCAGCATGAGCTGGACGCTGGTGCCACCGGTGGTCAGCGGGCTCAGCACGCCCTCTTCGGGGTACTCGTCGGCCAGCATCACGACCGTGTCGCCGATCTCCAGCTCGGCGTGGCCGATGCGGCCGTCGGGCATGACGATCGGCTCGCCTCGGAGGCGGGCGCCGAAGGCGGCTTCGTAGAACTCGATGGCCCGGGCCGCGTCGCGGGCGCACAGGTAGGCGGTGACGGTCGTCGTCCCTCCGGCCCCGTCGGGACTGCGGCCGAGGGCCGCTTCGACCCGGCGGCGGAGCTCGGCGGCGAACTCGGGTCGGGGCGCCAGCGGGGCGACCGGCTGCCGCAGCGCCTCGAAGGGGGTGGTCACGACTGCCTCCCTTCGTGGTAGGCGCGGCGGAACGCCGTGCGGGCGCGGACCAGGAGCGCCTCGGTGGCGTGCACCGTGCGCCCCATGTGCTCGGCCACCTCGGGCACCGACAGGCCGTCGAGGTAGCGGAGCGTGAGCGCGGCCCGGTGGTGGGGGGCGAGCCCGGCGAGCACGGTGCGGGCCACGGCGGCGTCCAGCCGGGCGTCCCACGGGTCCTCTTCGGGCTGCACCTCGTCGGCCGCCACGCGGAGGTTGCGCTCGTCGCGCGCCAGGCGGCGCCAGTGGTCGACGAGCTTGTGGCGAGCCACCCCCACCAGCCACGCCGTGGTCAGGTGCTCCACGGCGCCGCGCTGCACCGCCCCCACCGCGGCCAGGAACGTCTCGGCCGTGAGGTCCTCCGCCTGCGCGGCGTCGCCGCACCGCGAGACCAGGTAGCCGTACACCTCGGGGAGCGCCCGGTCGTAGAGGGCGAGCAGGACGGCGCCTTGGTCGGAACCGGCGCCTTCCTCGGGTCGTGCCACACCCGATCATCGCTCGCCGGCCGTCCCCTCCGACGCCTCCTCTTCGAATCGGCGTGACCAGGCGGGCGATCGGTCGCCTCGTAGACTCCCGGCCATGCGCAAGCGAACGCTGGGTGTGATGCTCCTGACGGCGTTGCTGCCGTTGGGCGCGTGCGGCGACGACGAGGACACGCAGAGCGACAGCGCGGTGGACCCCACGTCCACCACCACGGAGACGGGGGCCGGCTCCGGCGAGAGCGGCGGCATCCGGGTGACGATCAAGGGCTTCGCCTTCGCTCCCGATCGCATCACCGTGCGGGTGGGCAGCGTCGTGTCGTGGCGCAACGACGACAGCGCGCCCCACACCGTGACGGCCGACGACGGCTCCTTCGACAGCGGCTCCAAATCGATGGGCCAGGCCTTCGAGCACACGTTCACGAAGGCGGGTGAGGTCACCTACAAGTGCACAATCCACCCGACCATGAAGGGGACCGTCCTCGTCAGTGGCTGACGGGGGTGAGCACGAGCGGCCCCCCGTCGGGCAGCTCGCCCCGTCCGAGGCTGACCGCCAGCTGCCCGTTGCCGAAGCTCGCCTTGGGGTCGGCCCCGTAGCCGGCGGGCACGTCGAGGGTCCGCTCGAACGGGCCGTAGTGCCACTCGTGGAGGAGGTAGTCCTTCGGCGCGGGCGAACGCATGTCGGCGGCGATCGTCACGCGCCCCGGCTCCACCGTGACCGACACGTCGTCGGGCATCACGCCGGGCAGGGGAGCGACGATCACCAGTGCGGTACCGGACTCGTAGACGTTCACCGGCACCCGCATCGTCTCGCCACCCGTCTCGCCTGCACCGTCGCGTCGGGCCTGTCGCTCGTCGAGCCGGTCGGCCATGGTCTTGTCCATCGGCCGAGCCCTACCCGGCGGCCGACGGGGGAAACCGCCGCCGGTACCCCGGTATCGTGATCCTCCCGTGCATCCCGCCGTCCGCTTCCTCACCATCGTCCTCGTCGCAGGGGCCGGGCTGGCGCTCGGCCTCATCCTGCTGGCGCCCGAGGTGCGGGCGTTCCTGCAGGCGGGGCGGGCGGGCGAGGGCGAGAGCCTGATCGAGCTGGAGGAGCTGTCGCAGCGCTCGCAGGTGCTCGACCGCCACGGCAACGTCATGGCCACGCTCCACGCGGAGGAGAACCGGTCGCCGGTGGAGCTGGAGCGGGTGCCGCAGCACGTCGTCGACGCCATCCTCGACGTGGAGGACGAGCACTTCTGGCACCACGGCGGCGTGAACCTGCGCTCCACCCTGCGGGCGCTCGTCACCAACGTGCAGTCGGGTGAGGTGCGCCAAGGCGGCTCCACCATCACGCAGCAGCTGGTGAAGAACGCGCTCCTCACCCCGGAGAAGTCGGTGGACCGCAAGGTGAAGGAGGCGGTGCTGGCGGTGCGCCTGGAGGACCGGTTCAGCAAGCGCGAGATCCTCGAGCGCTACCTCAACACCGTCTACTTCGGGAACGGCGCCTACGGCGTGCAGGCGGCGGCCGAGCGCTACTGGGGCAAGGACGTGGAGGACCTCTCGGCCGCCGACGCCGCCCTCCTGGCCGGGATCATTCGCAACCCGGTGGGCTACGACCCCATCCGCTTCCCCCGGCAGGCCCGGGCCCGCCGCGACATGGCGCTCGACCGCATGGTCCTGAACGGTCACCTGCCGCCGGGGCGGGTGGCCGAGCTGCAGGAGACGCCGCTGCCGTCGAAGCTCGTGAACCCCGAGCCGCCCCCCAACGACTACTTCGTGGAGGAGGTCAAGCAGCGCCTGCTCGACGACAAGCGGCTGGGCGACACCCCCACAGAGCGCTACAACGCGGTGTTCAAGGGCGGCCTGCGCATCCACACCACCTTCGACCCGAGGATGCAGAAGGCGGCCCAGGAGGCGGTGAAGCAGCGGCTGCCCAACACCCGCGGACGGTTCGCCGCCGCGCTGGCGTCGGTGGAGCCCGGCACCGGCGCCGTGCGCGCCATCGTGGCGGGCGACGACTTCAACAGCGAGAAGTACAACCTCGCCACCCAGGGCAAGCGCCAGCCGGGCTCGTCGTTCAAGACGTTCGTGCTGCTCGCCGCGCTCGAGGAGGGCTACAGCCCCAACGACACCATCAACGGCCAGGACGGCTGCACGGTGAAGATCCCGGGCTACCAGCTCTACACACCGGGCAACTACTCGGAGGGGTCGGGCGGCGTGATGACGCTGGCCGAGGCCACCGCCAAGTCGGTGAACTGCGCGTACGTGCGCCTGGGTGCCCACATCGGCTTGGAGAAGGTGGCCGACATGGCGGGCAGGCTGGGCATCCCGCGCGACCGGATCGACGTGGTGCCGTCGATCTCGCTGGGGGCGGAGGAGGCCACCCCGCTCGAGATGGCGGCGGCCTACGCCACCATCGCCAACGACGGCGTCTACCACGCGCCCCGGTTCGTGGAGAAGGTGGTCGACCGCAAGGGCGACGTCGTGTTCGAGGGAGGCGACCGGGGCCGCCGGGTGGTGTCGGTGCAGACAGCGCGGGTGGCCACGCAGGTGCTCCGTCGGGTCGTGGAGGGCGGCACGGGTACCCGGGCCCGCCTGTCCGGCCGGCAGGTGGCGGGCAAGACCGGCACCTCGCAGAACTGGGAGAACGCCTGGTTCGTGGGCTACACGCCGCAGCTCTCCACGGCCGTGTGGATGGGCTCGCCCGAAGGCAACGTCTCCATGCGCAACGTGGCGCCGTGCGGGCGGGTCACGGGCGGCTGCATCCCCTCGTTGATCTGGAACGCCTACATGTCGCAGGCGCTCGAGGGCACCGACCCCGTGCCGTTCGCGGCGCCGTCCGGGAAGATTCCCAAGGGCAAGTTCATCAAGGACAAGTACTCCACGACACGGCCGACCACCTCGACCACGTCGTCGTCCACCACCGTGCCGGGAGCTCCGCCCAGCACCGAGGCGGTGCCGTGGACCGCGCCCCCGCCGCCGACCACGGCCGCGCCCGTGCCGACGTCCTCGCCGCCCGTGACCGACGGCGGCCAGGGCAAGCCGGAGAAGCCCTGAGGTGAGCGTGCTCGAGACGCTGCTCGTCGTGCAGGAGCTCGACACCGCCCGCGACCAGCTCGAGCACCGCCGGGCCACGCTGCCGGAGCGGGCGGAGCTGGCCGCCGCCGAGGCCCGGCTGGCCGTCGTCGACGCCCGCGTCGCCGAGGCCCAGGGGCGGCGCGACGAGATCGGAGGGCGGGAGAGCAGGCTCGAACAGGAGGTGTCCCGCACGGAGTCGCGCATCGTCGAGATCGAGAAGCGGCTGTACTCCGGGACGGTGTCGGCGTCGCGCGAGCTGACGGCGATGTCGGAGGAGGTCGACGCCCTCAAGGCCCGTCGCTCCTCGCTGGAGGACGATGTGCTGCTGGCCATGGAGGAGGCGGAGCCGGTCGACGCCGAGCTGGCCACGCTGGCCGAGGAGCGGGCGGGCGTGGTGGCCGACATCGAACGGCTGCGGTCGGCCGTCGGCGCCGCCGAGGAGGTCATCGATGCCGACCTGGCCACCCGTCGATCCGAGCGCGAGGCGGCGGCGGCAGGCGTGCCCGGCGACCTGCTGGCCACCTACGAGCGGCTGCGGGCCAAGCTCGGCGGGGTGGGGGCGGCCCGGCTGGTGGGGCCCTCGTGCACAGGGTGCCACCTCACCCTGCCCGCCACCGAGCTGGACCGCATCAAGCGGGAGCCGCCCGACACCCTGGTCTTCTGCGACCAGTGCGGCCGCATCCTCGTGCGGTGATGGCTCTTCGCCTGACGGCTCCTCGCGGTGGCGGCCGGGTGCCCTGCCCAGCCGGCCCGGTCCCTGCTCCGCTTCCGCTCCGCAGGTGTGCATCGTCGGCCCTTCGCCTGACGGCTCATCGCGGTGGCGGCCGGGGTGCACTGCCCAGCCGGCCCAGTCCCTGCTCCGCTTCCGCTCCGCAGGTCTGCATCGACGGCTCTTCGCCTGACGGCTCATCGCGGTGGCGGCCGGGTGCCCTGCCCAGCCGGCCCAGTCCCTGCTCCGCTTCCGCTCCGGGTGCCCTGATGCTCCTCTGGTTCGCGGGCCTGTCCGTTCTCCTGGTGTGGCAGGTCTTCCACGATCCTCGCATCGACTACCGGCTGGTGGTCGTGGGCGCCCTGCTGCCCGACGTGGTGGACGGCGTGCTGGGCGGGGCGCGGGTGCTGCACAGCCTGTCGTTCTCGGTGGCGCTGCTGGGGGTGGTGATGCTGGTGCGGCGGCGTCCCCTGCGGCGGCGACTGCTGGCCGTGCCCATCGGCACGTTCCTGCACCTCGTGCTCGACGGCATGTGGGCGCGCACCGACGTGTTCTGGTGGCCGTTCACGGGCTGGTCGTTCGGCGACTCCGCGCTGCCCAGCTTCGACCGCTCGCCCCTGCTGGTGGCGGCCATGGAGGTGGCGGGCCTGGCGGCGCTGTGGTGGTTCGCAGGCGTGCGCGAGGCCGAGGACCGGGTGCCGTAGGGTCGGCACCGTGCTCGTGCTCGTCCGCCACGGCCAGACCCAGGTGAACGCCGAGGGTCGCCTGCAGGGCCGGCTCGACGTGCCGCTGAGCGAGCTCGGCCGGCGCCAGGCGGCCTCGCTGGCTTCCGCGGTGGGAGACGCGGCGCGGGTCGTGAGCAGCCCGCTGCGGCGGGCCCGGGAGACGGCGGAGGTGTTCGGCCTGCCCGTGGAGGTGGACGAGCGCTGGGTCGAGATGGACTACGGCGACTACGACGGCCGGCCGCTGGCCGAGGTGCCCGCCGACCTGTGGGAGCAGTGGCGGGCCGACGCCCGCTACCGGCCTCCGGGCGGCGAGTCGCTGGCCGAGGTGGGCGAGCGGGTGCGGGCGGCGTGCACCGAGCTGGTTGGGGAGGCGGCCGAGCGCGATGTCGTCGTCGTCAGCCACGTGTCGCCGATCAAGGCGGCCGTGGCCTGGGCGCTGGGGGCGCGCGACGAGTCGGCGTGGCGGATGTTCCTCGAGGTGGCCTCGGTGTGCCGGGTGGGCGTGGGGCCGCACGGCCCGGTGCTGCGCTCGTTCAACGAGTGCAGCCACCTGCCCCGCTGATCAGTCGCGAGGCAGGGTGGCTTCGATCGCCTCGACCAGCTCGGGGGCCTCGGGCTCGACCAGCGGGCGCAGGCGCTTGACCACCTCGCCCTCCGGCGAGACGAGGAACTTCTCGAAGTTCCAGACGATGTCGCCCGCCTTGCCCTCCTCGTCGGGCACGGTTGTGAGCTGCTCGTACAGCGGGTGGCGGCCCTCCCCGTTGACATCGATCTTCTCGTACAGGGGGAACGTCACGCCGTAGGTGGTCGAGCAGAACGTCTCGATCTCCGCGGGCGAGCCCGGCTCCTGCTCGCCGAACTGGTTGCACGGGAAGCCGAGCACGCTGAAGCCGCGGTCGGCGTAGGCCTCGTGCAGGCGCTCCAAGCCGGTGTACTGCGGCGTGAGTCCGCACTTCGACGCCACGTTGACGAGAAGGAGCGCCTTCCCCTTGTGCTCGGCCAGCGTGGTCGGCTCGCCGTGCAGGGTCTTGAGCGGGATGTCGTAGAGGGACATGCGGATCACGCTAGAAGGTCGGCGCCGACAACGTCGGACGCGACCCGGCAGCGGCCGAAGCCGCTGCCGGGGTCAGGGGGTGGGGGAGGATCGGGTTCGGCTCAGCGGCGGCCCTTGCCCTTGCCGCCCTTGCCGGCGGCCTTGCCGCCCTTCTTGGCCTTGCCGTGGCCCTTGGCGTCGTCGTCGGGCGTCGTCTCGGCGTCGGCGGCGTCGACCGTCTCGGTCGTGTCCGTCTTGGTCGTGTCGGTGCCTTCGTCCTCGCCGTCCTCGCCCGCGGCCTCGTCGCGGGCCTCGGTGGCGCACTCGGGCTCCTCGCCGGTGCGGGCGAAGTGGGACACGTACTTCCCGTGGTTGCCGCATGCCTCGTCGAAGTCGTGGATGTGGGCGGCCTCGCTCGCCGATGTGGGCGCCTCGGGCAGCTCACCGTCGTCCTCGACCTCGTCGGTGCCCTCGACGTCCTCCGTGTCCTTGGCCTCTTCGGCCTCGCCGGTGCTCTCGGTCTCCTCCGTGCCTTCGGTCTCCGTGGACTCCGTGTCGTCGGCCTCGTCGGTGGTGTCGACGTCCTCGGTGGCGGGCGCCTCGACCTCGTCCTCAGAGGACGCCAGGCCCAACGGGCCGGGCACGGCGCCCGCCACGCCGAGGCCACCCCAGGCGAGCGTGGCGCCGACGAAGCCCGCGGCGATCTTCCCGGGCAGGCTGGTCAACAGGTCGGACAACATGCGGCGGCTCCTCGGGACGTGCGGGGACGGGGGCACGGCGGCGACCGGATGGGCGTCGAAGAGCGCCTGGAGCCGGGCGTCGGGCACCACGGGGGTGGGGCCGTAGGCGGCCCGCAGGTCGTCCAGGATCGCTGCCACTCGGGGGTCGGTCGCCTCGCCGTGCATCACGTGGTGGTGAACGTCGACCGGTCGATCAGGGATACGGCCGGCCCGGAGACGGCGGCGAGGCGGCGGCGCAGGGCGTCGAGCCCGCGCCGCTGAAGCGCCTTGACACCGGTGACCGTGCGGCCGGTGGCCGCCGCCGTCTGCTCGATCGACAGGTCGGCCAGGAACCGCAGGAGGAGCACGTCGCGCTGGTCGGGGGAGAGCGTGCCCAGCAGCGCCCGCACGTCGGCCGCCGCCACGCGGGCCAAGGCCTCCTCGCCTGCGTCCCGGCCGGTCGGGCGGACGGGCGTGTCGGCCACCACGTCTTCGACCGGTCGTCGCCGCAGCCACCGGCGCTGGTCGACCACGTAGTTGTGGGCGATGGCGAAGACCCAGGAGCGGAAGCGATCGACGTCGCCCTCGAAGGCGGGCAGCCTGCGGTGGACCCGCAGGAAGACCTCGTTGGTCTCGCCCTCGGGGTCGCGGGCGCCTTGGGCCCGCAGGTAGCCGCACACGGCGGGGGCGAAGGCGGCGAAGACGCGCTCGAACGCCCACCCGGCGCCGGTGCGGGCGGCCGCCAGCGCCTCGGGGTGGAGCGAATCGCCCATCGGGCCGCGTCATCGGCACGCGCGGAGAGTGACCTTGAGCCCGTTCTGGTGGGAGGATCAACCGCCGGCGGTCGATTCCCCCCACCAGAACGAGGATGGTGGTGACGGTCGAGTCGGCCTGTAGGCGGGATTCTGTCCACCGGTCCCTTGCGGGGATCCGGATGGGTGGCCATCCATCTGTGCGGCTTACCTGGGGACATCGGACGGGCCGCCCGTCCCACGTTCAGCCTTGCTCCGGGTGGGGTTTACCGAGCCGCCCCGGTTGCCCGGGGCGCTGGTGCGCTCTTACCGCACCGTTTCACCCTTGCCTGTGCCGGTTGCCCGGCCATCGGCGGTCTGTTCTCTGTGGCACTGTCCTGCGGGTCGCCCCGACCGGCCGTTAACCGGCACCCTGCCCTGCGGAGTCCCGACCTTCCTCGACACGGTCTCCCGTGCCGCGGCCACCCGGCCGACTCGACCGTCGCTGCCCATTGTCGCGCGAGGCGGCTTCCGATCAGGCGGCCGTGCCCACCCGCACGGTGGAGCCCGCCGCCGCCTTGACCACCTCGATGCCCGCAGGGATGCGGCCGTGCAGGGCGGCCACGTGGCTGATGATGCCGACCAGCCTGCCGCCCTCCCGCAGCCGTTCGAGCTCGGCCACGGCCTGGTCGAGGGCGTCGGCGTCGAGGGTGCCGAAGCCCTCGTCGACGAACAGCGCGTCGATGTGCACGCCCCCCGCGTGCTGCTGCACCACGTCGACCACGGCCAAGGCCAAGGCCAGGGAGGCCTGGAAGGTCTCGCCGCCCGACAGCGTGCGCACGTCGCGCTCCACGCCCGTCCAGGCGTCGACGACCACGATCGACAGGCCCGACGCCCCGCCGCCCTTCACCCGTTCGTCGCTGTGACGCAGCGTGTAGCGCCCGTCGCTCATCGACTGGAAGCGGCGGCCCGCCGCCGCCGTGATCTCCTCCATGCGGGCGGCCAGCACGTAGCGCTCGAGCGACATGCGGCGCTCGTTGCCGGTGCCGTTGCACACCTCGCCCAGACGCCGGACGCGCTCCGCCTCCCGCGCCACCGGCGCCAAGGCCGCCTCCGCCTCGGCGTGCTGCGCCACCAGGCGCTCGAGCTCCCCGGCCGTCGTCCTCGTGGCGGTGGCCCGGGCCCCCGCCGCCCGGAGCGCCTCGCCCGCCTCGGCCAGCTCACCTTCGGCGTTGTGGAGCGGGGGTACCTCTTCCTCGTCGTCGGGCGCCGCCTCGGCCTCGGCCAGCACCGCCTCGGCGGTCGCCCGCGCCCGGCGGTCGGCCTCCACCCGCTCGGCCAGCGCCTGTCGTTCGGCGTCTGCGAGCAGGGCAGCCGACGCCGCCGCCACCGACCCGAAGCCGAAGGCCTGTGCCTGGCCCGAGAGCTGGATCGACGCCTGCTCCTTGCGGTCGGCCGCGGTGGCCTGGCGGCCCACGGCGGCCCGCAGCTCCTCCAAGGCGTCGAGCAGCAGCTCGCCTGTGGCCACCACCAGCGCGGGATCGGTGCCGTCGCCGCACGCCGCCCGCGCTTCCGCCTCGATCGCGGCCGCCTCGCGGTCCAACTGGTCGGCCACCGCCGTCCGCCGGGCCGCCTCCTCCCGCGCCTCGAGGGCCACCCGCAACGACTCGGCCTGCTCGGCCTCGAGCGCCTGCACGGCAGCGTCGAGCGCGGGGCCGTTCGCCGCCGCCATGGCCGTCTCTTCGAGAGCGGCCGTCACCTCGGCGGGATCACCGTCGAAGGCGACGAGCACGGCGCGGAGCTCCTCGACGCGGCGCTGGGCCGCCTCCCGGGCCGAGGCGAGTGTGTCGGCCTGCTCCTCAGCGAACGTGCGCTCCTTGACGGCCGCCGTGAGCTCGGCATCGGTGACCCGGTGGAGCGGCGGCGGTGCCGGCTGCGGGTGCTCGGTGCTGCCGCACACCGAGCAGGGGTCGCCAGGCCGCAGCCCCGCTGCCAGCTCGCCCGCCATGCCCTGCAACCGCTGTTCGAGCAGGCGCACGTGCCGCTCGCCCCACTCCACGGAGACGCCTCGTGCGGCGATCGCCTTCTCGGTGACCGCGGCCAGGGCCTGCTCCGCCTCCGGCAGGGCGACCGCGGCAGCTGCGGCGGCCGCGGCCCGGTCGGCCTCCGCCTTCAGTCGGGGCAGGGCGGCAGCAGCCAGGCGCGCCGCCTCCGCCGCGGCGCGGGCCTCCTCGAGCCGGCGAGCGCGCTCCTCCTCCTCGGCTGTGGCCTTGTCCGCCGCCCGTTCGGCCTCGGCGGCCGCCGTGCGCTCGACGTCGACCCGGGCCCGCAGGGCGCGGGCTGCCTCGACCTGCTCGGCCACCCGGCGCAGGTCGGGGAGCAGGCTGCGGACGGCGTCGCAGGCGGCCTCCACCCCGGCCAGGGGCACGCCACCCAGCCAGCCCCGCACGTCGTCGCCCACCGCCTGAAGAGGCGGCGGCAGGTTGCCTGCGAGCCGGACGAGCGGCCCC
>DATAAM010000248.1:0-8533 GCA_036260075.1 Acidimicrobiales bacterium
GTAGCCGGTGAGCCGGGCCACCATGCGGCTGGTCCGGGCCAGCTCCTCGGTGCGCACGCCGACCTCCACGCCGGGGAACTGGTCGGGGCGGATCTTTATCGCCATCACGACCTCTTCGAGGGCGGCATTGCCGGCCCGTTCTCCGATCCCGTTGACGCACACCTCCACCTGCCGGGCGCCCGCCTGGACGCCAGCCAGCGAGTTGGCCGTGGCCAGGCCGAGGTCGTTGTGGCAGTGGGTCGACGTGATGTAGTCGCCCTTCACCTCGCGGCGGATGTACTGGATGAGGGCGCCGAAGTCCCACGGGATGCCGTAGCCGACGGTGTCGGGGATGTTGAGCGTGGTGGCGCCCGCGTCGACCGCGGCCTGGAGCACCTCCAGCATGAAGTCGAGCGGCGTGCGGGTGGCGTCCTGGGGGCTGAACTCGACGTCGTCGGTGTGCTCACGGGCGCGGGCCACCCCGGCGCGGGTCTGCTCGAGCACCTGGGCCTGCGTCATCTTCAGCATGTGCTCCATGTGCTGCGGGCTGGTGGAGATGAAGACGTGGATGCGCCCGCGGTCCGCGTCCGCGAGCGCCTCCCAGCAGCGGTCGACGTCGGCGATGTGCGTGCGCGACAACCCGGCGATGACCGGGCCGTGCACCGTGCGGGCGATCGCCTGCACGGCGTCGAAGTCGCCCTGGCTGGCCACGGGGAAGCCCGCTTCGATGTAGTCGACCCCGAGGCGCGCCAACTGCTCGGCGATCTCCAGTAACTCGGCGGGGTCGAGCGAGATCCCGGGGGACTGCTCGCCGTCTCGCAGCGTCGTGTCGAAGATGATCAACCGGTCGGCCATCGGAGTTCCTTCGGTCATCGGGTCGGGAAACAAAAAACCTCCTGGCCGGAGGCGCAGGAGGCGGAGGCGAGTTCCCGGACGGGAGCTCGCCGCTACGTAAGGAGGAGGACGGTGGTGGTCGTCTGCCGCATGTCCGAGACATCGTCGCAGGACGGCACCGACTCGTCAAGGTAGGTTGGGGGCCCATGGTCCGGCGGTCGTTCCGAATCGGGTTGCGCCTGGGGTTGCTCACCGGCGTCGTGGCCGCAGTGGTGAAGACGGTGCAGGCCCGGCGCGACAGCCGCGGCCGCGAGGAGGAGGCACCGCCCGCCTGGCCGCCGACGGCCGAGCCCACGCAGGAGGCGGCTCCCACGCCCGACCACCCCCAGTCGACGCTGTCCGCCGAGCCCGAGGTGCCGTCGCTCCAGACCGAGGACGCCACGCCCGCCCCGGTCCGCAAGTCGGCCGCCAAGAAGGCGACCACCAAGAAGGCACCGGCCACCAAGAAGGCGGCGGGCAGGAAGGCGGCCGCGCCCGCCGCGTGGGTGGAGCCCACAGGCTCGGTGTGCCCGCCATCGCACCCGGTGAAGGCCAAGCTGTCGAGCAAGCTCTTCCACCTGCCCGGCATGTTCGCCTACGCCCGCACGGTGCCCGACCGCTGCTACCGCAGCGAGGCCGACGCCGAGGCCGACGGCCTCACCCGCGCCAAGCGCTAGCGGCACCCCGCGTTCTCTTCCCCGAGGGCGCACCGGAGTGCGCCGACGGGGAAGAGAACGGATGGATCAGGGCTCGTCGACGCAGTGCACGTCGAGGATGCCGGGGCCGGAGGCGAGCCGCTCGGCGGCGTCCGGCGGCAACGGCTGGTCGAGGGCGAGCACCATCAGCGCGGTGGCCCCGGCGCGGGCCCGGCCCAGCGCCATGTCGGCGATGTTCACCCCTGCCTCGCCCAGCACGGTGCCCACGTAGCCCACCACGCCGGGCCGGTCGTCGTTGCGCACCAAAAGCATGCGCCGCGAGAACGGCACGTCGAGCTCGTGGTCGTCGACCATCACGAGGCGGGGCTCACCCCGCGCCCCCGACAGCGTGCCCGCTGCCGCGTGCTCGCCGCCCCGCAGCGTCACCAGGTTGACGTAGTCGTGCGACGTGGAGCTGCTGACCTCCCGCACCTCGAGCCCCTGCTCCTCCGCCAACTGCGGCGCGTTGACGTACGACACCTGCTCGGTGCTGCCGCCCGCGGCGAACAGGCCCTTGAGGACCGAGAGCGAGAGGATGCGGGTGTCGTAGTCGGCGATGGCGCCTTGGTAGGCGATCTCGAGCACCGACGGGATGCCCTCGTTGACGGCGGCGTACATGCGGCCCAGGCGCTCGGCCAGCGGGAGGAACGGCCGCACCGTCTCCGATGCCTCGCCCGCATTGACGTTCACGGCAAAGGGAACGAAGTCGCCGGCCAGCGCCAGGATCACCTGCTCGGCGATCGTCACGCCCGCCTTGTCCTGGGCCTCGGCGGTGCTGGCGCCCAGGTGCGGCGTCACCACGACGGCGTCGAGCTCGAACAGCGGCGACGACGTGGTCGGCTCGGTGGCGAACACGTCGAGCGCGGCACCCGCAACCCGCCCCTCGCGGATCGCCTCGGCCAGCGCCTCCTCGTCGACGATGCCACCTCGGGCCACGTTGACGATGCGGATGCCCGGCTTGGCCTTGGCCAGCAGCTCCTTGCCGACCAACCCCATCGTGTCGGGCGTCTTCGCCACGTGCAGGGTTACGAAGTCGGCCCGCGCCACCAGCTCCTCCGGCGACCCCACCAGCTCGATGCCCAGCTGCCGGGCCCGCTCCGGCGACACGAACGGGTCGTAGGCGACCAGCCGCATCCCGAAGGCGAGCGCCCGTTGCGCCACCAGCGCGCCGATGCGGCCGAGGCCGATCACGCCCAGCGTCTTGCCGTGCAGCTCGACGCCCTCCCACTTCGATCGCTCCCACTTGCCCGCCTTGAGCGCGGCGTGGGCCTGCGGCACGTTGCGGGCCTGCGCCAGCAGCATCGCCATGGTGTGCTCGGCGGCCGAGAGAATGTTCGACTGCGGGGCATTGACGACCATCACCCCGCGGCGGGTGGCCTCCTGCACGTCGACGTTGTCGAGCCCGATGCCCGCCCGCCCCACGACCACCAGGTCGGTGCCCGCCGCGAGCACCTCGGCCGTCACCTGCGTGGCCGACCGGATGACCAGCGCAGCGGCGCCCCGCACCGCCTCCACCAACTGCTCGGTGGTGAGGTCGAGGCGGACGTCGACGTCGTGGCCCGCCTCCCGCAGCGCGGCAAGGCCGCGCTCGGCGAGCTTCTCGGCGACCAGGACGCGGGCCATGCGCCCATCCTCGCGAACCCGGCGGCGGCCTACCTAATGGGGGACCTTCTCGGGCGCCTTGTTGCGTCGCTCCTCCACGAACTCCGACAGCGCCGCCACGTCGGGCTCCTCGCACAGCAGGCGATGGCCCCAGGCGGTGGCCGCCACCGGCACCGACAGCGACGGCCGTTCGACGACGAGCACGTCGCGGGCGTGCTCGTCGCGCACCTGGCGAGCGGCCTCGCCGCCTTCCGCCGAGCGGTACCAGAGGATGACGTAGCCGTGCTCCAGCGAGTGGACGAGCACGCCGTCGGGCGGCACCTCGGCGCCTTCGTACACGCCCGCGGGCGCGGAAGGGCTCAGGTGGTCGCCGCCGCTCGGCGGGTCGACGGTATAGCGAGGCGGGTTGCCGAGCGGCCCCCGGTACGAGGGGTGGTCGGCGTGCACCACGCCCGCCCCTTCGGTGCTGTACACGTCCATCTCGGTATCGGCCGTGCACACGGCGCTCGTGCGGCCGTCGTCGCCCCCGCCGTTGCAGGCGGACGCGAACACCAGGAGAGCGGCGGCGAGGCGACGCATCAGCCCGCCAGCAGCTTGCCGATGCGCGTCACGCCCTCCACCAAGTCGTCGTCGCCCAGCGCATAGGAGAGCCGGGCGTACCCAGGCGCCCCGAACGCCTCGCCCGGCACGATCGCCACCCGCGCCTCGTCGAGCACGACCTCGGCGAACTCCAGCGTGGTGTCGGGGCGGCGGCCCGCGACGTCGCGACCGAGCACCGCCTTGAACGACGGGAAGGCGTAGAAGGCGCCCTCCGGCTCCACGCACGTGACGCCGGGGATGTCGTTCAGCATCGAGTGGATGGTCTGCCTGCGGCGGTCGTACACCGCCCGCATCTCCGCCACTGCGGCGAGGTCGCCCGACACCGCCGCCAGGGCCGCGTACTGCGACACGTTGCCCACGTTGGAGGTGGCGTGCGACTGGAGGTTGGTCGCCGCCTTCACCACGTCGGCAGGGCCGATGAGCCACCCCACCCGCCAGCCCGTCATCGCGTACGTCTTGGCCACGCCGTTGACCACCACGCAGCGATCGGCGAGCTCGGGCACGAGCACCGGCATGGAGTGGTGGGTGGCAGCGCCGTACACGAGGTGCTCGTAGATCTCGTCGGTGAGCACCCACAGCCCGTGCTCGACGGCCCAACGCCCGACCGCCTCCACCTGGTCGCGCGGGTAGACGGCGCCGGTGGGATTGGACGGCGAGACGAACAGCAGGACCTTCGTGCGCGGGGTGCGGGCCGCTTCGAGCTGGTCGACCGTGGCACGGAAGCCGGTGGACTCGTCGGTGTCGACGTAGACGGGCACGCCGCCGGCCAACGCGATCGCCTCCGGGTAGGTGGTCCAGTACGGCGCGGGCACGATCACCTCGTCGCCGGGGTCGAGCAGCGTGGCGAACGCGTTGTAGATGGCCTGCTTGCCGCCGTTGGTGACGAGCACCTGGGCCGCCTCCACCTCCAGCCCCGAGTCACGCGCCGTCTTCGCCGCGATCGCGGCCCGCAGCTCCGGGAGGCCGGACGTGGGCGTGTACTTGTGGGCCTTGGGGTCGCGGCACGCGGCCGCCGCCGCCTCCACGATGTGCTCGGGCGTGGGGAAATCGGGCTCGCCCGCACCGAAGCCCACCACGTTCTCGCCCGCCGCCTTGAGCGCCTTCGCCTTGGCGTCGATGGCCAGGGTGGCCGACTCGGCGACGGCCCCAATCCGTGTGGAGATCCGACCCATGCCTGCCATGCTGTCACACGTGCCCGAGACCGCTGTTCCCGACATCCGCATCCCCGCCGACATGCTGCCCGCCGACGGTCGCTTCGGGCCCGGGCCGTCGAAGGTGCGTCCCGCCGCCGTCGAGGCGCTGGCCGTCGCCGCCCCCACGTACCTGGGCACGAGCCACCGCCAGGCGGGGGTGAGGTCGGTGGTGGGCCGCGTGCGCGCCGGGCTGGCCCGGCTCTTCTCGCTGCCCGACGGCTACGAGGTCGTTCTCGGCAACGGCGGCACCACCGCCTTCTGGGACGCGGCTGCCTCCTGCTTGATCCGCCGGCGCAGCCGCCACTTCTCCTTCGGCGAGTTCTCCTCGAAGTTCGCGGCCGTGGTGGCGGCCTCGCCCTTCCTCGACGACCCCGACGTGGTGACGTCACCCCCGGGCACCCATCCCGAGATCGAGCCGGTCGACGGCGTCGACCTCTACGCGCTCACCCACAACGAGACCTCCACCGGCGTGGCCATGGACGTGCGGCGGCCCTCGGCCGACGCGTTCACGGCCGTCGACGCCACCTCGGCGGCGGGGGGCATGCGCGTCGATCCCTCGCAGTTCGACGTCTACTACTTCGCTCCGCAGAAGTGCTTCGCCGCCGACGGCGGGCTGTGGCTCGCGCTGTGCTCGCCCGACGCCGTCGCGCGGATCGAGCAAGGCCCGGCCGACGGGCGCTGGGTGCCGCAGTCGCTCGACCTGCGCATCGCGCTCGAGAACGCGCGCCTCGACCAGACCTACAACACGCCCACGCTGGCCACGCTCTTCCTCCTCGCCGACCAAGTCGAGTGGATGCTGGAGAACGGGGGCCTCGAGTGGACCGCCTCGCGGTGCGAGCGCTCGGCCCAGCTCCTCTACGGCTGGGCCGAGGCGTCGTCGTACGCGCAGCCGTTCGTGGCCAAGCCCGACGACCGCAGCCCGGTGGTGGGCACGATCGACTTCGACCAGTCGGTCGATGCGGCATCGGTGAGCAAGGTCCTGCGGGCCAATGGGATCGTCGACACCGAGTCGTACCGCAAGCTCGGCCGCAACCAGGTTCGTATCGCCCTGTTCCCGGCCATCGAGCCCGACGACATCGCCGCCCTCACCGGCTGCATCGACTACGTGGCGGAGGCGCTCGCCTCCTGACCCGCGTTTTGGCGTCGCGGTGGGCGTCGAGCCCGGCACACCCTGACATCGCCGTCGACTGCCATCTTGATGGTATCGTAATGGCATGCGTACCACCATCGACGCGGCAGGCCGGTTGGTCATCCCCAAGGCGCTCCGTGACCGTCTCGGCCTGGTGGGCGAGGTGGAGGTGACAGCCGACGGAGCCGCACTTCGCGTCGAAGCCGTCGCCGGGTCGGAGCTGGAAACAGAGGGAGGCCGCTTGGTCATCCCGGCGGCGGGGCTCGACTTGGACGACGACGACGTGCGCTCGCTTCGTCATGGCGACCAGAGGTAGGCGCCCGGACATCCTGGTCGACACCAGCGTCGCCGTCGCGCTCGTCGTCGCCGACCACCGTCATCATGCGACGACGACGAAGGCGATCGGTGATCGGCGGCTGGGGTTGTCAGCCCATGCCGCCTTCGAGACGTTCTCGGTCCTCACGCGGTTGCCACCGCCTGCCCGGAGGCGGCCCGCGGTCCTCGCCGAGCTCTTGGCGGTGCGCTTCCCTGCGAGCCGCTACCTGTCCGACGAGGCGGCCGCCTCGCTGCTTGCACGGCTCCCCTCACTGGGGATTGCAGGAGGTTCCGTCTACGACGCCCTTGTCGGCGCGGCGGCCGCCGAGCACCGACTCCCGCTCGCCACGAGGGACCGTCGGGCACTCGACGTCTACCGCCTCCTGGATGTCGACGTGGAGGCGCTCGACTCCTGACCCCGTTTGGGCACGTTCTTGTGGCGTATCGCCACAAGAACGTGCCCAGAAGCGAGGGTCAGCCGCCGGAGACGTCCTGCGGACGCTCCTTGCCCGCGGCGATGAACGGCATCATGGCCCGCAGCTCGGCGCCGACCGTCTCGATCGGGTGCTGCTTGCCCGCCTCGCGCAGCCGGTTGAAGTTGGGACGGCCCGCCCGGTTCTCCTCGATCCACTCCTTCGCGAACTCGCCCGACCGGATCTCGCCGAGGATCTTCTTCATCTCGGCCTTCACCGCGTCGTTGATCACCCGCGGGCCGCGGGTCACGTCGCCGTACTCCGCCGTGTCGGAGATGGAGAACCGCATGCCGGCGATGCCGTGCTCGTACATGAGGTCGACGATCAGCTTCAGCTCGTGGAGGCACTCGAAGTACGCCGACTCCGGCTGGAAGCCCGCCTCTGTGAGCGTCTCGTAGCCCGCCTGCACCAGCGCGGTCAGTCCGCCGCACAGCACCACCTGCTCGCCGAACAGGTCGGTCTCGGTCTCCTCCTCGAACGTGGTGTCGAGCACGCCCGCACGGGTGGCCCCGATGGCGTGGGCGTACGACAGCGCCAGGTCGCGCGCCTTGCCCGACGCGTCCTGGGCCACGGCGACGAGGGACGGCACGCCCCCGCCTTCGGTGTACGTGCGCCGCACCAGGTGGCCCGGCCCCTTGGGGGCGACCATGGCCACGTCGAGGCCCGCGTCGGGCTTGATCAAGCCGAAGCGGATGTTGAAGCCGTGGGCGAAGAACACGGCATCGCCCGAGGAGAGGTTGGGCGCGATCTCCGACTCGTAGACCGCCGCCTGCTCGGTGTCGGGAAGCAGGATCATCACCAGGTCGGCCTCGGCGGCGGCATCGGCCACCGACTTCACCGACAGCCCGGCGCCCTCGGCCTTGGCCCGCGACGACGAGCCTTCCCGCAGGCCCACCCGCACGTCGACGCCCGAGTCGCGCAGGTTGAGCGCGTGGGCGTGGCCCTGCGAGCCGTAGCCGATCACTGCCACCTTGCGCCCGGCCACCAGGCCGGGGTCGGCGTCCTTCTCGTAGGAAACCTTCGCGGGCATCGCGCTATCCCACCTTTCCGGTCACGGAGCGCAGGCGCGGGGCCTGGCGCTCCAGCTTGGGCAGCGCAACACGTCCCGTCCGCTGCACTTCCACGATCCCGTACGGTCGCATGAGGTCCTCGAAGTCGTCCAACTTCTGCGGCGTGCCCGACAGCATGATCGTGAGCTGGTCGTGTCCCACGTCGACGATGCGGCCCTCGAACACCTGCACGAGCTCGATCACCTGGCTGCGGGCGCCCGACTCCGCCCGCACGGAGAGCAGCATGAGCTCGCGCTCCACCGAGTCGTCGGGGTGCAGCTCGGTGATCTTCACCACGTTGACCAGCTTGAAGAGCTGCTTGGTGATCTGCTCGAGGGGCGTGGACTCCACGTCGACCACGATCGAGATGCGGGAGAACCGCTCGTCGTCGGTGGGGGCCACCGCGAGCGAGTAGATGTTGAAGCCGCGCCGGGAGAACAGGTTCGTGACCCGGGACAGCACGCCCGGCTTGTTCTCCACGAGCACGGAGAGCATGTGGTGGTTCGTCATCGGCCGCCCTCCCCCTGGGCCGGGCCCATGATGATGTCGTCGTTCGACGTGCCCGCCGCCACCATCGGGTAGACCTTCTCCATCGAGTCGGTGCGGAAGTCGATCACCACCGGCC